>JBICHZ010000280.1:0-12601 GCA_043101355.1 Rhodopirellula sp. JB044
CACTCAGTCCGTCCAATCCGTTTCATTTGTTATGTTCAGGCCCATGCCGGGCACCCGAGTGCGGCGGCATGCCGCCGCTATTGGGGGTGGCGAGGCATGCCTCGCGTGGGTGGCTGGATGGGATGACGGTGGTTTTTGGTGCGTGGGGATTGGGGTGGTTCGTGTGTTGGTGGGTGAAACGAAAAGCGGCGTCATGCCGCCGCAGTCCAAGGGGTGGATGTGATGACGGTGGTTTTTGGTGCGTTGGGTTCGGGGTGGGTCGTGTGCTGGTGGGTGGAACGAAAAAATCTGTCCGCGGCCCGAAGAAGCCGCCACCGAAGAAGAAGGGCAACAAACGAACGGTCCACGTTTCAACGAAACGACTTCTTGATAAACGCAAGGAAATCTGATGTTGGAAGCCCTGGTCGCCGAGACTTCGGAGGTGTTCCGATGGTGGGGCGTCTGAACTCTGGCGAGTCCAGCTACGTTGATCTGCGTCGCGTGAATCGGTCTTAACCTCGTAGCCGGTGCCGCTGAGACTTCGGAGGTGTTCCGATGGTGCGAGGTCTGAACTCTGGCGAGTCCAGCTACGTTGATCTTGGTCGCGCGAATCGGTCTTAACCTCGTAGCCGGAGTCGCCGAGACTTCGGAGGTATTCCAATGGTGCGAAGCCTGAACTCTGGCGAGTCCAGCTACGTTGATCTTCGTCGCGTGAATCGGTCTTAACCCCGTAGCCGGAGCCGCCAAGGCTTCGGGGGTGTTCCGATGGTGCGAGGTCTGAACTCTGGCGAGTCCAGCTACGTTAATCTGCGTCCCGCGAATCGGTCTTAACCTCGTAGCCGGAGTCGCCGAGACTTCGGAGGTGTTCCGATGGTGGGACGTCTGAACTCTGGCGAGTCCAGCTACGACGATAACCGTCCGACGCAGGGTAGGTTTAAAATCTCCGCGATTTCAGGATCAAACGTTCCCAACAAATCTCGCGGGCGATCGTGGACGAGCGTCGATAGTAGCCCTGTGAAATTCTCTAAATCAGGATCGAAGCGTCGTTGAAGAATTTCTTCGACTTCCACGGTGACCGTTTGTAACGGATCGGAGACGTACGAGGCGGGCAACTCGATTTCGTTGAACTCCTCGATGACTTCGTCGAGCCAACTGTCAATCGCGATCGCTGAGACGCCGAGTGCGATCGTCTTGACCGAATCGGAAACGCCGAGCGGTTTCTTCGCCAGCGACTTGGGCGGAACCAACCAAATCGGCAATTTTTCGATCGTCTCGACGCGATGCAAAAGTCGTTGTGTGAACTGAGCGAAGGCGATGCCGGTCATTCGGATTTGACCCAACCGGATTAAGATCGCATCGGGCTCGGCCGCAATCAGATCTTCCAAATGGTCGTCGATCCATTCCGGTGTCACGCTGATTATCGCCGCAGCGTGCGGAGACAAACTTCGAAGTTGCAGCACCTTCGATTGCAACGACTTGAGATCCTTCACATCGGGCGGCAACGTCATCGCGGGGATCCAACCGCCACCGGACAGCGGTTGATCATCCGGCGTTGCTTCCCACCGGCCTAGCCTTGCCGCCGAGTACGCGAAACGTCCCGATGAATCACGCAGCGGCGCGAGATGCATGTCGACCACCATCGCGTGGTCAAAGTCGACTTCCGAGACACCGTATCGTTCGTTCCGATAGGGCATCAAACGAGGAATCCCGAGTTCACAATCGGGCGGATCGCCCGACTCGGCCGTTGCGGTCGGCGAGCGTCCGAGTTCACTCTCGAGTGCCGAGACAAGAACGCCTCGGGACTGCATTGCCTGAAAGACCGCTTGGGCAACGAGCGGCGGCCAGGTATGCCACGGTGGGCAATCCCAGAACAGTGGCACCGGCAACAAGACCGGCACACCGCTGCGTCGTCGCAGCAGTGTTTCGGTCGGAGCCGGTGAGATCCCACGCCTTACTTGCCCGATTCGTGGAGGCATCAGGCAGAGCGATTCGAGCAACTTAGCGTTCTTCCATTTCTTGGATGTACTGACGCAACCGCTCGAGTTCGTCGGTCGTGCCTTTGAGCTTGAGCATGTTCTCAACACGTTTGGTCAACTCGATCCGGTTAACCGGTTTGCTGAGGAAATCGTCGGTGCCGGCGGACACACCTCGTTCGATGTCACCGAGTTCACTCAACGCCGTCACCATCAGGATCATGACCCCGCTGGTTTTCGGATTTTCCTTGAGCTGTTTGCAGACCTCGAACCCGCTGAGTTTCGGCATCATCACGTCGAGCAGGATCAAATCCGGTTTGAAAGACTCGACCTTTTCGAGCGTGTCAGCTCCGTCAACGGCGGTCTCCAACTCGCAATCCACCGTCGCCAGGTACGCCTCGAGGAGTTCACGATTGGCGACGTTGTCGTCTGCGATCAGAATGCGACTACTCATCAGGCAACACCACACGTTTGGCCGGATGCCGCCGCGGGGACGGGAAAGCTCGTGCACATTTCACGGATCTCGCCACGGATCGAATCGTGCAGCGCCGAATCATCCGGGCTCTTGAGCGATTGATAGATCCACTCGCCGATGCGTTTCATTTCCGCGGTGCCCATGCCGCGAGTCGTCAGGGCGGGCGTGCCGATTCGGATCCCCGATGGGTCCATCGGTTTGCGTTGGTCAAACGGAATCATGTTCATGTTCACCGTGATGCCACACGCGTCGAGAATCGCTTCGGCACGTTTGCCACCGAGTCCGACTGTGGTCACGTCGACCAACATCAAATGGTTGTCCGTACCGCCACTGACCAATCGCAACCCTTGGGCCACCAAGGTCTCGGCGAGGGTCTTCGCGTTTTCGACAACCGAACGACCGTAGGCTTGGTACTCGGCCGACATTGCTTCGGCGAAGCAGATTGCTTTTCCGGCGATCACGTGCATCAACGGGCCGCCTTGGGTTCCCGGGAACACGTTGCGGTTGACCAGTTTCAAGTGCTCTTCTTTGCACATGATCAAACCGCTGCGAGGTCCGCGGAGTGTCTTGTGTGTTGTCGTGGTGACGTAATCCGCGTACGGCACGGGACTGTTGTGAATCTTCGCCGCGACCAAACCGGCGTAGTGTGCCATGTCGACCAGCAACTTCGCACCGACTTCGTCCGCGATCTCTTTGAACTTGTCGTGAGGAATTTCACGCGGGTACGCGCTCGCACCGGCGACGATCAGTTTCGGTTTGTTTTCGCGAGCGAGCTTTGCGATTTGGTCAAAGTCCAGGCGATGCTCTTTTTCGTCGACGCCGTAGCTGATGAAGTTATACAGACGACCGCTAATGTTCAGCTTCATTCCGTGCGTCAGGTGCCCACCCTGAGCGAGGTCGAGTCCCATGACGGTGTCGCCCACTTCGAGCGCCGCCAAATAAACCGCTGTGTTTGCTTGCGATCCGCTGTGCGGCTGCACGTTGGCCGCCTCGGCACCGAACAACTCCTTCGCACGGTCGATCGCCAACTGTTCGACGATATCGACGTGTTCGCAACCGCCATAGTAGCGACGTCCCGGGTATCCTTCGGCGTATTTGTTCGTCAGAACGCTGCCCGCCGCTTCCATAATCGCAGGACTCGTGTAGTTCTCGCTAGCGATCATTTCCAACCCGTCTTGCTGTCGGGCGGCTTCGGCTTGCATGGCTTCCCACAAAACGGGATCTTGCGACTGGATCGTACTCATCGAAGGTTTTTGAGCTTTCTTGAGGGGACGGGTGGGTCAAGCGGTTCGACCGACGCGAATCGAAAACCCGATTGTCGGCCCCACGCCCCAAAGCGTCAATGACAACGACACGCTTGTTCAGCGATTTGCCGAATCTGAGGCGTTAAATCCAGTTCCCGATCGCACTGCGTATCCCGCCATAGAGTCCGTTGATCGCGGACTGAATCCGTGACGAGGTGCCCAGTTTATCGCCCACGCCGGGCAGGGCGAGGCTGAGCACCATGGCGAGAACTCCGCACGTCAGCACCAGTGAACTCGAAGAGTAATCTGGCGTCTGAGGACGTGAGAAGACCCGAGGCATCCATCCACCGATCACCGGAGGCGGCGTTAAATCTCTCAACCGACGTAGCCCGATCTGCACCCGGCCGTCGGCAGCCTGGAAAAACCACTGTGCCTGCACTTCGAGCGTCGCGCCGTCGTGCATCAACATCCACGGTTCACCAATCCGCAACCGGGTGGCGTCCACCGCACAAACCAAAATCGTGAACCCGTCAATGGATGCCTCCTGCAATTGCACGTTCACGCGTCGGCGACGAATTCGCAGCCACGCGGAACTATTCTCAGCCGTGATGGGACAACGAAAAAACTCGGAATCGGAATCTTTTGCGACCATCTGGTACATTTCCCGGGGGGAGAGAAAGGTGGAGAAAAGTAGTTTCGCATCGAAATAGGTAGGTCAATTTCATTCTTCCGACCGCGAAAATTTCCACCCTGCCCAAACACCGCAGCAGAATGCCTGTCGGTTGTAACGGCTGTGTCGATCAAGTCCGCCGCCACGATTACCAACCGCAAACGCAGCCAAACATTCACTCATGTTCGCACGGCGTAGCTGACCAATACAAACGGCAACCATTCGTTCACGAACACACCCAACCAGAAGCGAGTCTTTCGTCCTCCCAAAATGGGATCGGTCAGGCAGTCGAGCAGGTTGACAAGCGCGAGATGTTGATTTCGTGTCATGATCGTATCGGACTGCTGAAGTTTGCAGGGCGGACGGGTGGCGAATTTGCGGTTGGGATGACACAATCATTGGCCAACTTTTGACTCGATTGAGCTGCTCCCACTCATCCCACGCGGAACTGAATCACGATGGCGTTTTGGCGATCCAAAAAGACGAGCGATACCGACGAACCCAACGAAGCTGCAGAGGACGCTCCGAGCGTTTCCGATTCGTCCGACGGGCAACAGGGCAGCGGTTTTTTGTCGAAAATCGCAGGCGGGCTGCAGAAGACGCGCCGCGTTCTTGGGACCGACATCCGTGACCTTTTCAAGAGTGAAGGACGCCTCGTCGACGAAGAGTTCCTCGGCGAACTGTTCGCTCGTTTGATCCGGACGGACATGGGCACAGGGCCTGCGAACAAGATTCGCGAAGAGGTGGCAAAGCAATATCGCGGACGTGTGGTCCATCTCGAGGAAGTCATTCAAACGATCACGCACGAAATCCGGTCGCAACTGCTACAGGATCACGGCGAATTGGCGAAGAATGATTCGCCGCCGACAGTGGTGCTGGTCGTGGGTGTCAACGGCAGCGGCAAGACAACGTCGATCGGAAAGCTGTCGCACTATCTTCACGCCAACGGGCACTCGTTGGTGTTGGGCGCCGGTGACACGTTCCGCGCCGCCGCGGTCGAACAACTTACGATTTGGGCCGGCCGGATCGGGTGTGAAATCGTAACCGGAAAAAGTGGCGCTGACCCCGCGAGCGTTGCCTATCAAACGGTCGACAAAGCGATCGAGGTCGGCGCCGACTACGCGATCATCGATACCGCCGGTCGGCTGCAAACACAAAGCAACCTGATGCAGGAATTGCAAAAGATCCGCAAGGTCATCGACAAACGTTTGCCTGGCGCACCGCACGAAGTGTTGTTGGTGCTCGACGCGACGGCGGGCCAGAACGCGATCAGTCAGGCGAAAGGGTTCAGCGAAGCGGCAGGCTGCACGGGGATCGTCCTCGCCAAATTGGACGGTTCCGCGAAAGGCGGCGTCGTTCTGCCGATCCGCGAGCAGTTTCAGTTGCCGGTGAAGTTTGTCGGGCTGGGTGAAGGCATGGAAGACATGGCGGCGTTCGATCCCGACTCGTTTGCCGATGCGTTGTTAAAAGGTTAGCGCATCTGGAAATCGGACGCGTCATGGCCTTGAGTCAGGGCTCACTGCCAAGCAGCAAAACTCGCCAACGGGATGTTAATTTAACGAGTGTCGCCGATCACGCGGTGATCGGAACTTCTCTCATAAACTGATCACGGAATGACCGGCGAACTTTACAGTGCTCTAACGAGGCTGCAGTTGCGACGGGCCGCACGTGCAAGTGACGCCGCTGCGAACGAGTGGATGAGCAACGCCGTCACGATGCGGGGTGACGTAGATGTCATACTCGGTCGCGTCGACACGTTGTATCGAGCACGGGATTTTCTCGGTAAGACCACAGGCGTAGACAGCTAGCGTCGCCGTGAGTTCTTCCTGCGACTGCGAGAGTTTGTCTTTCCACCCGTTGATGTCGATGGAGATCTCCTCTTCATCGTCGTCTGCAATCGTGACCAGATCCGTCGATGATTTCGCGAACTGGGTTGGGGCGCGTTCACGCCATTTCAATTGCTCCCGCAGATCGGGGCCACTCCAAACATCCGTGTCATCCAGCCAACGAAACGCGATCGCCTTTTGGTTTGCGATTCCGCCGGCTAGTGCAAAGAGCCTGCGTACCGGGTCAGGTTTACTGTCGCCGATGCTGATCGTCAGTTTTGTGGTTGGTCCACGCAATCGATCACGAAGCCACGCAGGCGTTTTCTGCAGTTTGAAACGAGAGGTCTCAAGACGCACAAAGATGCGTGTCCCGTTTTCCGATTCATACAACCACTGTTCAGTGCGATCTTTGCCGTCGTCCGCAGCGGAGTTCGAGAAGGAGGTCAACGAAAGCTCTTCGCCGAGAACGGATTCGAATCTGCCGCCAAGCGTGTCGGGGTTGACTCTGATCTTTCCCTGAAGCAATAGAAAACCTGATGCTTTCGCAGGCAGATAGGGAATTCGTATCGGATACGATTCGATCAACCGACGAAAGCCGACTGTCTCGGCCTGCCCGTCGAGCAATGTTGCGAGCGGTTGATCCTGCAGCCATTCGATCGCCGTCTCTTTCGGTACCGCAGCGAGGTAAGGTTGCAAGGTTTCGAAGTCGCCCTGAGCGAGTGCGACAATCGCTCGGGCGGGGATTTCCTCGTCGCGGGGTCCGTGTTGATCAATCCACTCGATCGCAGCGTCGTCTTCGCCCAACTGCACAAAAGTGTGGATCACGTAACCGAGACGACTAGCCTGAGCCCACTTTTCCTCTTCGCTCGCTAGAAAGCTTTTTTGAAACTGTTCGAGTGCCCGGCGTTTGTTTCCTTGGGTTAGAAAGTACTCCCCCAAATCAAAACGTGTAAAACCGTCGAGTGAGTCCGGCGCGGAGATGGTATTGCGCGCGTGCGTCAACCAAACATCAACCTGTCGATGGTCACCGATGCGAATCGCCTCACGGATTCCCGATTCGAGAACGCTCCGGCGGTCATGCATGTCGTCGATCCCCAACGTCGTCAAATCCATCTCCGACTGAACATGCCCGGTTTGCACCAAGTCGTGGGCGAATTGATCGGCGAACTCCCTGGTGATGTACTCAGGGTCGAGTGAGTAAACCGTGCTCGCCAGCCGGATCGCCTTTTGCTCCATCTTCGCGGCGGTAGCAACGTCGCCTTTTCGCCAGAGAAGGCCAGCCCCGAGTACGAACCGGAGGACTCGAACCGAGTCGGATTCTGTCGAGGCAGTCGCGCCGATGAACTCCGAAATCTCGAGGTCAGTTGCATACATTCGGTAATGGCTACCGAGTTGAGAGTGTTTGAAGTGATCGTCAGGCCAACGTTGGATGACCTCCAATGGGCGCCGGGTTTCGAGCAACGACGACGCAAGGAGACTCTCGGCGGCATCATCAATCCAGCCATCGTCATTCAAACAATCTTCGTCGGCGGAACTTTGCGAATCGGTAGAGGAGGAACCAGAATCATTCGTGTCTGTTGCAGCGTCCTCCGATTCCGTTTTGCGCCATCGGAGGAACTGGTCGATTCGCTTTGCCGCCTCTTCGTACTCGTCCGAGTAGAACGCCGCCCATCCGGCGAGGCCTGTAAGCCAACCAACGTTGGTTTTCGTTTTGAGATTGTCTAGGTTGCGAAGCAGCTCTTCGGTGTCGCAATCGAGGTAACCGTCATAGGCTCTCGCCACGAGGCGACGATGCATGTCGTCGCGACTTTTGATTTCGTCGAAGAGCCGTTCGAGTTGCTCGTGTTGGAGTCGGACGTCGAGGTAGTACTCTGCTGCGGATTCTCGGAAGGTGTCGTTCTTCGCGATTGCCTCGGCCCGTAGAAACTTAACTGCCGCGTCATCAGGTTCGTCTTGCGCGACATGCCGATTCCCTTCCGCGATGAGCAGCACGCCCGGCGGCAAATCTTGACGACGACGCAGTTCGTTGATGATCGCTCCGGTCAGCTCAGCGTTTTTATTGGTCGTAACTGAGAAAAGCTGAGTCCATCGCGTCTCGTCATCGGTTCCCGCGATGATATCGACCAGTGTCGGGACATTCTCCGCACGCAGATTTGCGATCGCACAGCTAAGAATGGTCGAGTCGTTGGGGCAAACTCGAGACGCTCTGAGAGCAGGTTCGGCGGCTTCGTCGTTGCGTTCGAGTTTACTGAGTGCTTCGGCGAGAATCCATTGAGCGTTGGGGTGGTTGGGTGATTGTTGTGCTGCCCGTTCGGCGGCGCGCAAGGTGGCGTCGTAGTCCTGCATGTTCCAATAGCAGACCGCGAGTGTTGGCCACACTCCCCACCTCGCGTCAGGACTTTTCACGGACTCGAGTATCCGCGCCGCCTCGTCGTACTTGTCGAATTGCATCCACGTGTAGGCGGCTCGGATCTCAAACACCGGATAGTCAGAAGGCAACATGATGGCGAGTTCGGTTTTGCGAAGTAATGCGATCGCTTCGTCGCGTTGCCCTTCGCCCCACATCGTGTTGGCCCGAGCGAGTTCGACCAACGCTTTATCGTAGCCCTGGTCTCGAGGCGAATCGCCGACGATGAATGACGCGTACTCATCCGAGATGCGGCGGCCGTATTCCAACCGTTGCCAATCATAAAACTTCCACTGTGTATCCTCGTAAACGAGGAACCACTGAACCGACCTTGCCTGATTCCAATCCGAGTACGAGATGAGGTCGACGACGGCGAGTTTGCCGTCCGCGTCTAACCGAACATCGAGAACATGAGTTTGGGATTCGAGCGTATTCGGTTGCGGAGCGTCGGTCCGTATCCAATCGGCGAGCGTCAGGCGGTGCGCGATGTTGATTTGACCGTCGCCAGCTTCGCTCGTCGCGACCGCTTCGATAAAGGTCGACGGGCTGAAGTCCGCTGACGGTAAAACAGCATCGTCTTGGGTGAGCAGCTCGATGTGGCTGTCGATGAAACGCTGCAATCCTCTGTCGACACGTTGTTTGCGTTGGTCGGATTTCGACGCCACTCGCTGTTCCAATGATCGGTTGAAATCGGCGGCGTCCTGTTGGAACGCGTTGTTGCGCGGAGGAAGATTCACCTGCAATGACGGTTGTGCGATCCGCTTGATCGCAAGGTAACCGACGCCCGCGACCCCGCCGCAGACGACCGGAATGATCGCGAGCGCGACGAGCGAGATGATCACAATGCGTCTGTTTGATTGAGACGCCGACGGTGCTGGCTCAACGCCGATCGGTTGCGTGAACGGGTTCTTCGGAGGCAATTTTGTTGGCCGTTGTCATGCTGGAGTTGCGGTTTGTGAACGATAGAGCCTACCGAGGTTTTCGGTGGGGGGGAAGTAACAGGGCGTTTGGGAAGGCGGGAGGCCCGGCCGGTCAGTGTTGGTCGGGTCATGCATGCAGTGACCGAAACATGACCATTGGCAACCTCATTTCGCGAGGCAGGGGTGACCGCTGCCAAGTGTCTCGTTTACGGACGATCGCGAACCTTCAAGACGCGGTTCGACCGGTTTTTTTGTTTCACGCAATGTCGTGCCGTGCGGAAGCGGCCGCGAATATGTTTCACGAGCATCGCAAGCTGCATTGGAACGATCGCTTGTGTGGTGAGAACGCGATTTCGAGTTGCTCTGGGAGTGTTGCCGTGCATGATGAGGTCGCTGTGCAGGAGAGTTTCCTTTGCTCGATGGAAAGCTCGTTCTACCCTGCACCGCCCGTATCCATGACGGAACGGTTGCTGGCCGGATGATTCGGCGCGACGTTTGCATTGAGGTGCTTACCTTGCTGCGACACAGCTACCAGGAAATGTCAAATTGGAACGGAGGACTCACGTTATGAACATGCTGCAACTTTCAGCATCAGTTGCTACAGAACAGATTCGCGGGCGGCGGTACGCTATCGGTGCCCTCGTGTTGTTGGCCGGTCTCGGTGTTTTCTCCGGTGCAGGAACTGACAACACTGCCTCCGCATCCGAGACGCCGGTCATCTCGTTTGACTTGCCCGCGACCGCGGTTGCGGTTCCCGTCGTTTGCTCGCATGGCGACGACCTGATGATGAGTGATCGCGGGGAGCCGGTGGAAATCACGTTGCGGTTATCGTCGCTCGTCAGTGGAAGCGTGTTCCCCGAAATCGATCGGTGGATGATTCGTTGTGTTCCCCGCGATCCTTCGTGGCGAGTTGTTAACTACAGCCCGCGAACGGAAACCGCGAGCGAGTATGCCGGACCGATCCAGGTCAAACGATCGGATGAAGACAGCCAAGCGTTCGGGATGGCGGTTGACGTTGCTCATGGTGCGGTTGCCAACGCACACATCGGCGGCGACAAAGGCTCGAAACAGTCGGAGTCGGTTCAGTTCGATCGACACGCTCCATTGCATGCGGTGACCGCCGCCGGGACGATCGAACGTGGACGCGGCGTTTACTACAAATTGCGATGGACGTCGACTCAAGTTCTCGAAGGCGAGAAAAAACTGAAGATCACCTTTGACGTGCCGACGGGATTCCGATCCGGGTTGGTGGACGTTTCGGTGGTCGCGTTCGGCCGATTGCCGAAGAAGAACTCGGTCACTGACGCGATTTCGCAGATCCCTGTCTTGGGCGAGGAACGTGGCGCGGTTCGACCGCTCGGTAAAGGACGTTTTGTCGTCGCGGTGCATGCCGAGGGCGACCCGGTGGCTTGGCACGCGGCACGTGATTTCGCGGAAGCCGAGATTGCCCTCCGCACCCAAGCACGCAGCGTTCGTGCGACCTCGCCTGCCCGTTCGCTGTCGACCTTGCTTCGGCATGTTGCGGCGAAACTGGATTCCGACGCGGTCGATGTGCATAGCGATTGGGCCGAGCGATTGATCTTTGCCAGCGCCGATCCTTACACCGACCCGATCATCCGGCGGTTGCCCGCCGAAGTGCGTGTGGTTGCGATCGAGTACTGCGACGCACGTCGCATGGTCGAAAACCTTCGGACTCGCGTTGCAGGCGACGGAGAAACGCAGATTCAATTGACCGATTTCGTGAAATCTTCCATCGGAGTTGAATAACGAGGGTTAATCATTCCGGTTGACGACGGGCATAATGACAGAGGGTGGCGGTTCGGTTTCTCGCCACGCGATCTTGTGTCTTTCCGTGTCGTTGGCATGCCGTGGCTTTCAAACCTTTTCATCTCCGCAATCACGTTCAGTGGCATCCCTCCTGGGTGAGAGCCCGAGGTGCCTGGCCGCAAAACCTGCCGCGACGAAGGCTACTGCGAACACCAAACGCCTTCTCCCTTGCGGCCGTAGTTTTACTTGCCGGCATCTCTGTCACGCACGCGGAAACGGCCTCCGGCGAGCAGTCGTACAACGCGGACAATGAAGATGTTCAGGATGCGGCGGTTCGCGGATACGAGTTTCTTCTCGAGAACGCATTGTTGCCGAGCGATTTTGATCAGGAAGTCTTCGACGCGCTCTGGCAAAGCTGGCCAAAGGAATTGCGTGAGAAAGCAGAGGCGGCGTCGCCGGCCCAACGCCGTGCAATGGCGTTTCGACGGTACGGATTGACGCCTCGTTCTGGCTCCGGCGTCGGCGAAGCGGCAAACGCGAGCGACGACCAAGCGGAGGGAACGACTCCCGATCCCGGGAAACCGTTGCAGTACGTTGTTGACCAGGACGGCCGTTGGACCATGAACTGCTTTTCGTGCCACGGTGGTTCCGTTTATGGAACCCCGACGCCGGGAGCACCCAACAACCGCTTCGCATTGCAGACGTTGACCGAAGAAGTTCGGCGGACCAAATTTCGTTTGGGTAAACCGCTCGGCCGGATGGAACTCGGATCGCTCGTCGTTCCGTTAGGGACCACTCACGGGACGACCAACGCCGTGGTGTTCGGCCAAGGATTGATGCATTACCGCGACGATGAACTGAATTTGGTGCAGCGAGCCCCGGCTTCGTTCACGCATCACGACATGGACGCGCCCCCGTGGTGGCACTTCTACCGACGTCCGTACATCTACATCGACGGGTTCGCACCGAAGGGACACCGTGGTTTGATGCAGTTCGCCCTCGTTCCTGAGAATGATGCGGACTTCTTTCGCGAAAACGAAGACGCGTTTCGCGACGTTTATGCATACTTGTCATCGCTGCGTCCGCCGAAATATCCGTTGCCGGTGGACGCCAAACTCGCAGAAGCGGGCCGGCATCTTTTCGAACAAAATTGTGCGGAGTGTCATGGTACCTATGGCCACGAAAGCGACGCGGAGGCGATCGCGGCTTATCCGAATCGAATGGTTTCGATCGACGAAATCGGTACTGATCCGGTCCGGCATCAGGCACTGAACGTTTCCGGTCGCGAGCACTACGCACGCAGTTGGTTTGCGAATGCCAGAGAATCGACAGACAGCGAT
>JBICHZ010000281.1:0-11301 GCA_043101355.1 Rhodopirellula sp. JB044
CTCGATGAGGAGGCTTCGAAGGAGGTGCCTGTGCCGCAGGCGGGGGCCCTGTTGTCACGGATGCGGGCCGATACCCTACGACTCAGTGCGACGGCGGCGTCCGACAGAGTGCTGTTTCCTCTTTGCTAAGCTGCCTTGTTGCGGTCGTTCCGCATGCAAAATACTGGCTTTCCTTGGGTCATTTGACGTGTTGTGTAGTTGCGAGTTTTCTAAACGTGATAGTGCCGGCCGTTTTCGAGAGCGGCCATGGCATCGAAGTCTTGGGCAATCCCCGGCAGTCGTCTCTGGCGTGATGTGTCTGATCGTCGCAGTTGGCATGTTTTCCGGTGGGTGTGACAAACCGCCGCCCGTGACGATGGCGAAGACTCCCCGTCCGGTCACCACGATGGTTTTGGAGAAGACCAAACCGAGGTCGACCTACTCGGCGTCGGGCAGCGTGAAGTCGTGGAAGACCGAGGAGATCGGTTTCGAAGTGCCCGGCCGCGTTGAGTGGGTTCGTGAACCGGGGCAAGATATCGATGGTCGGATCGTCGACCCGGACGGCAACTTGGTCCGCCCGGGCACTCCGCTAGCGCAGATCGAGCCGACCCGGTACAAGATCGCGGTCGAGTCCGCCGAAGCCGATCTGGAGATTGCGAAGCTCCGAAAGGAGAGCCTGAAGATTCGTTTGGAGGAAACGCTCGATGCGGAACTGAAGTCCGCCGCCGCCAACTTGAAATTAGCCAACGACGAATTTGATCGTGTGCAGCGGTTGAAGAGGCAGAATGCCGCCTCGACGTCGGAGTACGACCAAGCCTTAAATTCGGTCCGCACAAACGAAGCGTCCATCAATTCGATCCAGGCGAGCATCAAGCAGGCGGAGGCGGAACTGCAGTCGGCCGAAGCTGAGATTAAACGAGCCGAACAGGCGTTACGCGATGCGCGACGTGATTTAGAGAACACGACGCTTTACGGTTCGTACCAAGGACAGATCTCAGAGGTGATGGCGGTTCCTGGCAGCGTGGTCGATGCCGGCACGCCGGTGTTGACGTTGCAGATGACCAACCCGATCACGGTCGAGGTGGAGTTGTCGGCGGCGCAGTCTCGCATCATCCGCAGTCGACGTGATTTGATGACGCGGTTCGATCTGCCCGACGGAACCGAACATGAATCGTTGGGGTTGGTGTACAGCATCGATCCGAGCGCGGATCCGACGACGCGAACGTTCACGCTGACGTTACTGTTGCTCAACGAAAAGTTTCGAGATGAACTTCCGCCATCGATTCCTTCCGAATCGGTTGCCCGCAGTGAACACGTCTGGCCTTTGCAACTCAACCGCATGATGGGCACCCCGGACGATGTTTATCTGGTTGAGGAGGATGCGATTGTTCATGACGACAAAGGTGCGTTCATCTACGTGATCACCAACGCCAAATTGCAGCAGCCGATTCCTGACGTGATGAAGGTTCGTCCCCAGCGAATCGTGCAAAGGGAATTACGTATCCCGTTTTTAGGAAACTGGGTCTTTCAGTCAGTCGATTTTGTCAACCAGGATGGCACCCCCGCCGAAGTTCCGTTGTCGACGTTGTACGTCGGCAAGATCGAAGACGGGGACTCGGCGCCGCCTCATTGGGACGGTGAATCGGTGGCACTCGATGCGGGGTCGGTTTGGATGCTGCGTCCCGGCGATTTGGTGACCGTGGATTTGGCGAGCACCGTTTCTGAGCCCGGTTTCTACGTGCCGATCGAGGCCCTCTACCGTGAGTTGGATCAGTCATACGTCTTCACCGTGCAGGATGGTATCGCGAAGCGGATCTCGGTAACCGCAAAGGCGCAAGACAGTTCGAGCGACGGTGCGTTGTTCGAAATTGATTCGTCGCAGTTGACCGAAGGCATGTCGTTGATCGTCGGCGGTGTGCACTATCTGCACGAGGGTGATGCGGTGCAGGTTGTCGGCAGCGGTGTGGAGGATGCCCCGCAAACGTCTGCGGTGGGTGAATCCGTCGATGGGGAGGCATCATAATGGGATTGCCTGCCGCCGCGGCGAAGTATCGAACGATTGTGGTCTCGTTGTCTTTGATGGCGATGCTGTGGGGAACGATCACTTTCTTCACGATGCCGCGCCGAGAGGATCCGCAGTTCACGATTCGTGTTTGCGTCGTCTCAACGTCTTGGCCGGGCGCTCCCGCCGAAACCGTCGAAGAGTTGATCACCGACAAGATCGAACAGACGTTGATCAGCATCGAGGAAGTCGACTTCACCCGTTCGACCACGTTGACGGGACAGTCGACAATCTTCGTTGAGCTGGAGGACAACGTCCCGCCGTCGGACATTCAAAACGTGTGGGACAAGGTCCGCGCACGAGTCGATTTGGTGCCGATGCCGGCGGCGGATATCCGTCCGGTGGTGAACGACGAGTTCGGAGATACGTCGGTGTTGTTACTGGCGGTTCACCAAACGCCTTCGCACGATCGTGATGAGATTCGCGAGCAAGACGCCTATTCCGATCGGCAACTCGAGATCTACGCCGAGGATATCCAAGACGCGTTGCGGTTGCTGCCGGGCGTCGCCAAGGTCGAAATGTTTGGCGAACGTGATGAAGCGATTTACATCGAAACGGATCTCGCCAATTGGGCCCAATTGCAACTGACGACGGCGCAGTTGCAGGCACTCGCGACGCAGCGCAACATCATCCAGGCCGGCGGTGAACTGGATACCGAGTCGGGGCACTACAGCGTCAAAACCGAAGGTGAGTTTAACGCCGTTCAAGAAATCGAACAGATCGCCAGCACGGTGCGAACGGGGCGTGGCGACAATAGCGTGCCGCTCAAACAACTCGGACTGAGAGTGACTCGTGGCGTGGAAGATCCCGCGGACTATTTATGTCGTTTCGGTGATGAGTCGGGAGCGACGCCCGCCGTGATGTTGGGGATCACGATGAAGTCGGGTGCTAACATCATTGATGTTTGCACGACCGCCAAACGACGCGTCGACGAAATGATGCATGTCGAGAAAAGACTGCCGCCCGACATCGGTGTGACGGCCGTCTCGGATCAATCGACGAGCGTCGAGAAGAAGATCACCGACGTGATTGTCAACGTGATCGAGGCGGTGTTGATCGTCGTGGTGGTGGTTTATGTCGTGGTCGGTTTTCGTACGTCTTTCGTGATGGCGGCGAACATTCCGATCGTGGTGATTGTGTCCATCGGATTGATCTCGTTGTTTGGGGTTGAGTTGGAACAGATCTCGCTCGCGGCTTTGATCATTTCGCTCGGATTGCTCGTCGACAACGCGGTGCAGGTGTGCGATCAAGCTCGTGCGAATCAGATCGCTGGCATGAAACCCTTCCCCGCGGCGATCGAAGGGGCCAACACTTTGGCGGTTCCGATGTTGGTCGGGACACTGACAACGATGGCGGCCTTTGTGCCGATGTTGTTTTCGCTCGAGGGAGGTGGCAAGGAGTACGTGTACAGTTTGCCGGTCACGGTCTCGACCACGTTGGGTCTGAGTTGGTTGTTGGCGATGACGTTGTGTGTGATCCTCGCGGGATTCTTTATTCGCGCGCCGAAATCAGATCGATCCGGCTCACCGATCATTGCCGCTTATGAGGCGGTGATGGGGTGGTTCCCGAAGTTAAAGAAACGAAAGGCGTCGGGTGCGTCTGCTGCTCGTGAGAGTTTGCCTCACCGGATCTACGGTGTGATCGGCGGTTGGGCGGTGGATCATTATTGGGTCACGATCCTGCTGACCATTGTCATGGTGGTGGGAATCCTGATGCTGCCGGTCAGTTCCGAGTTCTTCCCCAACGCAGCGGGGACCCAGTTCGCCGTGAAGGTGATCCTTCCTGAGACAGCGACGATCGAGCAAACCAGTCGCGTCACGGCGGAGGTAGAGAACATCATTCGTCGATTAAGTCAGACGCAACCCGAAGGGAAAGGGTGGCTGCGTTCGTATCGGGCACTCGTCGGTGGCGGAGGTTCCCGATGGCATCTGGGGTGGAGCCCGGAGCCCAAGAACCGTGCGTTCGCCGAGATCTTGGTTCGCACCACTGACACTTCGGTGACACCGCTCTACGTGCAACGCGTTCGCGAGGTGGCCGAGCGTGGAGACGCGTCTCTCGGGATCTCGCCGGTGATCGGAGCGAGAGTGGTGCCGGTGCAGTTGGCGTTGGGGCCGCCGGCGGATCCGTTGGTGTTTCGAATCTTAGGCAGCGGTTTCGCTGATCCGGACGTGCTCCGGACCGCAGCCGATCGTCTCAAACAGATTGTCGCCGCTCAGCCGGAAACATGGGACGTGTCGGATTCATGGGGCATCGACGGATATCAAATTCGAGTCGCGGTCGACCCCGATCGAGCCACCCTTGCCGGGGTGACAAATTCCCAAGTCGCCAAGACGTTGAACTCGTATTACTCCGGACTGCAACTGACCACCTTTCGTGAAGGCGATCACCAGGTTCCGGTGTACTTTCGGTTGGAACAGCAACAGCGTGAATCGATCAACGGTCTGCAGGAGTCGTTCGTTGAAGGTGACAACGGAAAAGTGCCGTTGGCGTCGATCGCGACGCTCGAACCGACTTTCGAACTCGCGAAGATCGGCCGTCGGAACATGAATCGCACGATCGAGGTGAGTTCCCGGATGGAACCTGGCGTGACGGGAAACGATGTCGTCTCGCGCGTTTTGAAATCGGATGAAATGGAAGCTCTTAAGGCGAGTTTGCCTGTCGGTTACTGGATCGAACCGGGAGGTTCTTACGAGGAGAGCGTCGAATCGGGCGGCCAGATGATGAAGTCGTTTGCGATCTCGTTCGTGTTGATCATTTTGTGTTTGCTGTTTCAGTACAACGGTTGGTTACGGCCGCTGATCATCTTGTCGACGTTGCCGATCGCTTTGGTGGGGGCATGGCTGGGTTTGTATTTGTTCGACGAATCGCTCGGTTTCATGCCGCAGTTGGGGATCCTGGCTTTGTTCGGCATCGTGCTCAATACCGCGATTATCTTCATTGAATTCGCGGATATCTTGGTTGCCGAACGGTTGGCGGCAAAACAGTCTTCCGATGCGGGTTTGCAGAATCAGGATGGCAAGCAAAATGGGGACACCGATCGTCTCTCGGCAGAGGAGCTGCGAGAGTGCTTGGTCGAGGCAGGCAAGCAGCGGATGCTGCCGATCTTTTTGACCACGGCGACTACGGTCGGAGGGTTGATTCCGTTGGCTCTCAGTGGAGGGCCGCTATGGCAAGGGCTCGCGTACTGCATGATTGTCGGTTTGAGTTTGACCACGGTTTTGACTTTGGTGATTATTCCGGCGTTGTATGCTGCCACACATCGTTGACCGGGGATTGTTGATTAGGGATCGTCCGCGCCGGATCATCTCGGGCGAGTTAACATGGTGGTTTTCAGTAGCCCAGAAACAGGAGAGAGGAATTGGCGAGCACTCACGATGTGCCCAAACGGAATGTGGCGGTTGCGTTGATGGCGCATCCCGATGACGCCGAGATGACTTGCGCGGGAACCCTCGTTCGGTTGTCGCGATCGGGGTGGGAGATCCACATTGCGACGGTGACCGCCGGGGACTGTGGCTCGCAGTCGCTCGGTCCCGAGGAAACGGCAACGATGCGAGTGGAGGAAGGGACGCGGGCGGCGGGGCTCGCCGGAGCGACGTTCCATTGTCTTGGCGAACCGGACGGCCGCGTGGTTTACGATCGGCAATCGCTGCAAAAGACGATCGATCTGTTTCGCAGGATCACACCGAACCTCGTGATCACGATGCCGATGTCGGACTATCATTCCGATCACGAAATGACCGGTCGACTCGGGCGGGCGGCGAGTTTTGTTTATGCCGCGCCCAACGCCTCGGATGTTCCACTCGGCGATGGGGCGACGGTGCCGCGAGTTTATTACTGTGACGGGCTCGGTGGGCGAGATCGCATGGGGGATCTGATTGAACCGACCACGTTTGTCGACATTTCAGACCAACTCGAGCTGAAGGCTGCGATGTTGGCCTGTCATCAAAGCCAGCGGGATTGGCTGCGGTCGCACAACGGCATCGATAATTACATCGAATCCATGCGACAGCACAGCGTCGAGAGAGGTCGTCAGTGTGGCGTCGATGCTGCGGAGGCGTTCGTGCAACACCGAGGACACGGGCACCCGGCCGATGATCTGTTATCGGAGATGTTCGGCCCGGGGCATACGCGGTAATTGAAAGTGCCGATCGTGGACGACGCCTAGAAGCGCGACGCGATCAGCTAACCATCTTGGCTTCGTAGGCGCTGATCTTGTCTTCGTGTTGCAGAGTCAGTGCGATGTCGTCGAGGCCGTGCAAAAGTTTATGTCGCCGGCTGGGGTCAACTTCAAACGATCGCTCGAACCCTTCACCGTCGGACACGGTTTGATCTTCGAGGTTGACCGTCAATTGGTATGGGTTGCCTTTCGCGGCGCGTTGGAAGAGTTCTTCGACGTCTTCTTCGCTGAGCACGATCGGCAACAACCCGTTTTTGAACGAGTTGTTGTAGAAGATGTCTGCGAAGGAGGGTGCGATCACCGCGCGAAAGCCGTAATCGTCCAGAGCCCAAACGGCGTGTTCACGGCTGCTGCCGCTGCCGAAGTTCTGCCGTGCGATGAGAATCGAAGCTCCTTTGACGTTGACTCGGTTGAGTTCGAAGTCGGGGTTCTCGGTCTCGCCGTCGTCGAGGAAACGCCAATCGAAGAACAAGAATTGGCCGAAGCCGGTTCGTTCAATTCGTTTGAGGAATTGCTTGGGGATGATCGCGTCGGTGTCGACGTTGGCTCGGTCGAGGGTGGCGACGACGCCTTGATGAATGGTGAAGTTTTGCATGATGGGAGCGTGTGTGGAGAGCGATTGACGAGAGTGCCTATCTGATTGGCAGCGACAAACGTGGCGTGGGGAGGAGTCCGCCTGGGCTCACTGCCCCCGCCGGTGCGGACGGGAGTGGGTTACTTGTAGTCCCAGTCCCGAATGTCAACGAAATGGCCTGCCACCGATGCCGCAGCAGCCATGGCTGGACTGACCAAGTGAGTGCGTCCGCCTTTGCCTTGCCGACCTTCGAAGTTTCGGTTGCTGGTACTGGCACATCGTTCGCCGGGGGCGAGTTTGTCTGGGTTCATTGCCAGGCACATGCTGCAACCGGCTTCACGCCAATCCATTCCGGCTTCGGTGAAGATTTTGTCGAGCCCTTCCTTCTCGGCTTGGGCTTTGACTTGTCCGCTGCCTGGAACCACCATCGCGTTGACTTTGTCGCTGCAGCGGTGTCCTTTGACGACCGCGGCGGCGGCACGCAAATCTTCGATGCGGGCGTTGGTGCAGGAGCCGATGAAGACGCGGTTGATGTCGATCTCGGTGATCGGTGTGCCCGCTTTGAGGTCCATGTACTGCAGCGACAGAGCGGTCGTCTTTTGCTCGGTCGGGTCTGTCGAATCGCCCGGGTCCGGGACACGCGCGTCGATGCCAACAACCTGCCCCGGGTTGGTGCCCCAGGTGACCTGAGGTTGAATGTCGCTGCCTTGGTAGACGTTGCTGCGATCGTAAGTGGCACCGGGATCCGACGGCAGTTTCTTCCACCGCTCGACGGCAGCGTCGAAGTCTTTCGGCGCTTCGGGACGGCCACGGAGGTAGTCAAACGTGGTTTGGTCAGGGGCGATCATGCCGGCGCGGGCTCCCGCTTCGATCGACATGTTGCAGACCGTCATCCGTTCTTCCATCGTGAGCGCGCGGACGCAGTCGCCGGTGTATTCGAGAACGTATCCGGTGCCTCCCGCGGTCCCGATCTGTCCGATCAGGTACAGGATCATGTCTTTGGCGGTGACGCCTCGCGGCAGTTCGCCGTCGACCCGCAGTTCAAACGTTTTGGGTTTGTACTGCAGCAGCGTTTGGGTCGCCAAAACGTGTTCGACTTCGCTCGTTCCGATGCCGAACGCGAGAGCACCAAAGGCTCCGTGTGTGGCGGTGTGCGAGTCGCCGCAAACGATCGTCATGCCTGGTTGGGTGTACCCATTCTCAGGTCCGATGACGTGAACGATCCCTTGGCGGACATCGTGGATATCAAACAGTTCGACACCGAACTCTTTGCAGTTTTCACGCAGGGTTTCGATCTGTTTGCGACTGATCGGATCGGCGATGGGGAGACTGCGGTCGCTCGTCGGGACGTTGTGATCGGGAGTCGCGATGGTGCGTTCGGGCCGGCGAACTGCACGGTTGTTGATGCGGAGCCCTTCAAACGCTTGTGGGCTGGTGACCTCATGTACCAGGTGCAGGTCGATGTAGAGAATCGACGCTTCTCCCTCAGGAGCGTGCACCAAATGGTCGTCCCAGATCTTGTCGAGCAACGTACGGTTGCCGGTCGGGGCGGGTGTGGAGGCCGTTGCTTCCGCAGCGGCAGCGTTTGAGTCAGACATCTAGCGGGGCGAGTCAAAAAGCAGGGAAACGAGGGGCGAGAACCAATTCCCACCGCATCGTCCACACTGTCGACACTCGGACGCAAAATGTCAAGCGAAGGCGACAATCCTCGCCACAACTCGGCGTCCTACCAGGCCGCATCGGCCGCCTGCAGACCGCACCTGGGGCTGATCAACCCGCAGAGGTGGCCTGTCTACCTGTTGTCGGAAACCTCCGACCTAAACCGGTTCCTCGATGTACTCTTTGACCTGTTCGGTTTGGCCCGGAACGATTCGGGTGATGCTGACCTTGGTCCGTCGCAGTTCATCGACTTCGTTGATCAGTTGCGAGATCAGGTCGGCGACTTCGGAACCGGCGTTTTCGCCGATGTTGACCATGAGTGCTTTCCGTGAATTGTAGCTCAGTCCTCGATTTTCCATGATAGAAGTGTCCGTCGCGAAAGAAGTAGGGTCATCGATGAGAAAAACCTGCGGAACAGGCGTTCAGTGATTTTAGTTCGTGGTCGCAGGTGTTGAGAAGGATAATCTTAAATTTTCTTCCCACAATGCAAACTTTACTCAACCGTCACGCTCTTGGCTAAGTTGCGTGGTTTATCTACGTCACAACCCCTCAAAACTGCAATATGGTACGAAAGTAACTGCAGCGGTACGACTGTTATAATCGGCTGCAGGAACTCCGGAGCTTCGGGAATCATGATGACATCGTCCGCGATTTTGCGGATTTCTGTGTCTTCGGAGCTGGCGATGGCGATGACGGGGCCTCCGCGTGCCTTCACTTCTTCCATGTTCGAGAGCACTTTGTCGTACGTGGTGCCTCGGGGCATGATGAAAACGCTCGGCGTGTCCGCATCGACCAACGCGATCGGGCCGTGCTTCATTTCCGCCGCCGGGTATCCTTCGGCGTGGATGTAACTGATTTCTTTCAGTTTGAGGGCCCCCTCGAGTGCGGTGGGGAAGTTGTACCGGCGTCCGAGGTAGAGGACGTTATTCGCCGATTGGTACTTCTCGGCGACCTTGCGAACTTCCGCGTCGCAGGTCAACGCTTGCTCGATCATCGCGGGCAGGCGACGTAGGTCCTCGATAATTCGCTCTCCGGTCTCGTAGCTGGTATGCCGAGTCCGGCCGAAATACAGGGCCAGCATCGCCAACACGCAGCACTGACTGGTGAAGGCCTTCGTGCTCGCGACGCCAATTTCAGGTCCCGCGTGCAGGTAGACGCCGCCGTCGGAGGCTTGTGCGATGGAACTGCCCACGACGTTGCAGATCGCGAGGGTCCGGTGCCCTTTTCGTTTGGTTTCATTCAGGGCCGCGAGGGTGTCGGCGGTCTCGCCGCTCTGCGTGATCCCGAACACGAGGGTGTTGTTCTCGATCGGTGGATTGCGGTACCGCAGTTCGCTGGCGTATTCAACGCAGACCGGGATTCGGGCGAGTTCCTCGATCATGTATTCGCCGACGAGAGCGGAGTGCCAACTCGTTCCGCAACCGGTCAGGATGATTCGTTCGACGCTGCGAAGTTGCTGCGGCGTCAGGTTGAGCCCGCCGAAGACCGCGGTCGCGTCTTGGTCGTTCAGGCGACCCCGCATCGCGTTTCGCAGGGCGTCGGGTTGTTCGTAGATCTCCTTGAGCATGTAGTGCTCGTAGCCGTTCAGGCTGACCTCACCCGATTCGGCTTCGAGCGGTTGGATATTGACGCGAACTTTGCCGCTGTCGCGATGCAATACCGAGAAGCCGTCAGCGGTCAAAACCGCGAGCTGATGGTCGGCGAGATACACGATCCGGTCTGTCCGTCCGGCGAGCGGGGACGCGTCACTGGCGACGAAATACTCGCCCCGTCCGACGCCGATAACGAGTGGACTGCCGAAGCGAGCGGCAATCATAAAGCCTGGTTTGTCGCGGAAGACGACGGCCAAACCGTAGGTCCCGCGGAGTTGTCCGATCGCCCACTGGACCGCGGTCACGTAGCGTGCGTGAGGCTGGTCGTCGGTCGGTGGCGTTTGGGTGAGGCCTTCGGCGATCAAGTGAGCGATGACTTCGGAATCGGTCGCCGACGTGAATTGGTAGCCTTTCTCGATCAAGCCATCCTTGAGAGTCTGATAGTTTTCGATCACCCCGTTGTGAACCAGGACGACTTCGCCATCGCCGCCGATGTGCGGGTGTGCGTTCTCTTCCGTTGCCGGACCGTGGGTAGCCCAGCGGGTGTGCCCGAGTCCGAGGGTGCCAGGCGGTGGCGTGCCCAACCGGTCAGCGAGCGATTGAATCCTGCCGACCGATCGCGTAACCGCAATGTCCGCGTCGCCGAAAATCGCGACCCCGGCACTATCGTATCCGCGATACTCCAGCCGGCGGAGTCCGTCGATCAGGAACTCTGCCGCGTCTTCGCCGCCAACATATCCAACTATTCCACACATCGCTTTGATTAAGCCTTGGTTATTCAGGGTCGCGGGGCTAAGGCACGCTTTTGACGAACGCGATCGCTACGATCACATGCAGTGGACGAGTCTACACCGCTCGGACGGTTTCGGTTCGCAAAATAACTTGTGATCCTCACGGTTTCGCAGCTAGATCCGCCGACGTCAAGAGCGAGCAACGATGCGGCCCAGGTAGGGGGTAGGTTAGTCGTTCTTTGGGCGTTTTGCAATTTACTTTTGTTCTCGCCCCGATGTACGGTTTTTCGGGCCCTGGTCGGTGAGGGAGACGTCAGAGCGACGACGCTGTTCGCGTTTGTCTTTCACCCCCTATCGAACGCCCGATTTGTTCGAATCAACCGATGAAAGTCGACCGGCTTCGATATGGCTATCTAGAAAGTCGTGGCTGTCTGGAAAGTGCATCGGCCGAATTCTCCTTTGCGAATTGATGGAATCCCGTTGTGTAGCATCATGTCACCCGCCACCTCTCGTTTTTGCGAGCAACC
>JBICHZ010000282.1:0-9137 GCA_043101355.1 Rhodopirellula sp. JB044
GGCGTCATAGTTGGGGTCGGCAAAAATGACGGCCGGGTTGCTCGCGTTGTTTTCGGTAGATTGAACCAATTCGCGACCACTGAGTTGCAGGCGTATCGCATGCGTTTCGGCGACAAACGTTTCGTCGTGCCGATTCAGTAACGCGTGCCAGGGGACCAACCACAATTCTTGGTCCGGCGAGATGATGATGTTGGTCCGTTCGCCGCACGCCTGTCGGATCGGATGCCATACCAATCGACTCACTTCGGAAAGTTGCGGTTTCAACTTTTCAAATGCGGCTTGTGGTCCGAGTTCAGGGATATATTCGACGGAGTCGTTCATCCCTTGCAGTAGCTTCGCAACGGCGGTGTTGATCGTCGATGCGGGACCGAGGTCCAGGAAGCGTGCGTCGCTTTGTTTCGTCAGAATCCATGCACCGTAGCGTTGAATCGTCGCCGATGAGGCAGCCTGAGCATCGAAGTCGAAATCGAGGTAAGAGAGAACGTCCACGTATGCCTCGTTGTCATCCAATGCATCGCGGAGGTCTTGGCAGGAAACCCACGGTTGGTTTGCCCAGGTTTCGCGTTTTTGCAAATCGAGTACAGCACCTTCTTGAACCGACTGAGCTTCCTCGACGAGCCCCTTCCCGTTGATCAGCCATTCGGCAGAAGTCGAAACTACCGATGGAATGTGTGAAAAATCGACCGCGAGCGCTACGGATGCGAAGAACCTGTAGCCGTCGGCGCGAGCGAGATAGTCGCTCTGTTGTTTAGCGTTCATGCCCCAGAGTTCTTTGCGGAGCGTTGATCTCATCTGACGCAATTGGCTATCCACAATCGCGAACGCCTGTCGGGTCTCGCCTTTGATTAGATAGTTTGCCAAGAGCAGTTCTTGCTCAGCCTGAATCGCGATAATCAGTTCCGGGAAGCGTCGTTCCAAATCCGCCACTGATTTGGCGAACGTTGCCATGGAAACTGGATCGTCGGTGTCTAGTTTTGCCGAGGCCAGTCGCAGTTCTTGCAACGCGATTTCTTTGAACCGATCGGGATGATGTTTCTTCAGGGAATCAACGACGGTTTGATAGATCGAGATCGCCTTCTGTCGGCGATCGAGCTTGAGATTAAGTCGAGCGACCTTTGCATGGGTTTGGATGGTGAAGAAATCATGCGTCCCTGGATTGTTCACCATCGCGTCATAGGCGGATTGGTAGATTTGCAATGCGTCTTCGTATTCTTGGATGGACTCCAACGCGAACGCGATCGGGAAGGTCGCCGCGAGAGTGTTGGGATGTTTCGCGCCCAGAGCACTGTGATTGATTTGCCACGCACGACGAGCGAGTTTGGCAGCTCGCACTCCGTCAAGTTGGTCGTTGGCGAGATGAGCCAAATCCAACAGGATTTCGGCGGATTCCAGTGACTCTTTGCCGTAAAGTTTTTGATGAACATCGAGCGTTTCCTTCAGAATCTTTTCTGCTTGAGTGAATGCTCCTGCGTTGGCGGCAACCAGGCCGGAGTACTGCAGTGCGGTCGCCGCATGCGGGTGTTTATCCTTCCAGATCTGACGCAGTTGGTTGGAGCAATCCAACGCTTGTTGAACCTGTGCGGTGGTTGCGGTTCCCGAGTTGACAATTGTTTCGATCCCGGACACCTGTTCCCATAATCGCTCTTCTCTTTGTTGGTCCGTGTCGGCCAGCGTCTTGCGTTTCGTGTTCGATTTGGAGACCCAGTATCTCGTCAGGGATCTTGGTTCGACCGCGAGCAACCAATCGTCACGTACGTCGAGGGCGTAGAGTTCATAACCACGAGGGACCGTCGCAACCGTTTTCGTCCCATCCATAAACCTCGCGTCATCGGTCTGCACGACGAACACCTGCGCGGCCAAATCCGACGCGAACAACACGGCAATGACGACTATTAGAAAACGAAATTTGTTCACGGTGGGGCTGCAGGAGTTGGATGCCATAGTGGGCCGGATTCGATCGTTCAAAAGTAGTTTAATGCAAGACGCATGTCGGTTGCGACAAGGCGAATTATGCGTTGTTGCTACGGTGATCTATCGCGGACGAAGACGCCTGTAGAGCGAATTGTTAACCGAATCCTCCTCCACTTCCACTTGGCGGCGTGCGTAACGCTTTTGAAAACTTGTTATGCAGTAACCAAGGTGATAAAACTAAATGCGTATCTGGAATCGATTGTCTGGGTGTCGTTCGCCGATTTGGTGACAACAGAACGCGGCAACAAAAAGGCCGTCTATCGAGTAAGCATGGCTTTTCGATTGGTTCCAGCTACCGGATAGATACTGGTCTAACGCCCCTTTCTGATGGACTCGGGGAAGTGCTCGCATTCAACGAGACGCTCCCGAGTTTCTGGCTGCATCGCGGTCGCCGAGAATTTTGTTTGACGGTTCTTTAGAAAGCAACATTGATGGATGAAGGCGATCGGGGAACGAACGATACCTCTTCAACCGCTGACAGCGATGATCGTTTGACGGGGCCGATTGATGACGCCGTTAAAACGAGACCCTCACGGAGGTCAAATATCGCGGGGCTCGCGGTTGGTGATCGCGTTGGCAACTACGTGTTGCTCGAACGGATCGGCGAGGGAGGCATGGGCACGGTCTTCCGGGCGGAGCAGGTCGAACCTTTTCGGCGGATGGTTGCGCTCAAGGTAATCAAGACCGGGATGGATAGTCATCGCGTGATCGCGCGATTCGAAGTCGAGCGGCAGGCGTTGGCTTTGATGGATCATCAAAACATCGCGCAGGTATTCGACGCGGGGACCACGGAAGCGGGGTTGCCTTATTTCGTGATGGAATTGGTCAACGGTGAACCGATCACTCGGTACTGTGACGGCAGGCAACTCACTCTCCGGCAACGTCTGGAGTTTTTCGTGCCCGTTTGCCGCGCCATTCAACATGCCCATCAAAAGGGGATCATCCACCGCGACATCAAACCTTCTAACGTTCTCGTTGGTCTTCATGACGGAACGCCTGTTCCCAAGGTGATCGACTTTGGTGTCGCGAAAGCCACTCAGAGCAATGAGACTATGCGTACCGTCCTGACCGAACTCGGGCAGATTGTCGGAACACCGGAATACATGAGTCCCGAGCAGGCGGAGTTAAATCCGTTTGATATCGATACGAGAAGTGACATTTATTCGCTGGGTGTGCTTCTCTATGAACTGTTGACCGGTAAAACGCCGATATTGAAAGAGGACATGCGGAAACTAGGGTTGGTTGAATTGCTTCGCAAAATTCGCGAACTCGAACCACCCAAACCCAGTACTCGGGTGAGCCAACTCGATACGCAGGCGAACCACACGGGAGAGCGTGATTCGGGATCCTCGACGGCGAATATGTCGTCGACGCGAGGATCGGAATCGGCCAAGTTTTCCAGGATGTTGCGCGGCGATTTGGATTGGGTTGTCATGAAGGCGCTCGAGAAAGATCGCAACCGACGCTACGAGACTGCAGAAGGCTTCGCCGCGGATGTCGAACAGTATCTCGGCGGGGGAACCGTCACCGCGCGGCCCCCTTCAACGTATTACACCTTCTGTAAATTTGCAGGCCGCAATAAATCGCTCATCACGATGGTAATGAGCGTCGCAGTGGTTCTCCTGATGGCGAGCATGTTAAGCACGTGGTCCGCGATCCGAGCGTCGGATGCGGAACGGTTAGCAGAGTCTCGTCTTGCCATCGCTGAACAGGAACGCAATGAGAAGGAACTCGCGTTGGAACGAGCGGTTGCGAACCAACGGCGAGCAGAAGACGCACGAATCGAAGCAGACGCTCGACGTCGCGAATTCGAGGTGAAGCGAAACGAAGCGGTGTGGAATCAATATGTCGCACGCCTCTATCCGATCATCGATGCGTGGGAAGCCAGAGATTTCGGGCATCTCCAGCAGCGCCTCGAAGAACTTGTGCCCGGAAAAGGCGAACCGGATGTTCGCGGTTGGGAGTGGGCGTATTTCAAGGACCAATGCGATCAGGCGGTATTGTCAATCGCCGGAGAACATGCGGCGTTTCATCCTCGGCGAGACGCTGTTGCGGTTGTCGCAAAGGGGGACGATGGGAATTGGTGCATTGAGCTTCGCTCGGCACGTGATGCTTCGTTCATTCGTAGGCTCGTCACGCTCTCCGGGCCGCAAGCGAAAGAGGCACGGAACCTACGCTGGTCTGCCGACGCATCGCGTTTGGCGTACAGTACATCCGATGGCAGGGCGGTCGTTGTCGACGTCGCTTCGGGCACAAAGATTTTTGAGGTGCACGTTCATGCTGATCAAGCCAGCCATATTGTGCGATCATTCGACCTCAGCGGTGACGGAAAACTCTTGGTCACTGGCAACTTCTTCGGGTTCATCGCGCTGTGGGATGTCGATTCGGGGGCGCGCCTTCAAGTGCTACATGACCCCAAGCGGCAGTCGAACTTGCGGTCGGTCTCTCTCAGTCCTGATTCAACTCATTTGGTTGGTGGATTGCGATACGGACGACGCACGACTTGGCGACTCGCCGATGCATCGCGTTTTGAATATGCCCCGCAGTCGCTGAATTACGCGATTGTGTGCTGGCATCCTGATGGTAAACGGTTTGCTGCCACAGACGTGGATAGCTTTGCCGTTTTTGAGATCAATAAGAAAGAGCCTGTGGCAACGTTGTCGCATCCCAAAGTCTCAGCCGTTTCCTGGGTAGGAGAGGAACGATTGGTTTCCACCGGAAGAGACCATGTCATTCGCATATGGAATGCAAACTCGTTTGAGTTACAACAAGAGCGACGAGTGCTGCGTGTCCCGGTTTATGAGATTCACGCAGGACATCAATCTCGATTGATCGCGGCATCGGCGGATAGCTTGGTTCAGGTAATCGACATCGAGGCTTCTGTTCCCAAAAGCGAGGTGTTGTGTGAACCGGAAGCCCCGGGACAAAGAAGCAACTTGGTTTCTTGGAGTCATGACGGTGCTTACCTCGCCGTCGGGTACTTTGCGGAAGGGAATTCGGCAAAGTACTCAAGTCGACTGCGGATTTGGGACTTGGAAGCGGGCCGGATCGTCGTGAATGAAACGTTCGCCAAAAACGTACGCATGACATTCAGGTGGAGCCATGATGAAGAAACTCTCCGTGTCGTGACGTCCAATGGGCGCGACATTTTGTTTGATCTTGCCAATGAGTCTTCGACGGAGCACGATCCAGGTGCTACTGCACTGCGTATCCATGCATCGAGTTTGAGTCCGAACGGAAAGAATTTGGTACTCCGATCGATACCTGATGGCGCGGTTGTTGCCGATGCAGAAACCTTGCAACAGTTCGCCAAGATCGAGACTGGATTACACGTGGTGAGTGTACAATGGAGTCCCGACGGTAGCCGAGTGGCGACCGGCACGTATGGGGTTCTCGATGCGTTTGACGAATCAGGGAAGAGAATCTTTCGGCATCGTTTTCCGTCGCTTGAACAGCTCGACTGTATCGCATGGTGTCCTGATGCGTGGCTGATCGCCGGAGGAATGTCAGATGGGCGTATTGCGATATTGAATGCAGACTCCGGCAAAGCAGTCTTACACCTGACCGGACACACCGGGCCCGTGACTGGTCTCGACTGGTCATCAGACGGTCGGCGGCTGGCATCAGCGAGCGTGGATGGTTCGGTGCGAGTCTGGGATGCCAACACCGGTGTCGAGTTGCTGAAGCTGCAGCATGCCGAAGAGGAGGCGTTTCGCACCGTTCAATGGAGTCGAGACTGCAGTCGACTGGCGGCAGGTGATGACCTTGGCAACGTCTTTGTGTGGGGATCAGCCGACATGCCTCGCTTGCCGGTTGGCGCCGGGGGACTCTCGAGCGGAAAGATTGCGAAAGCGATTGCTGCGGTAAAGCGGTCGAGGGATTGACCGGCTCTTCTCGAAGTTGAGCTTACTCGGCCTGGAGCGCGCCGTACTTCTTTTTCAACTTGACGGCGTCCTCGGCCAAGTCGTCCCAATCATAAACAGAGCGTTCCCAACCGCCGTAGTTCGCGTTTGGAAGCTGAATCCATTGGGTACCCCACATGTCCGCATGTTCGACGGCGAGGTCGTGGCGTGCCTGCGAAGAAGGCTTATCACCGATTGAAACGAAATCGTTCAGGTCGTCACCGATCAGCAACAGGATCCGATACCGTTTCGCGATGTGTGCGCGGCGTGTTGCCTTGTCTGACGTCCATTCATCCCGTTCTCGTTTGCTAAGTATCCGATCGACCGCGTCGGGTTCGATTAAACCGAGTTGTTCGAGGTTTCTCCGGGTGGCGTGTTCAACCGCGTTTTCCCGATTCGTGACAAAGAATACTTCAACACCCGAGTCTTTCGCGACCTTCAAAAATTCTTTCACGCCCGGAACGGTTGCTGCGGTAGCTTCTTCGACCCAGGTCTTCCAAGTTTCGGGAGTGAAGCTTCCATTTTCGTGGATTCGGCGTGCTTGATACGGTGAATTATCCAGAACGGTCTCGTCGATATCGAGAATCACCGCCGACGGTAAATCAATCTTCTCAGACTGGTGTCCTGAAAGCTCCGCTTTTTGAACCAAATCCGCAGACCAAGTCGGCGTGTCGATTGCCGCTACTAATTGCTTCTCCGCTAAGCGATAGGCTTGCCGGCAGGTCGCATAATATTCAGCAGACGTTTGCATCCACAAAGTCGCATCGAGATCCTCGTGCGTCTCTCGCGACGTCATCTTCATGGCGGTGGATTCGGATGTGGTTGGTTGCGAATCTGCGATTTCGGCCTTGTCTTTTTCCACGTTGGGCGTGGACTGGTTCTCGGATTTCTTGTCGTCGCTGTAGGCAATCGTGGTGATGGTGAACGGATCGATAACGCGAGATTCGATCGAGATGCCGTCGACTTTCTCGGCAGTCTCTCTCGGCTGGCATGCTGGTAGAAACGTAAGGCCAATCATTAACAGCGAAAGCGGTACACGTCGCATGTCATTGTTCCGTTGATGCGGGGCAGGTTGTTGAAAGAAGTGTTTGCGTGGCAGTTCAGAGGGCATTCTAGTAACTCACTTATCCTTGCAACGGTTGATCGCCCGGATGGGTGCGAAATTGATTTGGTATTCACATAGGAGAAGACGCTAGCGGTGGCAGGGAAGTCAAAGCACGATTACGAAGTGTCAGGGGCGGTTCCTTTAAACGCAAAGAACTCGGTGATCCTCCATCACCGAGTTCTCGATTCGCCACGGTTTTGGCTTTGTTAAAATGTCACGCGACTCAGTCGGTTTAAGGAATGGAAGGGCTAGCGGGAGGTGGTGCGGTCACCGGGAGCCCATCGTTATCGTCGCCGACTGCGGCACCCAACGCGGCAACCCCCGCGACACCCAGCCCCATGCCAAGGGCGTCGCCGCCGAAGCCTCCTCCTCCACCGCCACCAAATCCGCCTGCACCGCCACCCGGCAAAGCGCCGCCTTGGGTAAGTCCACCGGCGACTGGTGCTTCCGCCCCAACCGGACCCAGTGATTCACCGTTCAGTAAAGGAGCTTCGGAGTATTCGTCAGTCACAACATCTTCCACCACATAGGCGGCTTCGGGCATCGGCGCGATTCGCAGTTCCAGGTCACTGCTGAGCGGTTTGCCGCCATCGTTAGGCTGTTGGATCGCGGTGATGAATCGAGTGTCGGCTGCTCCGTCTGTCTTGTCTCCGAACATCGTTTGTGGCTGATCCACCAATTCGAAACCGATCGAACCGATACCATCACGCCCGATCGCCAACAACGAATAAAAACCTGGTGCGAGTGAATTGATGGCAAAACGCCCGCCGGGGCCCGTGACCGTTCGCTTGAACTCTTTTCCATCACGGTAAAGAAAAACACTTGTAGCACCAACCGGAATCACGTCATCCTCGTGTACCCCAGCAACAAACAAATGTCCGATCATCCCATCGCCGCTGCGCGCGACTCGATAGCCGACATTCTCGAACAGTTCACTTCGAAAGTTCCAGTGTGCGTCTCGCCGCAGCGCGAGATCGCGTTGATTGAAATTATCAGGTAGGTAGCGATTAACGGCATCGTTCACATCCAGACAGTCGATGTTTGCCAGTGGGATCTCGACAGAATGAACCGACATATCGTTTGAGGTGGCCGACGAGTCGACGACATGCATCGCGAATGCGGCAAATACATGATTGCCACACGCTGACGCCGCATAAATTCCACTCGGAACATTCGTCATCTCGAACGTTCCGTCCACACTGGTGACCGAACGACGAAACTTGCCGTCACTTCCCATCATGGTAATCACGACACCAGAGAGCCGAGAGTTGTCATTCACCCCGGGCGGTAGTTTCACGCGTCCATGAAGCGTTTCTTGTTGGCCCCGTTTAACCCACTGACACATCGTCAATCGGTCGGCGGAAAAATTCTGTGCGGATACGCTTCCGCAGAGGCACAGGTGCGAGGCCAACAGTATGGCCGCAGTGATGAGTCGGTTCATTGACACTTACCACAAAATCGATGAGGTGATTGAATCGTCAGGTGAAGGGGCACAGCGGTTTGGTCGAGATGAAACGATCCAGACGATCGGATCAACGCGAGCGAGACAACAGAACTTTGGTGGCTGCGATGTACCGCTACGATTGGTATGCGAAATCGAATAGGGGAACACGCATGCGAAAAAGGCTTTTGATGAATCGCGACAATAGAGGTGTTCGTAATGTGGGATGGATTGACAAATATTGTGTCAGATAGGCGATGCGGACAGGCCGGGCTCATCGGTCTGATTGCGATGTTGAATCGTTTGCAGAATCTGTTCCCGCAAACGAGCGTCTCGGATTAGTGGCAGGACAATCTCGATGCGACGCGGGTCCCGTTGAATCGAACGCAGGATGTGTGGGCCGGCAACATCAAACCCTGGTGAAACGCCAGCAATTCTTGTGATCTTCTTCAGAACGTCCGTGTTCGTTCCCCATAGCTTTATGAGCTGTGGTACGAGTTCGTTACAGAGTCGATTGTCGTCGGGGTCGTTGACGAATTCGGTAAGTAGGATGATCTGTCGATTGGCGGGACTCAGCGGGCAATCGAGCATCGCAGACTTCGCCAATTGATTGGCGGTGCGGATTTCTAATTCCGATTGTCCTGCCAAAAGCGTGTCCGATAAGGAGACTGCAGCACCACGTCTTCGCATTTCAAAGAATATCGCACGCCGGGCTTCA
>JBICHZ010000283.1:0-34258 GCA_043101355.1 Rhodopirellula sp. JB044
GGCAGGAATGACTCCGCGATCTCGTTTTGCCCTTGCAACGGATCGGCTTCAAACGGATCGCTCAACGGGTCCGCCAAGGGTGCCAACCACGCACCCATCATGCTGGCCGACAACGCCAACCGGGGCTCGCATGTTTCGATACCGGTCGGATCGAGTTCGATGCCGTTATCGGACGATGGGGGTGAGGTTGTACGGAGTTTCATGCTTGTCGCCGCCGAGTACGTTGGTGTTCGATGGGCACCAAACGAGATCAATCGTTACAACCCGCACGGATGTCGCAGTCGTGTCGTCGCCGCGCGGTTCTTCCGCTCAAAAGTAGGTTACAAACCCAGCGGCGGCGGAGGGAAACGCCACGAACTGGGGACGTTCGATTTACCGATCTTGCCCAACCGGACCCTGTATCAAGAGGCTTGAGTCCGCGGTCAGGGTGTTCCGAAAGAAGTGAGTAGCCAGGCGGCACGCGCGTTGAATCGCGTCCTTGGCGGTGTTTATTCCGGTAGGCGCGACTAGTCAGGGTTCGGCAGCGATGTCTTTGAAAAAGATTTGGAATTCACTTTGCGGACGTTCCGAAAAAACGGAGACGGCTGCGAGTCCCGAAAACGCACCGGCACAGCCGGCTGTGTCCGCGCCGGCATCGGTCGCGACGACAGCTCCCGCAGCCAAGGTGCGGGCTCCGCGCAAGTCCGCGCAGCAGAAGCCGCAAAAAACGCCTGCGGAGGTGCGGGTTTCACGCACCGAACCGGTCGCGGCACAGGCCACCGCTTCGGCAAAGACCGCCGCTTCGGCACCGCCCAAACGTAGCGTCCTGTCGATGTTGTCGCGAGGTGAACACGATGCGTTGTTGAAGATCATCAACAAGCAGCAACCTTCGAGCATTCTCGAAATCGGTGTCGGCGACGGTTCCCGCATGCCCGCCATCCTCGCGATGATGGATCAATCCGGCGTCACACAAGATTCGCTCAAGGCGATCGTGATCGACGAATTTGAACTCGGTGGAGGAGTCGTCGCGATGCGTGACTACCACCGTCAACTCGCCGGGTTGTCGATTCGCCCGGTCATCTTCCCCGAACCGGTTGGACGTGGACTCGTTAGCGTCGCGCATCGTTTCGGTGCGGTCGATTTGGTGTTGGTCGACAGTGCCATCGAAGAGGCAAACTCACAGGACCTCGCAACGTTCCTCGGCAAGGTCACTCATCCGGGCAGCCAAATGTTGTCCAACGCGTCCGGAAAATGGACCAACCGCCAAGCCGGATCGGACGTCGCCCGCCGGGCTGCCTGATTGCGGCCTGCTGCTCGCGAGCGGCAACGATGTTTTTGCCGGTCGCAACCTCGAACGCCCCGGATCGGTTACTCGATCCATCCGATCTCTTGCAGGAACGCGATCGTTTCTGCAAGAGTTTTGTGGTAATACTCGCCGCCGGATTTGCTCACGTTGAAGAAACCGTGAGGTTGGCCTTCGTAGATTCGAAGTTCACTCTTGAGACCCGCTTCGTGGCAGAGTCGTTGAAAACGCTCGGCGGTTGGAACGTGAACCAACAGATAAATGACGCCGAGGAAAACGATCGACGGCGGATCATCCGACGTGATGTTGTGCGCCGGTGAATACTGCGGGTAGTTTTCTCCGACACGCTTTGTTCCCCAACCGCCCGGGCCGTTGTCGTAGACGGGGTTGAACAGCATCAACGCGTTCGGTTTTCGCGATACGCTGTCGACCGGTTCGTCGTCCATCATGCCAAGGTACGCGGCCAAATGGCCACCGGCCGACCCACCGCCCGCACCGATCCGATTCGCGTCGATACCGAAACGTTCGGCGTTGCCTCGCACGTAACGGAACGCGTCCGAGGCGTCTTCGACACAGGTCGCCGGCGGCAAATTGTTGCTTTTGTCGAGCAATCGGTATTCGACGCGAAAGCACACCATGCCACGTTTGGCGAGTTCTTCGCTGTGTTGTACGAATTGGCCCGGTTTCCCGCCGACCCATCCGCCGCCGTGGATGAAGACGACGGCGGGACGTTGGTCGGTCTCCTTCCAATTCGCCGGTCGCGTCCAGTCGATATGAAGATCGCGAAGTTTACCTTCGTGTTCGGTTTGCTTGTACGTGAACCGGTCGACAATCACCGATGATTTGTTCACGGGCGAATCGTCGGCGAACGTCCACGTTGCAGCCAACGTGAACTGGCCCAAAGAGATTGCGATGAACACGATCGAATAAACGGTGCGAACGAGCATGATTCACTTAGCTTAGAGATGGTGGGGAAACGGGCGGGCCAACATGGTTTTTTAGAAACGCGCCTGGCGTTGTTGCAGGTACTCCGTGAGGGCTTTGTCAAACGGCATGCTGGTGTCCAGTGCAACGTAGTCAATACGCATCTTGTTGCAACCTTCGCTGTACGTTTGCCGGAACGCCTCGACACCTCGAAGGTATTCGTCGCGGAAACCGGTCGCGTCGACCGTGACAACCTCACCACTCTCGGGGTCTTCGAATTCAACCGGTCCGTCGTAGGGGAAGTGCACCTCGGCCTCGTCCATGACGTGGAAGACGATCACGTCATGACCGCCGTGTCGGAGCCGGCCGAGCGCGGACAAGATCTCGCCGGGATCGCCGAGCAAGTCAGAGAAAAGCATGACGAGGCTTTTTTGACGCAACATTGCGGCGGTCTGGATCAGGCTCGCGGTGATGTCGGTTGTGCCGTCGGGCGTCATCGATGAAAGCGCCGCCATGACGTCACCGAGGTGTCCACGTCGGCTGCGGGCGGGCAGCACGGCGCGCAGTTTATCGCGAAACGTCAACAATCCGACCGGGTCTTTTTGCATCGTCATCAGGTACGTGAGCGATGCGGCCAAGCACGTCGCGTACTCGAATTTGGTCATCGATTGCCGCTCGCTGAACCCCATCGATTTGGACAGGTCCATCACCAGGTAACCGGTCAGGTTCGTTTCGGCTTCGAACCGTTTGACGTAGTGTTTGTCCGTTTTGGCGTAGACCAACCAATCGATTAATTTCGGGTCGTCACCGCGGTTGTATCGGCGATGCTCGCTGAACTGGACCGAGAACCCTTGCAGCGGGCTGGAATGCAGTCCTTGCAGGAAACCTCGAACGACCATGCGGGCGCGCAGGTCGAGCCGTTTGATTTTCTGTAACGTCTCCGGTGCGAGCGACTGGGTCATGCGTTTGGCGTCATGCTTGGGTGGCGAATGAGTGTTGTGTCAGAGGTGTGGCTCATGCCATGGATTTTTCGACCAGCCTGCCTTCGTTGAGTTCGAATTGGCTCTGCATCGCGTCGGCGAGCGCGAGCGAATGCGTGACCGTGACCAGGACCGCGTTCTCGTCGGCTTGCAATCGCAACAGCAAGTGAGTGATGTCGGTTGCCGTTTTCGAATCGAGGTTGCCGGTCGGTTCGTCGGCGAGGATCAGTGTCGGACGCATCAACATCGCGCGAGCGATCGCGACCCGTTCCCGTTCGCCGCCGGACAATTCGCCGGGCAAGTGGGTGCTGCGTTGGCCGAGTCCGACGGCGTCGATCAGGGTTTCGGCGCGGTGGGTGTCCGACGCGGAAGGTTTCCCGGTCGCCAATGCCGGGATCAAAACGTTCTCGAGAACGGAGAGTTGAGGCAGCAGGTGGTGGTCTTGAAAGACGAATCCGATCGTTTGGTTTCGAAACGCGGCTCGGGCTTTTTCGTCGAGCGAAAATGGATCGGTTCCGTTGATCGAAACGTCACCCTCATCAGGACGATCGAGCGTACCGAGAATCTGCAGCAGGGTTGTCTTTCCCGTTCCGCTCGGGCCGACGATCGCCGCGGATTGGCCGGGCTCGAGCCGCAGCGAAACGTCGTGCAGAACGGTGAGTGGCTGCCCAACCGTGGGATACGATTTTTTGACGTGGTCAACGATTAACATTCCTGTCCTTGTGTATCGCAGTGGGTGTGGAGCGGTCGGTTCGTGCGGCCGAGTGCTGCGGGCGGTTCACGTTCCCGACTCCATTGATTGTAGCGGAGCGGGGCAGTTCGATCGGTCTGGCGGTCGTGGGGGTCACGCAACGAGACACCTCGCGCACGACCGGAGTATCCGACCTGAATTCGTTTTAGGCATTAACCCGTCAGAATTTGGAAAATATGCGACGCCCGTGCGGGGCACAATGCAGATCAGCGATGCACGTCATTGAGGGACGGCGTTACCGATAAACGTATCGTGATGCGTCGAGTTGTGCGCGATACCGTTGAGTCTTCGTTGTTATGCCCCCAACTGCGGTAGTGTATCGCACGGCGACGATGACGGTCAGGTCCGGAAGTCTGTGGATCAGGGGGCAGAAATCGATGCACCCGGCATCGGTTCGATCGTGAGAGATGCGGTCGCCGCGATGGAAATTTTCGTCGATGTGCACTATCCTGCTAGGAACACCCACCTTTCGCAAACACGTCGGCGTCGCAAACCGTTTCGCGACGCCGCCTGTCCCGCCCGCGATCCCAACTGCGTCATCCCATCCCCCGATGCGGTGTCTTCATGTTGTGTCGAAGTAAAACTGATCGAAGGAGAGTCCATGCTTGAGTTCCCCGCGACGCGTATGGCACCCGTTTTTCCGGCACTGATCGTTTTCATCACCGCTGTCAGCGTCATGTGCGGTGAACCGGCGATTGCGGATGAAATCGTTGCGCAGGAGGCGTTCACTCCGCAGCAAATTGAGTTCTTTGAAAAGGAAGTCCGCCCCGTTTTGGCGGAGCACTGTTACTCTTGTCACAGTGGCGAGGCGGAAAAGTTGCAGGCGGGTTTGTTTGTCGATAGTCGGGCCGCGTTGTTGCATGGTGGCGATTCCGGCGAAGCAATCGTTCCGGGCGACGTCGACGGCAGTCTGTTGATTGAGGCGGTTCGGTTCGAATCGTATGAGATGCCGCCCGAAGGCAAACTGCCGGATGAACAAATCGCTGCACTGGAGCGATGGGTTGAAATCGGTGCCCCGTGGCCGGCCGAAGAATCCGGTGGCGACTTTGCACGCAAAACCTTCGACATCGAGGCTCGCAAGAACGAGCACTGGGTTTGGCAGCCCGTTGAGTCGCCGATGGTGCCGTCGGTTCAAAACGCCGATTGGCCACGCGACGATATCGACCGGTTTATTCTCGCTCGTTTGGAGAGCGAAGGTGTCGAGCCGACCGGCGATGCGAGCCAGTTGGAATTGGTGCGGCGGTTGTACTTTGATTTGATCGGATTGCCGCCGACGCCCGAGCAGATCGCCGCATTTGAGCAAGACGATTCACCTGCCGCGATCGAACATCTCGTCGATGAGCTGCTCGCGTCACCTCACTTCGGTGAACGTTGGGGGCGTCACTGGCTCGATCTCGTTCGCTACGCGGAGTCCCGTGGTCACGAGTTTGATGACGACGCACGCAACGCGTTTCAATATCGCGACTACATCATTCGGGCGCTCAACGACGACGTCCCTCATGATCAGTTGGTGCGAGAGCACATTGCCGGCGACCTGCTGCAAAACCCAAGGCTGAACTCCGATTCGGGATTCAACGAATCGATTCTGGGAACCGGGTTTTGGTTTCTCGGGGAATGGGTTCATTCTCCGGTCGATATCCGCAAAGACGAGTCGGACCGATTCGACAACATGATCGACGTGATGTCGAAGACTTTCCTCGGCGTCACGGTGGCGTGCGCGAGGTGTCACGATCACAAGTTCGATGCGATCTCGACAGCCGATTACTACTCGTTGGCGGGATTTTTGCAGAGCAGTGATTATCGCCAAGTCCGGTTCGAATCGATCGAACACAACCGACGGATTGCCGATCGATTGGCGGAAGTCGACCGGCGATACCGGGGGCAGATCGCGGAGGTGCTGAGCCGTCACGAAGTTAACAAACCGAACCGCCCGCGACTCGGTGACGGCATCGTTGTGAACTATGCCGACGTTTCGGCCACCGGATTCATGCAGAACGGTTTTCTCTTCGGTGACGGCCCGGTCGGGTTTGCGGAGCCCTATTGGACGTCGAGTGACGAAGGGATGTCGATGCAATTCGCGTCCGCCGATTCGGCGATCAGCGATCCGATTTGGGACGGTTTGGAGTCGGTATCGGAAAAGGGAATGGCGAGTCGTAACAAGTTGGTGCGGATCCCTCGCAGCGGCAGAACCTTGCGAACGCCAACCTTCACGCTTGAGGAGGCGCAGGTGTCATGCCGCGTTCGTGGTGCGGGCACCGTTGTGGCGTGCGTGGATTCACATCGCCTCGTCGCCGGACCGCTGCATGGGGAAACCATCCGTCCGATCAAAGCGGACAACAATTGGGTGACCCTTTCGTTGGGACGCTATGTCGGGCACCGTATCCATCTCGAGTTCACCCCCGCGAAGGATAGCCAACTCGAGGTCGTGTTGGTGACGCAGGGTGGCGACGCCAAGACGAGGAGTCGGATCGATCGAAGGCTGCGAGACGCGTCCGAGGAAGTCAGCGAATTCGAAACCGCGGCCCGTCGAGTGTTGGAGGAGCAGGCTCCCGACCTCGTGGCGTCGTGGCAGCGCGAACGCGACGAATTGCAGTCGCAGATCATGCGGCGGTCTCATTTGGCGATGGCGATGATGGACGGCACCGGCGAAGAAGAGCACGTGTTGATCCGTGGCAACTCGTCCAAGCCGGGTGATTTGGAGCCGAGGCATTTTCTGACGGCGCTCACGGGCGACGCGCCGATGAAGATCGCCAAGGGCAGCGGCCGGTTGGAACTCGCCGAACATATCAACGATCCCGCCAATCCGTTGACGACCCGGGTCGCGGTGAATCGGATTTGGCACTATTTGTTGGGGCGAGGCATCGTTCCCACGCCGGACGACTTTGGCGTGCTCGGCCAATTACCCTCGCATCCTGAATTGCTGGACTATCTGGCGACTGAGTTTGACGCCGACGGACGGAGTATCAAACGGATGATCCGCCGCATTGTGCTGACCCGCACCTATGGGCTGAGCAGTCAACCCAATGCCGAATCGGTCGCGGCGGATCCGAAGAATATGTTGTTTCACCATCGACCACCGAAACGACTCGAAGGCGAAGTGATTCGTGATTCGTTGTTGGCACTTTCCTCGCGGTTGGATCCGACGTTGTATGGCGAGCCCGTGCCGATCCACCTGACCCCATTCATGGACGGGCGCGGGCGTCCGAAAACCAGCGGTCCGATGGACGGCAACGGGCGACGTTCGATTTACACGGCAGTGCGAAGAAACTTCCTGTCCCCGTTCATGTTGACGTTCGACACACCGGCCCCATTCAGCACGATGGGACGTCGCAACGTTTCCAACGTCCCGGCGCAGGCGTTGATCCTGATGAACGATCCGTTCGTTGTCGAGCAAACGCACGAGTGGGCCAAACGTGCGATCGAGAAGAACGAAGATCCTGCCGAACGTTTGCGTTGGATGTACCAAACCGCATTCGCCCGAGGGCCTTCGCAGCAAGAGATCGCGGTGGGACTCGCCTACGTGAACGGCGAATCCAAATCGCGTGACGTTGCATTGAACGACGCCGACGTGTGGGCCGATGTCGCACACGCGTTGGTGAATACGAAAGAGTTTGTTTTTATTCCGTAGTGGTGCGTTCGAACTGTATTTTAGAGTCGCGAAAAACCGCCAAGAGTTTTGGGGGCTTGTGAATCACCGAAAGTCTTGGCGGCTTTCGCTACGGCATGAACCCTGGTTGTTGGCTGGTGCGACCCACGAGTTGATCGTTTCCCTCGTTGCAGCGAACGCACCGTAATCGCCCCAGCGTTTTTCCTTCCACCGCAAAGAGCCTCATCATGAGTCAGCAATATCTTTACCCGTGTCAGCGTTATCAATCGGCACCCACATCGCGTCGGGAGATGCTCAAGCGTTGCGCCAGCGGGTTTGGTGCGGTGGCGTTAGCGGGATTGCAAACCGATCCCGCGTTTGCAAATTCGGGGCCGGGGGGCGAGTCGGGCAAGGCCGGTCATGGGCCGCATCACGAGGTTCGTGCTAAGAACGTAATCTTTTTGTACATGGACGGCGGTCCGTCGCAGATCGACACGTTCGACCCGAAACCGTTGCTCGATAAGTTCGACGGGAAAGATCCGGGAGGTTTGTTCGATGTCGAGCCGACCCAGTTCAACAATAACGGCAACGTGTTGGCGAGTCCGTGGAAGTTCAACCAGTACGGTGAATCGGGTATCCCGGTCAGTGACCTGTTCCCGCACGTGGCGACCTGTGTCGACGAACTCGCGGTGATCCGTTCGATGGTGTCGGAGTTTCCCGAGCATACGTTTGCAAACTACTTTTTGCATACCGGCAGCGGCCTGCAGGGGCGTCCGAGCATGGGGGCGTGGGTGAACTATGGTCTCGGCAGCGAGTGTCAAAACCTGCCGGGCTTTGTCGTGATCAACGGTGGTTTGATCCCTCCCGGTGGCGTCGATTGCTTTGGCAGTGGGTTTCTGCCGGCGACGTATCAAGGTTCGATCTTCAAACCGTCCGGCAGCGGCGTGGCGAATATCGAACGAACCGAGCCGACGTCGATGCGTCAACGAGCCAAGTTGGATTTGATCGGCCGACTCGACGGTTTCGCCGCGGAGCGTTTCGGTGAACACGACAGCATCGAGTCGGCGATCAAAAACTACGAACTCGCCTACGCGATGCAGATGGCGGTGCCGGACGTGATGGCGCTCTCGGATGAACCCGCTCACATCCAAAAAATGTATGGCATGGAGGCGGAGTACGAGCCGACGCGGACCTATGCGGCACAGTGCCTGATTGCGCGGCGGATGATCGAACGAGGCGTTCGTTTCATCGAGTTGACATGCCCGTCGGTCGGTGGTGACCGTTGGGATCAACACGGCAATCTGAAACAAGGCCATGAAAACAATGCTCGGGCGGTGGATCAACCGATCGCGGCGTTGTTGAAAGATCTCCGTCAACGCGGGATGCTCGACGAGACGCTCGTTGTGTGGGCGGGAGAGTTCGGACGGACTCCGTTTGCTCAAGGCAAAAACGGACGCGACCACAATCAGTTCGGGTTCACCGTTTGGATGGCCGGTGGAGGCGTGAAGCCGGGAACGGTCTACGGGGCAACGGATGAGTGGGGATACAAAGCCATCGAGAACCGTGTCGAAATTCACGATCTGCACGCGACGATGCTGCACCTGATGGGGGTCGATCACACGCGTTCGACATTCCGCTTCGGCGGTCGCGACATGCGATTAACCGACGTCAAAGGGCATGTGGTCGACGGGGTGATCGCATGACAAAGCGGGAGAGTCTATGCTATAGACTTTTCTGTTTCAGATCGACTGCGGCAGGTTGGCCGCCCGTGTCGATGGCTTTGTTGAGCGAGAGTGACCCATGCAGCACGCAACGAGTGAAATGTCCGAACTCGGTACGCGCGTGCATCTCGGTGGAATCGACATTCTTGTCGCCGTCGTTTATTTGATCGGAATCGTCGCGATCGGTTTGATGTCGGCGTGGCGTCATAAGAAACGAAAGGGTGCGGCGGACGAGTATTTTCTCGCCGGAAAGAGTCTCGGTTGGGCGAGCATCGGGCTCGCGTTATTCGCGACCAACATCTCAACGCTGCACTTGGTCAGTTTCGCGCAGAACGGATTTGATACCGGACTGCTGAACGGAAATTTCGAATGGATGGCGGGGTTCACGTTAGTGTTGCTCGGGTTGTTCTTCGCTCCGTTCTACATCCGGTCCGGAATTTCGACGCTGCCTGACTTTCTCGAGCGGCGATACAACCGAACGTGTCGCGATTGTTTGGCGTTCGTGTCCGTGTTGACCGCGGTGGTGATTCACATCGCGTTCGCGCTGTTGACCGGTGGGATCATCCTCGAGGAGTTGCTCGAGATTCCGATGATTTACAGTTTGCTGGTTCTGTGCGTGTTGACGGGCATTTATACGATCGTTGGCGGGTTGCTCGCCGTGGTGGTGACCGAGAGCATTCAGACGGTGGTGTTGCTCGCCGGTGCGGCGTTGATCACTTGGTTCGCAATGTGGCAGCTCGGCGGGACGGCGGAAAACCCGGGTGGTTGGGACGGATGGCAGAATCTGCTGTCGATTTTGCAGCGAGAGGGTGAGCCGGAGAAGCTCTCGATGTTGCGACCTCACGGGGATCCCGATGGGATGCCGTGGTACGCGGTGATCCTCGGTTATCCGGTGCTAGGCATTTGGTATTGGTGTGCGGATCAGACGATCGTTCAGCGTGTGCTCGGCGCCAAGGATGAGCAGCATGCCCGGCAAGGACCGATCTTTGCAGGTGTCCTGAAAATACTGCCTGTGTTCCTTTTTGTGTTGCCGGGGTTGCTAGCGTATGCGTTGTTTGTCGACGGGCGATTGGATTTGTCGATGATCACCGTTGATGGTGAGGTGCAATCCAAAGGTGTCTACGCGAGCATGATTACAGAGCTATTGCCGATGGGGTTGCGGGGGATTTTGGTCGCCGCATTGATGGCGGCGTTGATGAGCACGGTGTCGGGGGCGCTCAATTCGATTTCGACGTTAGTGAGTTATGACTTGGTCAAACGATTTTACCCATCGGTCAGTGACGAGTCGTTGGTGCGTGCGGGCCGAATCGCGGCGGCGGTGGCGTTGTGTCTCGCGGTCGGTTTGGTGCCGGCGCTCAACATGTTTGAGAGCATTTATAACGGGATGGCGAGCATCATTTCGCACGTCGCGCCCCCGATCACCGCGGTGTTGGTGCTCGGTGTTTTTTGGCGAGGGGCGAGTTCGCGTGCCGCGGCAACGGTGTTGATTGGCGGTTCGATATTGGGCGTTGGCGTATTCACAATCAACACGTTGTCGCCAGATGGAATTCTGAATCAGTTGCCGGGCGGTTTCATGATGATGGCGTTCACTCTGTGCATGCTATGCTCGGTCGCGCAGTGCGTGTTGAGTGTGCTGATGCCGGACGCTGCACCGGAGAAAGACGACGGTGTCTTGACGGGCGCGGAGCTGGCATGGGAGACACCGCTGGCCGCACTGAAAATTCCCGGCAAGACCAAACTGGGCGACCCGCGATTGCTGTCAGGCCTGTTGGTCGTCGTGATGGTCGTTCTGTATTGGTGTTTTCGGTAGGAGACCGCAAGGTGCGTTTGCACGTCGGTTCGTCTTTGCGAGACGGAACGTTTTGGATGCGTTGAGCGGGGTGTTCTGTTAACCGGCCCGCAACCCGAGTGCTTGCGCACTTCGGCTCACGGTTGGAATTTGAATATGGAAGTTTGCCTTGGGGCGAGATGGGTTAGCCCGTGGTGCCGAGACCGGAAGCGACTGCGTTGACGCTCAGCAGTAGGCTCGGGAGGAGTTGGTCGGCTTGTTGTTGTTCGCCCATTCGGCGGTAGCTTCGCCAACGTCTCAGCAGTGAGATCTGTTGACGATGCAGCAGTCGCAAGCCTTCGCCGCGGAGTTGGATCATGCGTTGGACGTTGGGACGTTGTGACGCCATCGGGCCGCCGTAGACTTCTTCCACCATTTTGGTGGCGAGTTTCCATTCGGTTTCGATGCGGTCGACGAACCGTTTGCGTAACGCTTCGTCTTCGACGAGTTCGCTGTATTCCTTCATCACAACCATGTCGACCGCCGAGACGCTGGTGGCGACGTTGCTGATCAGGTAGTGCAGTGGGGCCCAGCCACGCAGGCATTCGATGATCTTTGCAAACGCGTCGGGTTGTTCCTTTTTGAGACGCGAGAGTGCCGTGCCGACTCCGTACCAACCCGACAGATAACATCGTGCCTGTCCCCAAGAGAAGACCCACGGGATCGCACGGAGGTCGTCGAGGGTTTGTTGGCCGGTTCGACGCGAAGGACGTGATCCGATGCGGCTCTGTTCGATCGCGTCGATGGGCGTGGCCGAGCGGAAGAACTCGACGAAACCATCGGTGTGCAGCAGATCGGTGTACGCGGTGCGGGCCCACGAGGCGAGTTCCATCAGGGTCGGTTCGAGCGGGTGCGGTCCGTCGTTCTCACGCGAGTCCATCAGCGTTTTGCGAGTCGCGCCGGAGAGGAACAGTTCGAGGTTGTAGATCGCGGTCGGTTCGTGTGCGTACTTTTGTGCGATCGTTTCGCCTTGCTCGGTCAGTCGGATGTCGCCGGCGAGTGTTCCGTCGGGAAGGCTTTTGATGAACCGGTGCGTCGGTCCGGCACCGCGGCTGATCGTTCCCCCACGGCCATGGAAGAAACGAACACGAACGCCGTGGCGGAGTCCGGTTTGGGTGAGCCGCCGTTGAGCGTGACGCAGCCCCACGAGGCTGGCGAGGATCCCGCCGTCTTTGTTACTGTCGCTGTAGCCGATCATAATTTGACCGACCTTTTGGTCGTCCGTCGCGGCGAGTTCCGACGGGGCTTTCTTTTCCTGGGTGGCGGACGAGAGGTCGAGTGCGGCGGTGCGGCGACGGGCGATCGCGGCCATACTGCGTTGTGTGATCGGATGGATGAGGAAGCCTTCGTAGATTTCTGGCGAACGTTCGAGGTCATCGATCGTTTCAAACAAAGGGACAACCGGCAGCGGACAAACCGGGCCTTCCTCGGTCGGTTGCAGCAGGCCGACTTCGCGGGCGAGCAGGTACACCGCCAACAGGTCCGACGCGTTGCGAGTCATGCTGACGATCAACGCGCCGAGGCCTTCGATGCCGTAAGCCTGGGAGTGTTCTTTGACGACGCGGAGTGCGCCGAGGACCGCTTCGGCTTCGGCACCGGCGGCAAAGTCGGGGTGGACCATCGGCCGCGAACTGCGGAGTTCCTGTTCGAGGAATTCGATCCGTTTGGCTTCGTCCCATCGTGAGAAGTTGGTGTCTTGGAAGCCGGCGGCCTGCAAGAGTTGTTCGATCGCGATGTCGTGCTTGCTGCTGTTTTGACGAATGTCCAGCACGGCGAGATGGAAGCCGAACGTTTGCGTGATCCGCATCAGCGGCGCGACCGCGTGGGCGGCGGTGTCGGACATGCCGACGGCCACGAGGCTGCGATGGAGGACTCGCAGGTCGGCGAGCAGTTCGTCGGCGTGCGGATAGATCCACGATGGAGCGATTTCGTTCGGTCCGGCCATGGATTTGACCGAGGGCAGTCGGGCGATCATCAGGTTGATGAATTGTCGCCATGGCTCGTTCGGGTTTCGTGCGAGGGCGCGGCGGCCGACCTCTCCCATCGTTTCGGCTTGCGCGGCGATCTGGGCGAGGAATTGGTTCGACGGCGGCAGCCAGTAGGCCGAGAGGCTGACCAATCGGGCGAGTTCATTGAGTTGCGACCGGAGCAAACCGATGGCTTCCCCGCGGAGTTGCAGCAGGGTTTCGGCGGTGACCTCCGGCGTGACCAACGGGTGTCCGTCGCGGTCGCCACCGACCCAAGTTCCGAACGTCATTCGAGGGAGCGCCAGCGGGTCGGCGATGGCTTCGGGGTCCAACCCGACGTCTTTCCAAGCCTGCCGCAATCGCAGGTCCAACGGCCGCAACGCACGCGGGAAGACGTGCTTGAGGTAGTCCATCAGGTTGCGGCGTTCGGATTGCAAATCGGGTTTGTCGAGATAGATTTCGCCGGTCCGCCACAGGATGTTCAGGACGGCTTCGATCTCGCTGTCGTTCTGGGCCCGTTTCCACGGCGGCAGGTCGCTGTCGTGGCGGAGTTGAAAGCGGTCGAACAGGCGTCGATGGTGCGCGAGCACGGTCGCTCGTTTGGCTTCCGTGGGGTGCGCGGTGAGCACCAATTCGACGCGAATGGAGGGAAGCTGTTGAGCGATCTGAGCGGAGGTCCAACCTTGGTCGATCAATTGCTGCAGGCTGTCGGCCCACAACGCGGGCAACGTTTCGGTCGGCGTTTCGCTCTCGATGCGGTCACGGAACCGAGCCGCGGAACTTTGCTCGGCCATGCTGAGCAATTGAAAGGCGATCGAATACGCCTGGGTCAACTGCACGCTGTCGACGGGCACCGCGTCGTCGGAAAACGTTTTCCCCTGGAGCGGCAGAAGGTCCGCCAGTTGCCCGTCGCCTCCGCGTTTGAGCACTTCGGCGAGCGATTCGAGTAACCATTGCCAGTCACGATCGAGTTGTTCGACGTCGAGTGCGAGAACACTGGAGGAAACCATGCGAGAGCTTTCGAGAAGAGGTAAGAAATGCGCCGACCCATCGTATTGGCTGTGCAGCCATTTTTCACCGGGGCAGGTCGGTGCGGGGGATTCCGCAGCCTAGCGAGGGCATAAGGGGGAGGAGGTTTGCAGGTTGCCGTTTTGCTGATTTTGTCGCCTTCGCCCTCATCAAAACAAATGCTCACTTAGAACAGATGTTTGATGTCGTCTTCACGGCTGCGGTATTGGACGCGGTCGGTGAGCGTGGCGAAGAACGCGTCGACTCCCTTGTCGCCGTCGATCAAATCCACGGCCCCGTCGTTCTCGACCGCATCGGTTAGGTCAGCGATCAACGCAGCGAATCGGTCGGCGACGTCGTCGGTCGATTCGGACCAACGCGTGAAGAGCGTTTCGTGGTCGGTCTTGCCGTCGACGACAGCGAGTTCGTCACCGAGCAGCAGGTCGTCGTCACGGCCGCCGTCGAGGCGATCGATGCCCCAACCGCCGACGAGGATGTCGTCCCCGTCGCTGCCGAGCAAGCGGTCTTCGCCGGCACCGCCGGAAAGGTAATCGCCCGCTCCGCCGCCGCGGAGTTTATCGTCGCCGATGCCGCCGAAGAGGGCGACCGGGATCGTGAGTCGTCGGTCGGTGGAGATGTCATCGTCGCCGGCACCGCCGTACACTTCGATGCGGCTGATGTTTTCATGGATGACTTGCGTCCAAGATCCCTTGTCGCTGCGTGTTCGGACTTCGACGGAGTTAGGTTGGTTGCGAACGTCGAGCAACAAGATGTCGTCGTCGAGGTCGGTGCCGCCGATCACGAGCACTTTCATGCCTGGGTTGGCGACGTCGTCTGGTGTGTTGGTCGCGGCAAACGTCAGGTCGATCGAGGCCGTTCCGAACCCGGCTTCGTTGTCGCTCAGGGTTACCGTCGCGGTGTAGGTGCCACCGGTCGGCGGAGTGAATTGGAATGATTCTCCGGACCCTTGCGCGATGGTTTCGCCGTCGCCGTTGGTGATCTGCCAGACGAGGTTCGCGACCGCGGTGACGGGCAGGTCCGTCACGGTGACGGAGACCGTGGTGGCCTGGCCGATTACCGTTGCCGTTGCCGGTGGTGTGATCACGAGGGTGCGTTCGACGGGCGTTGGTGGGTCCACGTCGCCTTCGTCCGGATCGGTGTTGGTGTCCGGGGCGGGCGTGACGTTCCAATCGACCGCGTTGCCGGCCGATGCGGCGGCGTCGAGCAGCAATCGTTGTTCGACCGAGGTGGTGGTGTCGTAACGGTGTGTACCAATCGTTTCACCGAGGTCGAGACGTGGCATGTCGGCCCCGTCGTTGTAACGCCGGTCGCCCGGCAGGGTGTAGATGTGGTCGTCACCGTTACCGCCACGCAGGACATCGAGCCCCGCATCACCGCTGAGGACGTCGTCGCCGGTTTGGCCGAGCAATTCATCGTCGCCGTCGCCGCCTTCGAGGTCGTCTTCGTTGATGTCGAGGTTGATCTCCTGCAACGCCGGGGCGTCCATGAAAGTACGTGTCGCGTCGTCGAGGTATTCGACGGAGTAAACCGAACCGCGGAGCGAGTGATAGAAACCGGTATCGTCGACGTACACGGGGCTGACGAGCGAACCGTTGTCGCCGAGCAGAACGTCGTTGCCTGCGTCGCCAAGAAGGTCATCGTTTTGAATGTCCCAGTTGCCGTCGATTTGGTTGTGGCGGGCTTCGGGCAAGAGCGGTTCCCCGCCTTCGCTACGGAGCCGGGTGCGACCGAGGTGATCTTGGTAGCTGTTCGGTGCGTCCTGTCGATCCGCGGTGACGGTTTGAGCAAGGAATTCGCGAACGTGGTTGTCGAGTTCGCGTTGCTCGATTTCGTTTGCCGGCGTGTTGACGACGAGTGGTCGGACGAGGTAGCCGTCGTCGCCAAAGATTACGTCGTCACCAAGTCCACCGGCGATTTCGTCTTGGTCGAGTTCGCGGTCGACTCGTGGGACCAGCGCGATCCGGTCCAGTGGCGTGCGGTCGTTGAGTTCGTTGGTGACGTTGATCACTCGGGCGTCACGGCGTGACTGTAGCGCGAGCGTGTGTTCGGTCGCCGCGAGACGCAGCCTGTCGTTGAGGTCGTCGAGTTCCTCGGCGGTCAAACCGACCGTGACCGGCGTTTCGGGAAGGTCCGCGATCGTGCCGGTGATGATCGGCAACAGCATCAACGCGTTGCCGCCGACGATGGTGTCGTTGCCCGTCGAGGTGACATCGTCTTTGGCTTCGCCGTAGATTTCATCTTCACCGACAACAAGGTCGTGCAAAAAGATGTGTTGCACGTCGTCTGCGGAAATCGCCGGCAGGGTTGGACGATCCGCCGCGGCGTCAGCCAACAGCGTGTCGATCACGCCGAGGTGCGCGACGCCGACCAATCCGATCGCATCGACGGCGATGGTTTCCAGGTCGGCGAGGTATTGCTGCAACAGGACGGCGTTCTCTGTCGCGGTGCCGGCGCCGGGGATGCCTCGCGTCGCGGGCAGTTCGTAGGTGGCGTTGTCGCCGACGATGGTGTCTTCACCGGCATCGCCGCTGATCACATCGCTGCCGACACGAACGTCACCGCCGATCGCTTCGCCGTTGATCGATTTGCGGACCATTTCGTGATCGAGGGCGAGGCCGTCGAGGGCCTGCATGATCGCCGCCATGGCGGTTTCGACCGAATCGAGCGCCGCGTCGACGTGGCCGATGCCCGATTGCAATTCGTTGTTCACGATCAGCGAATCGCCGAAGAGCAGATCGTTGTCGGCGCCCCCGTTGATCGTATCGTTGCCTTCGAGGTCGCCTTCGTGTCCGAAGAAGTGCGGCAGGGCGAGCAACGACGGCGTGAGCAACAAACCGTTGGTGTTCGCGATGGAGTCTTCGTCGGCGATTCGAGCGAGTTCCGGATTGACGGCCGAGACGCGGTCCCAACGCGGGCGTTCGGCAACAAGGTCACCAACGCGAGCGACCATTTCAGGAACGATCACGTGTCCGTCGGGGTGCAGGCTGAGTTCCAGGCCGGTCCAGTCGGCGGCGAGCGCGTCGACGCCGATCAAGCGGATCGAGTCGACCATTTGCGGCAGGTCGGTCCAGGCCGGCGATAGGTTCACGCCTTGGTCACCGATCACGGTATCGTCACCGGCGTCACCGGAAAGAATGTCGTTGCCACGGTCGCCGAGGATGACGTCGTTGCCGTCGCCGCCGGAAACGGTGTCGTCGTTGGCATCGACGAGGTCGATCAAAATCGCGACCGTCTGCCAAAGACCGGTTTCGTTGTCGGTCAGTTTGGCTCCACCGGGCAAGTGGACTCCCGAGTAAACGACTCGATCGGCGGCGAGCAGTTTCGCGGCGAGATCTGCGGGCGGGTTTTGCAGCATGATCGGATCGATCGGCACGATGTCGGTGACCGTACCGATTTGTTCGGTGATCAGATCGCGGTGCCACACGCCGTCTTGGTTGAGGCGCGGTGTGCCGTCTTCGTTGAACGCCCGCAGGATTTGCCCGGCATCGCCGAGGATGAAGTCCACACCGGCGTCACCTTGGATCGTGTCGGCCCCAAGGCCGCCGACAATCTCGTCGGATTCGTTGCCGCCGTGAATCGTATCGTCGCCACGTTGTCCGATCAGGATGTCTTGGGCGTCGTCGCCGTGAATCTCATCGTCGCCGCCGATTCCGTCGCGGTCGTCGAAAACGTTGATCGTGCGGATCGCGATCGCGTCCATCGGGGCGAGGTAGTTTTCCCACGTGCCGAGTTGGGGGCTGAGCAACGTGCGAGAGATCAATCCGTTGTCGCCCAGGATCACGTCTTCGTTTTCGCCGCCATAGATGATGTCGTCGCCATCGGCACCGAAGGGAACGTTGTGTCCACCGACGAGGTCGTCTTGTCCGACGCCGCCGCGAATCGTGTCGCCGCCTTGGCCGCCGAAGATGAAATCGTCACCTTCATCGCCATCGATCGTGTCGTCGCCACCGCCATCGAGTGACGCGATGAAGCGACTGATCACGCGTCGGTCGACCGGGCGTCGGAAGTCGACTTCGCCGTGATCGCCGAGCAGGATGTCATGGCCGGCATTGCCATGGAGGATGTCGCCGGCCGTACCGCCGATGATCGTGTCGTTGTCGTCGCCGCCGTTGATCGTGTCGATGCCGCCGACGGTCGGGTCGATCGTGATGATTTGATCGAGGGTGCTGAAGTCACCGTCGAGCGTGTAGTCGATGCGTCCGTTGTCGCCCATCAACACGTCGAGCCCCGCGTCGCCGTCGATCATGTCGTCGGCCGCACCACCGAGTGCCACGTCGTCTCCTCCGCCTGCCGTGATGATATCGCCATCGCCGATCGAAGTGTCGGTCGTCTCGATGAAGATCAGGTCACCGGTTTCGTTGAACGTGGCACGTCCGTTGTCGCCCAGGATCACGTCGCGGGCGTCGCCACCGGTAATCATGTCCGCACCGAAGCCGCCGATCAGGATGTTGGTCGAGTTGCCGGCCGTGATGATATCGTCGCCGCCTTCACCAGGAGTCGTGGTTTGGACGGTGGAGATGATTCCGGTATCGGGATCAAAGTTTGCAACACCTTCGTCACCGAGGATCAAATCCGCGACCGTGTCCGAACCGGCGAGCAAGCGGTCGTCGCCCGCACCGCCGAGGATGATTTTGCGTCCCGCACCGGCGGTGATCCAGTCGCTCGCTCCGTCTTCCCACGCGATCGTTTCGGCGGTAATCAGGATGCCGAAGCCGTCCGTTTCGACGACGTTGCCGACATGATTGAATGTCAGCGAACCGGAATCGCCGACGATGATATCCAAGCCCGTTTCGCCGGCAGGGTTGAGGATTTCCTCATCGCGAGAGTAGTTAATGAAGTCGCTGCCGAACCCGCCGAAGATGCGGTCGTTGTCGGCGTCGCCGGTAATTTGGTCGCTGCCGCCGACGTCGGTCGATTCGCTGCGTGCGTTCGCAACTGCGCGGCTGGTCAGGAGCAACAACGCCGTCGACGCGGCGGTATCGTCGGTCAAAATCTCGGGTGTGCCGTTGTCGTCGAACGGCCGGATCACCTCGAGCGTGATACTGCCGTGGTCACCGAAGATCAGGTCGTTGCCGTTGCCGCCGAACAAGTTGTCGTTGCGGTTGCCGGGATCGCCGCCGGTCATGTCGTCATAGTTAAACGCGTAGTCCGCCGAGGTGCGGTAGAGCGTCTGCTCGACCGGCGTCAACATCGTGTTGGTGTGCACGATCGAAAGGATCGATGTCGCCAAGTCCATTCGCGTTGACAGGTCCGCGTTCAACCCCGAATCGCCGAGGATCGAATCGTGTCCGTCGTTTCCAAAGATCGTGTCGTTGCCGCCGCCACCTAGCAAAACGTCATCGCCCGATCCGCCGTTGATTGTGTCGTCACCCAAGCCGCCGTAGACGGTGACGCCCAACGTCGATGTGATATTGAAAACATCGTTGCCGGAGTTCTGGAAACGGATGGCATCGCCCGTGCCGACGTCGCCGGGCGCGGCGTAGCGGACACCGTTCTGAAAGGTGTCACCCAGCAAAATCAGAGGGGCGTCGGTGTCCATTTCCAAGTTGATATCGCCGTCGACGCCTCCGCCGGTGACGGTGAACGTATCGCCGCCCATGACGCCGGATTCCAACATGGTATTTCCGCCGCCATGGATGACGGTGATCGTTCCCGGTGACGTCGAGTTGACCAGGATGTTGTCGTTGCCGCTGCCCAGCATGATCTCGACAACTTCCAGGTCGCTGTAGTTGATCCCCGCGGGCAGCATCGTGTCGGGGTCGCCGTCTTCGCCTTCGATGACCACCGGCGTGGTGCCCATGCCGAGGCCGGAGATGTTCGTGTCCGTGACGGTGAGGCTGTCGTCGGTACGTGAGGCGTCGTTGTAGATTTCCAGACGGTCGGTTTGCGTGTTTTCGTCGGTCGGGTCGACTCCCCGGTCCACGTCGAACGATGTTTCATACGGCAGCATGATTGCTCGCCCGATCGCTTCGTTGCTCTCCGAACCGATCCCGCCGATGAAGTCGATCGGCCCCTGGATGCTGGCCGTCAAGTGCGCCGAGTAGGCGAACGACAATTCGGGTTGTCCCGAGGAAGAGAACGCGGGGTTGCCGGCGACGGTGACCGTGATCGGCATGTCCCAGTTGCTCGCGTCGAAGCGTAGATAGGCCGGGGTGTCGCCCACGGCGGGGAACATGCCCGGCGCCGACAGGATGACTTGGCCGTCGTCCATCAATGGCACGTCGACGACGTCGGTTCCGGTCAACGGTTTGGTCAAACGGATCGTGTAGGAATCCGTCAACGTTCCGTCTTTGCTGACCAACGTGTTGCCGTCGGACTGGACGATCAACGCCCCCGCGGAATCGTTGTCGAGGACGTCAACGGAAACGACCGGCCCGTCGGGGTGGACGGTGAATTCGGACGGACCGGCGGTGATGGTGTGGGTGATCGTCCGCGGTTTGAGGTTCTCGACCGCGGTGTCGTTGATCGCGCGAACGGTCACGCTTTGCGGCGTGTTCCAGTTCGCGGGCGTGAACGTCAGCGTGGAAATCTCGACTCCGGACTCGTTGAAGAACTGCACCTGAGCGACGTCACCATCGGGGATCGATTGGCCGAGCGTCACGGTCACGTCCGCGGTTGGTTGGCTGGTCAGTTGAACCGTGTAGCTGTCGTCGACCCGCTGCGTCGGGGTGTCGCCTTCGAGAACGAGCGTGTTGTTCTCGGTCTCATGGATGATCAGTCCGCCCTGGTCGTCATCAAAGATTGTGGCTTGAACGTTGGCCAGCGGGAAGCGATAGAAATCGGCTTTGTTGGACAGCACGGAGTGGTTGATCTGCGCGAGACGTTGGCCTTCCTCGGCGTCGTCGGCGATGCCGCGGACCTGGACCGTGTACGTCTTGTTCCATTCGGCGTCGCTGCTGCCGTCGAAGACGACCACGGCGGATCGCACCCATGTCGTGCCGCCGTCGATCGAGATTTCGAGCCCCGCACCGTGGTGACCGTTCTCGTCAACGTCGTTGGTCGAGGCACCGGCGGCGGAAATGGTGACGTACACGAACGCGTCGGTGTAGTCGTAGTTCTCTTCCTCGGTACCGTCGTTCTTGGATCGTGGGATCACCATCGCGATCGTGTACGAATCGGTGACGTCGGGTTTCTGCGCGTTCACCTCCACGACGCTGGTCGCGCCACCGGATTCGGTGATCACGATCGCACCGGCGACTTTGGTTTCGACGCTGCCCGATCCGGAACCGGCAACGGTGATCGGCACGCCGCCGAAGACCGCGAGGTCGTAGTCCGGGTTGGTCACGCTCTCGGTGCCGTGATTGACCACCGCGGATGAACCCCGGTTGTCGGTCGAAACGATCGTTTGCGTCACGTCACCGCCAACGACCACGGTGTCCGATCCGAGACCGCCGATGATCGTGTAGGCGACGCTGCTGCGGGTGCCGAGCACATAGAACGTGTCGTCGCCTTCGAGGCCGTCGACCTTGACCGCTTCTTCGACGCCGTCGATCGTCACATTGAGTCCGGCACCGAACACGCCGTCCTCGGTCAGAACGAACGAGTCGTCTGCTTCGGTTCCCACCGCGGTCACGGTGTCGGTACCGTCACCGCCGTTGATGCTGACCGGGGCGTTGAAGTTGTACCGGATCGTGTCTTCGCCGTCGCCGCCTTCGATCACGGTTTCGCCGTCGATGATGAAGGCACGAATGATGAACTCGTCGTTGCCGCCTTCGCCTTCGAGCCGGATCGCGGCTTTGTTGCTGAAGACGGTGAAGCTGTCATGACCTTCACCGCCGTAAATCACCATCGGCATCGAGATGCCGTGACTGAGGAAGTTGTCCCCTTTTAGATCCAGCAGTGCGATTTGGTCTTCGGGAGCGACGCCGCCGTTTTCGTTCGGGTTGCCGCTGAACACCTGGCCGATTTGGAAGGTGTCGTTGCCCTGGCCACCGTCGAGCGTGGTGATCACCGAGTTGTCGTCCGAAACGAACGTGTCGTCTCCTTCGAGCGAGTTGACACGCAACCGAGCGTTGATCGCGTCGGTGTAGTCGATCCGTTCGTAGGTGTCTAGCAATCCGTCGTCGTCGCCGACTTCATCGGTCGTTTGCAACAGAGCGACGAATTTTTCACGCATCAAGAACAGGTCGTCTTCGGACGTGCCGAGGATCAAAACGGAGTCGACGCCGTCGTCGGGAGCCCCGGTGTCGTCAATCGAAACTCGTTCGCTGCCGGTGCCCGAAAGCGTGATGTTGTAGACGTCGGTGCCACCGGTGCCGTCGACGTAGTAGCGATTCTCGTCGAGGTATTCGATGTTGACGATGTCTTCGTCGTTGCCGCTGGTGATGCGCGAGATCGGAGCGGCGATGTTTTCGAAGAGGTCGATGACACTGCCGATGTCGTCGATATCACCCATGTCCACGTTGAGGATGAATTCGCCGCTCGCGGTGATCGTCGAGACCGGTGCGCCTTCGCCGTCGACGGAGACGTTGCGTGCCATGCGGAAGCTATCGCCGACGTGGAAAGTCACGTTTCCGTCTGCGGCGATCACGAGGCTGGCCACGTCGAGCAGCATGTCTTCGCCCGTCGCCGCGGTGTCGGGCAGAGTGACGAGGATGTCACCGGAGACGGAACTGATGATGTCACCGACGACGACGGATCCCGCCGTTTCGGTCAGGTAAACGCTGCCAGTTGCGGTCGCGCCGAGTCGCTGGGTCGGTTGGCTGTCGTCGTCGGTTGCGACGGTGTACGTCGAACGCGTGTCGACTTGGATGGGATGGGCGAGTAGACCGATCGAGCTGTGCGTGAATGCATCGTCCGCGTCGCCAAGGCCCGCGAACAGTTCAACAGAAGTGCCGATGACGTCGTTGGCGGTCGTGTTGTCGGCGTCGAGCAGATTGCCGGCGGCGGACAGGGAAACGTTGCCCGAGTTGCTGAGCACCTGTTTGACCATCAACGGCCCGGCGACTTCGTCGATCCACACCGATTTGTCGGCCGTCGCGTTGAGCCAACCGCTGCCGTCATCGGTCGTGTCGATCAACAGGTGATCGGCGATCGAACCGATCGTGGCGTCTTGGGTTGGGACGCTGGTCGCGTTGATGGAAAGTGTGTGGGTGACGATGTGCGCGTCGGTGTCGGGGGTGACGATCCGCCCGTCGAGTACGCTGCCGGTGGTGTTGATCGTGGTCGTTGCCGATTCGGCGTCGAGTTGCACAAACTTCAGTTCGCCCGCGACGCTGATTTGGAAGGTCGTGCCGTCGACGGTCAACGCCACTTTGACGTTGTTGTCCTCGTCGTCTTTTTCGTAGCTGCCGATTGTCGTCGACACGTCGCTGCGAAGGTACGCGTCGCCGGTCACGCCGCCGCTGATACCGCCGGTGATGATTCCCGTGATCGCGTCCGCAAACGCGTGGCCGACACGCAGGTCGATCGGGTTGGTCAGCGAACCGACGTTGCCGCCAACGTTCAGGACCAACTGCGGTGCGTACACGTTCCAGTCCGTTGGCGTGGCAGACGGTGACCCGTCGAGGAGGTTTTGGTTGGTGGTCAGCGTGACGATGCCGAGGGCCTCGAGTTTGCCGATTGTCAAATCGCCGTCGGTGACAGTGATGTCCATGTCGCCACGAGCGTAAGCACGCGAGACGGTCAGGTCGTTGTACGGGATGTCGCCGGTGCCGGGGTTGTGCAAGCCGTTGCCTTGGATGACGCGGAAATCCGCATCGGAAGAACCCGACAGTTCACCGGAGACAGGCACGAGGACACGCAGCGGTGAATTCACCCCGTCGACAATGTTGACGCCACGGACAATCTTTCCGTTTAGGTTGACATCGCCGCCCGCGATCACAGCCGCATCGTCGGCGGTTTCGAGGTCGACAAGGTCTCCGATCGCACGAACACGGACATTCCCGGCCGAGACGATCTGCTCAACAAACAAGTCTCCCGCGCCATTCAACGCGACATCGCCGTCGGCGGTGACCATGAGCGAACCGTCGTTGCTCCCGTTGTGAGAATCCGCGTCGAGTGTTTCGATGTTGACGTCATCGACAATCTGAATCGTGACACGTTGCAGGTCAGCGGTGTCGGCAATGAGTTGACCGTTTTCGAGAGACAGCGGAATCGTTGCTCCGTCAACAACAAACTGCCAACGACTGGTGTCGGTGAAGTCTTCTGACGAGAACGTAACGTCTTCACTCGCACCTTCATTCACGCCGACAAAGCGATAAATTTTGAGAGCCGCGGAAACGGTGACGACGACGGTTTGGCCGTAGGAAACATTGGTCGCGGTCAAGTACGCCGACGCGTCAAAGTCCGGTCCGAGTTGCCGGGGTACGTCGACGTGACTCTCCTGCGAAATGGTCAACGGCGTCCAACGGGTGCCGTCGGTGAAGTCTTCGGCGACGAAATTGAACGTTTCACTGTCGCCGGGATTACCCGCGATGAACTCGTAGAGCCCATAGGAAACCGTGTCGAATTCGACCAGCACAACGCTGCCGTGCGAAACGGTTTGCGCCCCGGTGTTGTCGGTTGTGTTGAAATCAACCGTGACGGCTTCGAAGTCCGGATGTGCCGCGAGATCCACACCGTCGAAAGAGAACGTTGCCCGTTCGGTGCCGGTGTATCGATACGTCGTGTAGTGCCGGCCGATCACGTCATCGACCGCGGTTCGTGCGAGGAATGACTTCCGTTCGCTCCATTGGTCGACTCGTTCTTGGTAGTCGCTCTCCGATTCCCCATCGGCTTTTTGTGGGATGCCGAGCCCTTGGGACATGTCGAACGTTCGAACGTCTGACAATTGACCGATCCGCCCTGACGGAGGTGCGTCGATGTCACCGGAGCCGTTGACGATCAACTGAATGTCGACGCTGAGAATGTTCAGCGTTTCGGAGGTGTCAGCCGATGCACCGGAGCCGATCTGTTCGGTGTGTGGGTAGAGGAACCGTCGCAGCGGCCCGGCGAGAGGCGAGGCGAGTTGCGCGGCCGAGAGGGCTCGGTCGGCGCGGCGTTGCTCGCGACTGTCGAGCGTTTCGGTCTCGCTCGTCGGACTCGGCACCGAAGTCGATTCGGCGAGCACGAAGTAGTAGTCTTCGTTGTACTCGCCGTCGCGGATCGTGCTGTTGAGCCCGAGTGTTTCGTCGGTGATTTGTGCGGCGTTGGTGGTGTAGTGGTAACGCAGGAATTTGAGCTGCGACAAGTCACCGAAACCGCCCGCGATTTCGGGCAGGTCGAGCGTCTTGCCGGTCAAATAATGCGTTGAAGAGTCGAACGGATATTCGGGGTCGAGGTGACCGCCGATGATCGCGGCATCGGCGCGAGTGATGCCCAGTTTGAACGTGGTGGCGGTTGACTCGGCGACGTAGTAGGTGACGCCGGCGTGCAGACCTTGGCGTGTCGGATCGAACGCGCCGGTGTCCGACGGGATCGGCGTTGCGAGTTCGACGACTTTGGTTTTCGTGCCGTTGTACTGGACCAGATCACCGTTGGTGTCCCACGCGTAATCACCAGGCAGGAATTCGACCCGGTCGGTAAAGTTGAGTTGCCGGGCGTCGAGCCGAACCGATGACGTTGTAAAATCGGTACCCGTGAAGCTGCCTGATTGCAGATCGAAATCGGTTTCGCCCGAACCGGTGTAATGAACCAGGTCGCCGCTGAGCAGCAAAATGATGTCGCCGGTGACGAGGTTGACGACCTGTGTGTCGTTTTCATTCTGCGTGTGGGCGATCGTCTTGGTTGTCCAGTTCGCACCGGTCATGGCGTCGCGGGAAGGAACCAAGCCGATGCTGAGTGTGATCTCATCGCCGTCGGACAAACCGTGCGGAGCGGTCGTCGTGATCACGTCGGTCTCGTGGTCCATCGACGCGATGCTGATTTCGTCCGCAACGTCGCGGCGGATCGCGTAATCGGAGGCCTCCACCGGACCGCCGGCGGAAAGGGGGACACGCGTTGGTGTTACGGCAACGGCGTCCGCATGCGTTGCGGCAAAGCCGATTCGTTCGGGGTGAGCCGGATCGACGATGGCATAGTAGACCGTTTCGTCCGTCAGGCCGATGTCCACAAAAGCATCTTCGGTCAGATAGAAGATTACCGGGTCGCCGGTCGTGAGGCCTTGGTCGGAATCAAACAGCACCTCGTTGGCGGCGGTGTCGACGCCCGACGCGATCGAATCGGTACGGCTCGCTCCTCGGGTTTCGGTCCAGTATCGGTGGTATCGCTCGGTCAGTCCCGCTTCGAGGTTGATCATGCCGTACTCAACCGCCTCGCGAGCCTCTTTGTCGGTGATCGCGAGTTCTTTGTTGAGGGCGTCGAGCTCTTCCAACGTCGGGCCTTGCAAGACTTCTTCGATGCCGTCTCGGATGTCGCCGTGCAGCGTCGTCAGGTAGACGCCGCCGTGGAGCGACCGCACGGCGATGTCCTTGCGATATTCCGACGCGGGTTTGCCTTCCTTGGTCGCATCCGGATCGGCCAAGTCAGCCGACACCTGGCTGCTGTAACTCTTTGGCGAAACCAGCACGAGGTTGCCGGATTCTTCTTCGACGTGGATGTCGAGTTCGGCGAACGCGGAGAGGCCACCGGTGTTGTGAATATTCGTGTCGGTGCGGATCGGGGCGTTCGCGTCACCGATCTTTCCGGACCGTGTTTTCAATTCGACATGGTTGCCGCGGATGTGCCAATTGGTAACCGGTTCGGAGGTGTTGGTGGTATCACGTTGACCGTTGGGCAGGACAACGATGCCCTCGGAGGCCGTGATGAATACGTCGCCCGAGGCGTCGATCCGGTCGATGGTGATCGTGCCCGGCGCCGGCGAGGGTTCGCCGGCGGCCATCGCCATTGCCATCGCCGCGGGTGCCGACGCGGGGGCCAAGTCATTGTGGGTTTGGCTGGTTTGTTCGCGTTGAACGAGTTGGTTGGTGATGCCGTCGACACGAACCGTCCCGCCGGCGGAAATGATCAGCGGCCCGTTGTCGGTTTCGATGTTCACATCGATGTTACCGCCGGTATGAATTTCGGGCGTGACGCCATAGAAACCAACCGTTCCGGCACCGATCACGTCGCCGCCGGCGTCGAACAGAATGGTGCTGCCTTCGGGCGCGTCGATGTCCCCTTTGAGGATGATGTTGCCGCCGGAGTGAATGTCAATTGTCGATGTCGTGGCACCGCCGACGAACGAGATGTCGATCGGGTAATCGGCTTTGAGCGTGTGGGTGTAGTAGTCCGTGACCCCGGTCGCCGTGGTGATTTCGGTGTGGATGGTTTTCTTTCGCAGCCATCCGCCGCCGGTGGTCCAACGACGAGCGTTCTGGCTTTCGTTCTTAAAATCGCTGCCGACGACATTGCCGGGGAAGATCCCGCCGGAGGCTTTGGGGAAGTCACCGGGCGCGACGACCTCCCAAAGATCCGTGTCCCCATAATCTTGGTTGGATAATTCGTACTCGGCCGGCAGCGGTCCGACGTACTTGTAGTACAGGTTCGATCCGTTCAGCCCCGCGTAGTTGTCGCCGACGATATACACATGCGTGTCGGCTTTCATGTCGACGGTTGCATCGGGCGTTTGTTCGTACTTGATTGTGTACGCTTGGTCTTGTGCGTAGGACTGGCCGGCCGAGTTGACCGGGTAGCCGGCTTCGCCGATCCCGACGACGACTTCCGATTTCAGGATCGGATAGGCGTCGCGAAAGTTGACCGTTTCCCATTTGAACGACGCGTCCTTGACGAGGAAGTCGCCGAAGGCGTTGTCGCCGAACAAGTTGAACGAACGTTTCTCGTATTTGCGGACAACGACTTTCGTTTTGTCTTGGCCTTCGACCCAAACGTAGAGCAATTCCGGGTCGGGGTCGGTGTTGCCGAATTGGTTGACGATTCCGGGACGGTACTGCATGTGCGGGTCGGCACCGGACGCAGAACTGGTCGGATTGGTCGGATGCAGTTGGTATTCGATTCGCGAGAGCGCGTCGATTCCCGAGGCGACGTCTGATTCGCCTTGGATGAATTGGCCGACGTAGTTTTCGGCTTGCATGCCCGCGTCGCTCATCGTGTAGACGGTTTTGGTCAGACTGTCTGTATCGAGCAAAATGATCTGACCGACGCGATCGGTCGTGGTGTCAATTTCGTTAAGGATAACGTCGTAACCGCTTTGGTTATCGATTTTGACATTCGCGTAACCGTGGGCGGCCACGATGCGTCCGTTGCCGGTCGACATCAAACGTCCTGCGAGTGTGATGCGTCCACCGGAAGGAGTGATCGGGTTGAACACGATCGCTTGCTTGGCCGCATCGAAGTATCCGTTAACAGGAACCGAGACGGGTTCGTTGGCGCTGGTGAAGGTGATGCCACCGATTCCGTTCCCGTTGCTGTCGGTCAACGACGTTGTCGACGATGTTTGACGGAACGAGGAGGGCACGTTGACCGTGATGGTATCGACGCCCGATTGGACCAACCCGTTAATGTTCAGTTGGCGAGCGGTGATCGAGATCGCACCTTGGGCGGTGATCGCCGATTCGTCCTCGTTGATCGCTTGTTCGAGGCTGCCGCCTCCGCCACCGGCGGTTGGGAGATAGAACGTCCGCGAGAAGGAGCCGAACGAGATCCGAATGGATTGGAACTCGGGGACGCCGACATCGCTCGCGTCGGCGAAGGTTTGGTATCGAGGGGTGCCGTCTTTGTTGAACACGGCACTGCGGTAGTACTGGTAGTTGATGTACTGCCGCGGGTCACGGTTGGTGTGCAGCCAATCTTCGCTGTTGAGGTTGAAATCCTTGCCGGCTTCGATGTTGACCGATGCCCCGCGGACTTCGCCGCTGACGGTGATGCTGCCGAAGGCGTTGACGATATGAACGGAACCGTTTTCGTTGATCACGTCGCCGGTGATGTACAAATCGTCGGGGGCGGTGAACGTCGGCGTATTCGCCGGCGGAGTGCCGTCAAACAGTTCGGTATCGGGCGCGGCGAGTCCGGCGTCCGTGGCGGTCATGGTGTTGTTGGTGATGGTGATCGTCGATGTGCCGAAACTCGACGAGTTGTCACCGGTACTCGCGCCGGCATGTCCGGACGATCCGGAATCGCCGCTCGAGAGGACTTTGCGGTAGTTGTGATAGACGAAGCCGGGTTCGAATTGGACGAGTTCGTCATCAATGACCACGACACGTCGGTTGTCGCGGACGATCGTTTCGCCGACGATCGGGATGAACGGCGTGTTGTTTTCGATCGTGATGCTCGATTCGTCCCGCGCGAGCACGTTCGGGTTGTACGCGAACGGTGCCGTGGCGGTGACGTAGACCGACCCTGGTGCGGCGTAGATGTTGGGAAGTTCGATGAACATGGCATCGAGTTCTTCGCGAACGACGGTGATCGTTTTGGTGACGGTGCCGTTGCTGCCGGACTCCTCGATGGTGCGTTCTTCGGTCAACCCGAGGTCTTTGAGTGTGGCATCGATCTGGTCGAGTTGGACTTGGTACCGTGCGATCGCTTCGGGGTTGTTCGAGTGAGAGTTCATCCACTCGACGACTTGTTTGCGTTGGTCGAGCAACAGGTTGCCGATGTTCCGATACGACAGCGTGGGCATGTCGATGTCGGGGTTTTTGATAACGTAGAACTTGTCGTTCAGGCTGGCTTCGAACACGGCGGTCTGGCCGCTGGTGTAGACGATCGAATTGTTCGATGCGGTTTGGGCTTGGGCCGGTGAGAGCACGCCGAGGTCTTGCCACAGGGACGTGTCGGCGTAGTTGATGTTTTGTAGAACGAGTTGTTGATCGTCGAGATCGGAACGCAGGTTGCCTTGCCCGTCGACCGGGTAGTAGCGATACGAGCGGCCGGCAACGCCGCCGGTGTGGTAGGTGCCTTCGACCGTGACGACGTTTCCGATCGAGACATCCACGGCGATCTGGTCGACGGTCAGAGTTTGGAACTCGTAGGGGATCTGCGTATCGAGATCGAGTCCGAGGAATTCGGCGAAGGCGTAGTCGTTATCGCCGACGACAAACTTGCCGCCGTTGGGATCAAAGTCGTATCCGGCGGGAGCGGGGTCGGCGGTGCTCGCCGCGTCGGTGATCTTTTGTTGGTCGAACGCGACGCTGCGGATCACCATCACGGATTTGTTGTAGATTCCGGCGGTGACGTGCGACGCGTTGGCTCCCGTCGAAACGCTGACTTCGGATGTGCCGTTGCGGCTCGTGTTGCCGCCAACGTTGTAACCGTACGGGACGAGCGAAAGGCTGAGCACGAGGCCGTCGGTGGCGACTCGAACGGGGATGTCGATGTTCTGCTCGGCGACCAGTACGACGTCTTTGAAGCCTTCGATGTTCGCGCCGTTGTCGAGGGCGACCTGGTTGACATAAGTTGCGTTGGCGTCGGGAGTACCGATCGCGACGGACGGTCCGAGCGACGCGGTCGTGACGTCCACGTTGCTGCTGAGCGAGACGAGGTTGGGGATTTGGAAGTTGCTGCGGCCGGACATGATCTGCACCTGGGCACCGCGGACCAAACTGTCGTTGACCGTGATCGTGTTGTCCACGTCGGCGTTGGCGTTGGCGTCGGCTCCGGCGACCACGTTGGCTCCCGCCGAGAACAGATTGGCGCTGGGGAAGAGCCCGACGTCGTGGGTGGCGGCGATATTGATGTCGCCTCGTTTGTTGATCAAAGACGCACCGTCCATGACCACGTTCGCGTTGGTGTTCGAATCAATGTCGCTGTTCGCGTGAGTCGCACCGAACCCGGAAACGGCTTCGATCTTCGTCCGATCGTAGGCTTCCGCGACGACGATCGATTCGATGTCGAGCACACCCGGATTGTCCGACGTGCCGCCGTCGACTTCGATCAATGCACCGTCGCTGATCGTGACAAGGGCTTCGACGTTGTTGGAGACCGTTCCGATATCGGTTTGGCTTTTCAGAATCGTGAGCGACCCCAACCCGACCGAACCGCTCCTCAGATTGAAGCCGTTGTTGATGCCGTTTTTGTGCACTCGATTGGTTGCGCCGATGGAGAAGTTCTCGGCGTAGATTTTGGCACCCCCGTCGACTTCGACGTCGGCGTCACCGGTGAGCAGGTTATGTGTCCCGGCACCGGCTCCCGTGGCGAGTGCGACGGAGTAGGCATCGGCGGAGGAATCCGCGTGCTGCGTGTTGCTCGATGTGATGCTGACCGGCCCCGCGACGATCACGACGTCGGTGCCGACCTTGGCGAGCGTTTCTTGATTGCTGGTGACGTTGCTTTGCGAAGCCGCGGCCGAGACGACGCCTCCTCCCGCGGCCACGGTTGTGGCGAGCAGGTCGTCATAGGACGTCGCCGACATGATCAGTCGACCGGTCGAAATGGCCGAACCGTTGTCGATCAACGACGTCACGTCGGGAGTCGAATCGGTGCCGCGGCGGATGTCCGATTGCATGACGCCGACCGCAATCGCGCCGAACGCACCGCCGAGTGCATCGGCACGGGCGTAGCCGTCGGCGTCGGCGAGAACGGAGAGCTCATCGCTGGCGAGAATCGCTGAGTTATCGACGATCGCGTTGACGGTCGTGTTGAGATTGGCGTCGGCGGAGTTGGCGGCCACACCGACGAGCGATGCGGAGACGCCGGCCGTCGTCGTGCGATCCACGTGCGCGTCCGAGTCGGCTCGCACGAGCACGTCGACTCCCTCCACACGTGCCGAACGGACGGCGGCTTCGACGGTACTTTCGAGCGTGTTGGTGACGGTCGCAACCCCGATCGCCGCACCGAGGCTGACGGCGACCGTGACCGCGGTGGCGTCGGCGTCGACATAGGCGTCTTCGTTGGCGCGAACGGTGACGTCTTGATTGGACTGGACGGTGACGCCCGCATCGATCTCCGCAACGACGTTGTTCGAGATACGGTTTTCGATTTCCAGACCACCGCCGCTGGCCGAGACAATCCCGCCGGAAACCGAGGCGACAGTGCCTGAAACCTTATCGATCCGCATGGCTTCGGCGTCAGCCATGACCATGATGTCGCCGACCGCGATGACCTTCAGCGCGACATCGTTGGCGTCCGAGTCGTCGTCATCAATCCATGCCCGAACGTCCGCGTCGATGTGGTTTTCGATTAAGGTAACGGCAACGGAAACGGCACCGACCGAGAGAGCGAGCGAGGCACCGACGCCCGTCGCACGCAGCACTCGCGAGTCGCCGGTGGCCTTGACCGTGAGGTCTTCACCGGCCGATGCCGAGGTGCGGCTGAGGTACGCGTGGGTGTCGTTGGACAGAGTCGTGTTGCTGGTCGTTCCGGTTGCCGAGCCCGCCGCGCCGACTCCCGCGGCGATCGCGACCGAACCGGCAAACGACAACGTGCGGACGGTTTCTGTGTTCTTCGCGAGAACGTCAATGTCGTTGCCCGCGGAGACCGTGGAATCGGTGATCGACGCGATCGTTTGGTGCGTGTTGGCTCCCGACGCGGCGCCTTCGGTTCCGATCGTGTTGTCAGCAAGGGCAACGCCAATCGATCCGGCTCCCGCAAAACTGCCTCCACTGACGGTGGCCGCGACGGCGAAGACTTTCGACTCGATGTGCGACGTGTTGTTGGCGTCGACGAGGATGTCCGAACGGGTGATCCCGATCAGAACCGTTTCGGCGAGATCCGGATCGGGCGTCGCGAGCGACGGTGAATGGTCTTCGACGGCAAAGATCAAGGCGCCGTCGGCAATGGTCGTCGAATGATCGATCGTCGCGGTGACGGTGTTGTTGATTTCGTTGGTCGCCGTGGCACCGGCGCCGGACAAGGCGACACCGATCGAACCGAAGGCGAGCGAAACGGCGGCGGCGACGGAAACGGATTCGATGGTCGCGTTTTCGTCGGCGGTGACGGAGATGTCACCCTCGTATTCGCTGTCGATCGTGTGGTTGAAGAAGTATACCGTTTCACCGTTGATGTTCTTGGCTTCGCGCGTCGTCGAGACGGTGGAGTATCCGGTGGTGTAGATGCCTCGCGTGACGTCGCGGATCGATGCGTCGATGTCGTTGTTGATCACGTTCGTCGCCAGCGACACACCGATCGCCAGTCCGATCCCGTTGGCCCCGAACGCAGCGGCGATCGACGCGGCTCCTGCGAAGGAGTCGATTTGTGTGTTGTCGTCGGTGTCGAGCGAAACGCTGCGGACGTGATAGGCGGGAAAGCTCGACGACGAGAAATTGGTCAGTTCGGACGCGCCGGTTGTCACGATGAACGCGCCGTCAATTCCTCGGTAACCTTCGACCGCGGGGGCGGCGTGTTCGCCGTCGATGGTCGAGGCAACGTTGAGCGTGATCTCGTTGTACGATCCGACACCGGCTCCAGCCAATCCGGCCGCGTTGGATCCGAACGATGCGGCGACGGAGGCGGCAAAGACGAACGACTGAATCTTCGAACGCGATTCGGCATCCACGGTCAAATCACCGGTCGAAACGATCGCCGAGTCGAGCAGAATCGCGGCGGCGGCTTTTCCGACCGTTGGGTCGTTGGCGTCTTGAGCGACCGGACCGATGTCGGCGCGGACCCATTGGGTGCGGTCGTTGAAGTCGAGCCGCGTCAACCAGTTTTCGTCCGACGATGGCACCGGATCGCTGAGAGAAACGTTGCCGACATACCGGTACACATCACCTGCACCGGGGCCGGAGTTGACTTCAATGGTCTGGCCTGGGGTGATGGTGATGTTGCGGTTGCTCAGGTCGTGATCGATCGCGACCGCGACGTCGGCTTGGCCGATGATGTTCCGGGCGAGCGAAACACCGATTGCGGCGCCGACCGCGTTGGATCCGCCCGCCACCGCGACCGCGGCAGAGACGACAAAGGAGTTGATCGCGGTGGACTGAACCGCATCGACATCGACGTGCCCGTTGGCCGACATGCGGCTGTCGACGATCGTCGCGAGAGTCGATGCGTTGATGCGGTTGGTGGCTTCGGCACCGGCCCCGGCGACGGCACCGCCGGTGCTGCCGAAGCTGGCGCTGATCGATGCGGCTGCCGCGATCGCATCGATCGATCCTGACGAGTTGGCTCGCACGGTGAAGTCATTGACCGCATAATCGCGAGCGAGGTAAGTCGCGGCCGGATCACTGTCGGGAATGTCGATTCCGGTGTCGACAATTCGCTCAAAGTGGGCGTCATCGATGGTGGCGAGGGTTTGCGAGGTGATTGTGTTTTTCGCCAGCCCGACGCTGATGCTGACCGTGACCGCGTTGCTGCCCGCGACGGCGATCCCGAGCGAGGCGGCTCCGGCGAGAGCGTTGA
>JBICHZ010000284.1:0-3865 GCA_043101355.1 Rhodopirellula sp. JB044
ACCGTGGGCGTCTCGTCCGTCGATTGCTCGTTCCCGGTCGGGACAGGCACCTCCACGACGACACCGTTCCCATTCATTGTCAACAAGAACGGAGCCTCGCCGTCGACCAACACCGGCGTGCTGATCGATCCGACCTGCAGCAGTTCACGCACCTGCACCATCGACAGCCCCACGCCTCGGTAGTTCGGCTCGAGCACAAAATCGCATCCGTCGCGCCACCCCGAACAACCAAACGCCTTTTTGCCCGCGATCACCGGTTGCCCACAACGGGGACACGGACCGTAAACCCGGTGGTCCACCGCCCCCGATGAACCGGCATGCACGATTTCGCGTGTGTATTGTTCGATCTCACGCATGAATACATCGGACGAAAGTTTGCCGGTTTCGATCTGTTTCAACTTCGCCTCCCATTCCCCGGTCAACTCCGGCGAGGTCAGGTTGCGGTCACGAACGATCGCGATCAGATAACGACCGAGATCTGTGGCAAGGATGTTCTTCTTATCACGAACGATGTACTTCCGGTTCAGCAGCGTTTCGATCGTGGCGGCCCGCGTCGCGGGAGTCCCCAGCCCCTTTTCCTTGAGTGCTTCACGCAACTCGGCTTCCTCGACCATCTTGCCGGCCGTATCCATCGCCCCGAGCAACGTGTTTTCGGTAAAGTGTTTCGGCGGCGAAGTTTCACCGGGTTTGATGAAAGGTTTGTGTGGCCCTTTCTCGCCGCGAGTGAACTCCGGCAACGCCTGCGGTTCGTCCGAGTCACCACCGCGTTTCGCTTTGCGAGGATACAATTCCGTCCACCCCGGCACGGTGACCCGAACGCCACGGGCTCGAAAACCAACCTTTCCGGCCTCCGCGTCAACGGTCGTTACCTGCTTTTCGCATGGTGGATAGAACGCCGCGATGAACCGCACCACGATCACGTCGTAAACCTTCTGCTGCCGATCATTGAGCACACCCGCGTTCGCTCCGGTCGGAATGATCGCATGGTGATCACTGACCTTGGCATCGTTAACGATGCGCCCGGTGAAGGGCAGCGACGCGAGGTCGAGTTCGCCGATCTCTTTCGGTTTGAGTTGCTTCAGTTTCTCAAGGACTTTCGGAACGTCCTTCTTCATGTCTTTGCTGAGGTACCGCGAATCGGTCCGCGGATACGTGATCAGCTTGGCTTCGTAGAGCGACTGGGCTGCCGCGAGTGTGTCGGCAGCGGAGATTCCGTATCGCCGGTTCATGTCTCGCTGCAATTCGGTCAGGTCGTACAACTGTGGTGGCTGTGCCTTTTCCAGCTTGCCGGTAACCTTCTTCACCTCGAGCGGTTCGGCATCCGCCGTTCGACGCACCTGTTCGGCATCATCTTCTTTGTCGAAACGCTTTCCCGTGTACCGAAACTGAACGTCGCGGTAGACCGTCATCAACTCCCAAAACGGCTGCGGCCGAAACGTTCGGATCTCGTCGTCTCGACGGACGATCATCGCGAGCACCGGAGTTTGCACGCGTCCCAAACTCCACAACAAACCCGTTGCGACCCGTTTGGAATCAGAATCCGATGGACTCGCCGCGGGCACCCCGTTCCGGTATCGGACGGTGTAATTGCGTGTCGCGTTGAGGCCGACGATCCAGTCCGCTTCGCTGCGACATTTGGCGGCGGCGTACAGATTGTCGTAGTCCGACAGGGGACGAATGGATGCGAAAGCCGATCGGATCGCGGAGGGGGTTAATGAACTCAGCCACAATCGCTCCGCCGGTTTTCGGGTGCACTTGGCGAGCGACATGATGTAGCGAAAGATCAACTCGCCTTCTCGCCCCGCGTCCGTCGCACAGATCAACGAGTCAGCAGACTGAAACAAACGCTTGATCGTCGCAAATTGTTTCTTCGCACCATCATCGCCACGCAAACGCAGTTGAAATTTATCGGGGATGAAAGGCAACGATTCGAGCGACCAACGTTTGAGCGACGGGTCGTAATCCGCAGGCTCTTTGAGTTCGACCAAGTGCCCGAACGCCCAGGTCACCTGATAGCCGCCACCTTCAAAATAACCATCGTGCCGCCCGGACACGTTCAAGTACGCTGCCAAGTCTCTCGCCACCGAAGGCTTCTCGGCCAGAATCACCTTCACCCCAACTCCTTCGCATCCAAACCGCATGTACGAAACCACACGAAAACGATCATAGCGACCGCCGTCAAAGCGTGTGCGTTCGAACGTGCCGTGAGACAATCCAATGAGACGCGGTTTCGCACCCGATTGCCAGATTCACTATCCAGGTGCCAGATTCACTACCCAGTTGCCAAACCCGGCCGCCCCCGGCATAATTCCCGCCCGCAGCACAAAAGGCAAGCCTTTCCGCTGTGGCCATGTCACCAATTTTGTTGTGACCGTGTCACCAATTTCGCTGTGACCGTGTCACCAAGATGACCGATTCAATCGCGGCAGTTTCGACGCAGTCGGCACAGTTTCTGCAATCGGCCCAACCGGCGAAGACCAATCACAATTCGGCAAACTCGCCCCGTGAAGCCACCGACCTGACTTGCCCTGCGAACAAAAAAAGTACATCATACGCGAACGCGTGCCAAACACGCCCGCCAACCAAACACGCCTCCGTAGCTCAACTGGATAGAGCACTGGTCTTCGGAACCAGGGGTTAGGGGTTCGAATCCCTTCGGGGGTACTCTTCAAGTCTGCGGAATTGGTCCTACCGGCCAGTTCGCACTTCGAGAGTCCTTCTTCGGCCGAGCTGGCCCGTTAAGAAACGCCGTGGTTGAGGCGTTTTTTAAGTTTCGGTGTTTTGCCCGAAACCTCTTTTTCGAATTTTGCCGTACCGGATTCGCATGAGCTGCGTCTACTTCACGGGTATTGTATCTGCGAACTATCGCGATCTCGGTTCACAAAGTGGCCGCTTGTTATCACGACGTTCGCTTCCGAACCACCGAACCCGACGGTTCATGTTCGGCTCGGGTTAACAGGTGGGCTTTGCCGGCTACGTTCTATCAGTATCCCATCACAATCCAGGAGCCAAATTTGTTTCGCACCGAATACGCTGTACATTTGCGATACGCAAAGGGCATGGCCCTCTTTAGCCGCGAGGAACAACTGCCGTTCGCTCCTTTTGTTGGGCTCGACGTCCTTGATAATGTGCTGGGAGAATTCAAGCTGGAACACGTCGCTTGGCATGCGGGCAGCTCGATGTTCCTGTGCCAAGGAACCGTTAATCGAAACTACTGGAATTTGCGGCAGGCTCAGCAAGCCATGAAGAAGGCGGGCTGGACCGAAGAACCCGAAGCTCGTGAACCGAATTGAGCAACCTGGACCATTGACCCTGCGATGATTGACTCGCTCGTGGCCCGGGCGACGGACAGTACACTACGTTGCCACGCGGCAGTAATTCGCTAACCGGCACCGTCGTCGGTTCGCGTGCACAAGCGATGGCTCCTCGGACAAGCGAGCCAGAAAGGGCCAGCCATGTTTTACACCTGCCGATGGGGCGCAAATACGCCGACGAAGCCTGACGGCAGGGCAGGCGACAGGCTTCATGCCATCCGATCGCGGCTCTCTGCCGACGAAAGGGCTGTTGCGAGCGATCCGCTGCGATTTCGGCAGCCTTTCGCGCAGCCGACACCGCAGGGAGATTTCGATAGCAGGTCGCGGGCACCGGTTGCTAGGTAGAAGAGAGACCCAAGGGGTTCTCCGGGGCACAGAGCCAGCGCTGACCGGTGCGGATGGCTTCTCGTGCCAGGCTCTCCGGTGTGCCGGCGGCTCGCTTAAACACGCGGCCGAACTTCGAAACCACGTCGCACCAACCGACCGCGTCCAGCCCGATGCGGCTCAGGATCGGGGCCAGGTGCTCGGGGATCGCACCCACTTTATCGCAC
>JBICHZ010000285.1:0-8159 GCA_043101355.1 Rhodopirellula sp. JB044
CAGTCGCAAGGCGAAGGTGACGGTATCGCCGATCGCGGCGTGTTGCTTGTCGACGATCTTGATCAGGTTGAGACGCCCGGCGTCAGGAAACTCATACACGACCAAGGCATCGACCTTTTGGTCTCGAGTCAACACCGGTGGTTCCAAGTCCTGAATTTCAACTTCGACACTTTGATCGAGCGTCCAAGTGTTGGCCGCAACGGCATGCCGTTCGAGCATGGCGAGCAACGACTCGTCGAGTTCCGAAATACTGATGTCTTGGATACCCGCCAATACCGCGAGAACATCCGACATCAGGTGCAGTTGTTGAACGCGTTCGATTCGCACTCCGCGATTTCGGTCACGCATGGAATCCACCCGCCGCGTGAACTCGGCACGGTCGACTTCCACGGAATCGCGGACCACCAAACCGGGCAAATCGTAGTTGACGTCCACGGGGCCGACCGGACGATCGACTCCCGAGACTCCGATGGCTCCGTCACCCTGAATCGCACCGGTGATGCGTCGCACATTGCCAAAGCGAGGAGAGTAAACGCAAACGCGATTCGACGCGGCGAACTCGATGTCACCGTCCTCGGTGGTGTAGTGCGTGACCGTGTCCTCGGGTTGCAAACCGATGATGCGATCGTCCACCGTCAGAGCGGCGTTTGGATCCTGGTCGCCACCGTCACACAAAAACTCTTGTGGATCGTAGAGCCACGGTTGCGGCGCCATCGCGGGCATCGCGTACCCGTGGGGGCGATGGTTGCACGAGACACAACCGCCACACCGCGCATCGGCGCAAGGCCCAAACGAACATCCACAGTCCGGCGTTTCACAGTTGTCATCGCCAACATGAACGGACGACCGACGAAAACCGACTTGAGAGATCGGCGCCGATTGCGCGGCGACCCCCGTGGTATTTGACGGTGCAGCGGTCGCGGTGGCAACGCCGTGGGCTAGCTCCGCAACCGATTCCAAAGCGACTGGAGTTGCTGAAGCATTCTGGGCCGAAGTATTCTGAATCGCGGATTCTTTGACCGGCGCAGAACTGACCGACACAGAACTCACCGGCGACTGGCTTTTCGACGCCCCGATCGGTAACCCGGTGCAACCGGTGGTAACCGCCAACACGCACGTCAACGCCATCACACCGCAGCACGGCGTGAGCGATGCGAAAACGTGTTGCTTCCCGCTGAATTTGTTGTCAGTGAATGAGATCATGGATTTGGTTTAAAAATGGGAGCCCAAGATGGGTGACCAAAAAAGAACTGACTCTTCAACACTTCCGCACGGGGCGGCGCCAACGATCCGATGCGAAGAATCGCAACGGTACGTCCTCGTAAATCAGCAATCTCCAAAGGATCCTGGTATTCAGGAACATCGATCGCGACAGGTCCGTTCGGCCCTTCGGCGAGCGGTGTGGCGGTTTGCGGGTCTTCCAAATAGATCACTCGAGTGACCAATCGTCCTTCCAAGGCGGCGAGAATGTCATCCTCGTCCAGATTCACTGGAATCGGATAGGTGGTTGCGAGTCCCGGCGGCGGGTAAGTCCGATCGACCATTTCGATCGTCGGATACAACTCGGCTCCCTCGGCTCTCGGGATACCGCTAACGCGAAACCGATAGACCTGGCCGATCATCAGACCGGCCATCAAGTTCGACTCCCCCTCACCGAACGTGCCGTACTGCGCTAGTGAAAAACGCACACCGTCGGGCCCGTGAAACCGAACCGGTTGAAAATATGGCTGTACCGGTTGGCGGTAGCTCATCGCTTGCCGGGTCGATGCGATGACTCCGGCCGGCATGTCACCGGTATAGAGCGAATGACCAGAACGCCGGGGAAGATAATCCGAGGGATCCGCAGCCTTGGCGATGTTCGAGACACAACACGCGACCAAGAGCAGTAAGAGTGAGCGTCTTAACATCGCCTGTTCCTTTTCTAACTGACGAAACCCAACGGACATTGTCAATAAAAGTCGCCTGAGCGTGGTCAAGCGACTCGATGCCGATAACGCAAGCGAAGCGGACTGATCCAGCCCGCTTCGCTCGGCTGTTATTCAGCCTGTTTAGTACACCCGTTGGCTCGGGTGCTCATATCCTGGGCGAGCGTTTGGCACGCCGGGATGGATATTTTGCTCGGTAACGCGGATGCGGCTTACCGGGTTCGGATAGCTCATGCCAGGTTGTTGACGGACGTCGATACGAAGGTCTTCAACCGGACGAGGCATGTGCATGTGGGTGTGGTTACGAATCGTGTGACTCTTCAACCCAGCCGGTGCTCCCAACGGAATGTGAGGAGGACCAGGCAATCCGATCGGCGTTCCGGTGTACGGCATGCCGTATTGCGGTGCGTTGACGCCGGCGACCATACCAGGAAGGCTAGGTGGTGCACCCACTTTGCCGGCTCCCGGTCCCGCAGGCGAACCACATCCGTCGGTCATGGCGGGTGCGAACGGTGCAGGCAGTCCGGCGATCGGAGCGCCCATCATGCCGGCTCCCGCGATGCCGGCCATTCCGCCACCAGCCATCTCGATATCTTTGTCACCGAGACGGATGATCGCGAGGATGCTACCGCGTCGGTCGGCTTCGACGATCGGGTCGATGCCCGGATCGAGTCGAGTGCTGACGAGTGTGTCGATGCCGGCGATGGCAGGACCTTGGAACTCGGGATCGGGAAGATAGATAACTTTGGTGACGAAGTTACCGGTCAGGACTTGGTCGAAGTCCTCTTCGCTGAACTGCAACGGCACCGAGTTGTGAGCGAGATAGGCTCCGGTGCGTGGGTTGGCATACGCGAGTTCCACGGTTGGGTACAATTCCACACCGGGACGGCTAGGAATGTTGGTTAACTTCAAACGATACAAACCGCCTTGTGGGAAGTTCTGACGAGCGGGAACCACGAGTGGTTCGCTGTCGAACATGCCCGAACCGCTGACATCGTATCGGACGTGCATTCCGTCAGGGCTACCGAAGGTGACCTGAGCGGTTGAGATCATGCCGTGCATGCCCGACGTCATCATCACGCCGCCGCCGGGCGGGATCACTTGCCCGCCACTGCCACAGCCTGCGGAGTCACCGTGACCGCCGCAACCGCAATCGGCTCCCGCACCGCCTTTGAGCAGTTGGCGGAAACCGGCTGTTTGGGCTTCGACTTGATCGTATCCGACCAAGGAGATTTCAGGGTTGCTGTCCCCTGTCGCCAAATCGCTGATCGACGTTTTGCCGTCTGCGGTTTGGCTTTCGTTCGCTGCCAATCCGGATGTCGACGTGTCGGCGGCCGCGGCTCCCATCATGGGGTTGTAGGCCGGCGGTCCGAGGACGCCGGGGCCAGGTCCACCGACGCCAGGTCCGGGCTGCATCATCCGCTGCTCCGGTGGCATGTTATGGCGAACCGGCACACACCCGGTGGCGATCATCGCCATGGTCGCCGTTAGCGCCAAATGAGTGACGATTCGTTTCATCTTTTCCCCCGTCATGGGTCGCTGCGTTCGAGGATTCGGGGAGACCCGCACGGGATCCCTGGCCAAAAGTCGAACAGGTGTTAATCCGTCATGGTGACGAATCGTGATCGAATGGGATGGACTTCGACGGCCCGAGATCTCTACGATCCACACGCCGTTGACGCTCTGAATCCACGAACGGACCCATCGCTACGACGTTGCATCGGCAGGTCAGGCCTCGAATCTTTGATAAAATCGTCACAACCCGCACATGAAGATTGACCCGCACGACTGTTGTTGCCCTCACCGGAACGATCGAGCGACGCGTCGAGAGGGCGTGAAGAAGCGGCAAAATTGGATTTTCGCCCTGATTTTGCTATTCGGATCGATCGCCGCGGTGGGGCCGGCAGTGAATCGCAGCTCGGCCCAAACAGCATCCGCGACCGACAAAATAAAATCGATCGCACCGGCGGACGCCGACCCGGCTCGACGTCTTCTCGCCCGGGTGATCGAGCAAATTGCCCTCGGCCCTGCCTTCGACGCCAAATTTCGCCAACGGGTTTGGGTCGGCGGCCGCGAAGTGATCGGCGTCGGTACTTACGAACAAGCCGGCGACGGCAGCGGATGGTTCAACATGCAAGTCGCCATGCATGACGGGGACGGCAAACACACTCTGCAACAAATCAGCGACGGACGTTTGGCGTGGACGCGGGAACAAATCGGTGACGACGTCTCCCTGCAACGCGTCGACGTGGGGCGACTCGACCAATGGGTGCACAGCGGAGCGAACTCGGCCGTGTCCGCACCTGTCTACCGCGGTAGTCTTACCAGCGGAAACGCCACGGACCACCGACAAACAACGGCTCGCCGTGACCACCTGGTCGATCATCTTCCGCCGAGCGTTCGGGTTGGGGGATGGACGGAAATGCTCGAGTCGATTGCCGCGGACCACGACCTCCAGGTCGTTTCGGGGCGTTTGGAAGATCGAGACGTTTGGATCATTCGAGGATCGATGCGTCCCGACATCCGAGAAGCCAGACTCGAAGAATTCGGCACTCCAACTTGGCCTGAACTGTGTCCCACGCAGGTCGTGGTGGCGATCGCCAAAGCGGCTTCCCCCGAAACCGGATTCGGACAAGGCCTACCGCTGCGTATCGAATTTTGGACCGACCCACAAACCAACGAACCACCCAACTCGGCGAATGGATCGAAAGACAGCGGATCCGCCGAAGATGGATCGGTTGACACGTCGGTCGATGGCAACTCCCATAGCGGGCTCGCGAGCACAGGTACCGCTGTTGATGCGTTGTCCGCCGCACCGAAGGCACCGGCGGAGAAACCAATCGCCGCCACACAGAAGGGGCGGCTGATCAGTTTGATTGAGCTGTACTCGATTCGTCCGATATCGTCGCCACCGATCGGACGCTTTCGATTTGAAAACCAAGACATGTCGGTGAACTTTACCAACGACACCGACCGCTACCTCACTCGCTATGGGATTCAAATTACCGAGCGTCAAAGCCGAATGCTTCGCAGATGAACGCTGCCTCGCGAATGAACACTGCCCCCCAAATGAACACCGCCAAATGGAAATTGTGGGCGACCCTAGTCCGCTTGCCCAACGTTTTTACAGTCCTCGCGGATGTTGCCGCGTCGTTCTTGTTGGTGCTCGGGGGCAGCGGTTGGTACACCGGGCGACTTGATCTCGATGCCTTTCCCGATGGCGGAACCTCGATTTGGATCTTCCTCGGCTTGGGGATCGTTTCGGGCGTTTGCCTTTATTGGGCCGGCATGATCCTTAACGACGTTTTCGATCTTCCGCGTGACCGAGAGAACCAACGCCAAGGACCGCTCGTCACCGGCGCGATTTCAACCGGCGCGGCAAAGACTGCGGGATGGGGTTTGTTGCTACTGGGTATCGTACCGACACTCGGAATCGGCTTTTGGAGCAGGGGAAGCATTGGATGGCTACCGGCGATTGTGGCGACGGTGTTGTCCGTTTGCATCTTCCTTTATGACGGCCCGTTGAAACGCACACCCATTGCTCCCGCGGTGATGGGAATGTGTCGTGTGTGCAGTTTCCTGTTGGGGGCGAGTGCAGCAAACGCGGCCATTGCGGCAGGGGTCGGCCCTGACAATCTCCACGATGTACAAATCGTTGCACTGGGGCCGTCGATCGCCCCCGGGATCACCCCGGTAGTGCTCGCATTCGCCATTGGAATGGGAACGTATATCGCCGGCCTGACGACGTTTGGTCGTCGTGAATCAATCGGCGACCGAACCATTCATCTGCCGATCGGTCTGGTTGCGATGACGATCGGAACGATGCTGTTAGCGTGGGCGCCTCGTTTTGCAGGTATCGGCTTTGAAGGCGACGGGCCCGCGTGGATGACGGCGTGGCGAGTTGATCCGGTGCTGATCTTCCCGGCCGCGATTTTGCTGATGCTCGCAACGACCCTGCTGCGAGCCCGCTCGGCGACGATGAATCCGTCTCCGGCAAAGATCCAAGGAACGATTCGTGCAGGTTTGATGGCGATCATTCCGATTGCCGCCGCGATCACAATGCTCGCCGTTGGTGCCGAAATCGCAGTTTTGGTGTTTGCCTTGATGCTGCCTTCTCGGTTGCTGGGGCAACACTTTCGGGTGACCTAAGTCGGGACGTCGCACGTGGCGGATCGGTGCTGGTCTTGGTCTCGGATAGACCGAACGATGCGGGACACGCTGCGGGTCAGCTAAGTGGAAACCGGTTGCGAGACGGTCTGTTCGCGCCAATCGACCAGATGGACTTCGACACTCTTGTAGCCGCGAAACTCGTTGATCACCGGGCGGTACGCGATCTCGATCGGGCCGTCGCAATCGTTCAGCGGGTCGCACCAGTCGGCCGCCCCGAACGCGACACCGCGAATCACTTTGCTGCCTTGTTTCAATCTGACCGACAGGTGGCGTTCACTGCTGCCCATCTTTTTCGCGGGCTCTGCGAGTTCGATCCCACGCCCCATGAGCACCGGCCTGGGGTTGCCCGCACCGAAGGGAGCCATCGTTTCAATCTGCTTCATGATATGCAGGTTGAGTTGCCCGAGCGGTGCTTCGGCGTCGATTTGAATCGTCGGTTCGATCGACTGTTCAGCCCACTGCTTGGCAACCGCCTCGCAGAAGTCTCCGCGAAACGCTTCGATGTCGGCCTCTCGAATAGTCAAACCGCCGGCCGCCGGATGCCCTCCAAAACGAACCAATCGGTTTTCGCAATCCTTGAGTGCCTCGAACAGATTCACGCCGGTTCCCCCGACACGCCCCGAGCCGACCGCGTCGTTCTTGCCGGCTTGATCCATCGAAATGATGATCACCGGTTTGGCATATTTCTCGGCGAGCCGACCGGCAACAACACCGATGACGCCCGCGTGCCAACCGATCCCGTTGAGGACCAAGGCGGCGTCCTTCTCGGCATCGAATTCTTCTTTAATCTGCTTCTGCGCCGCCATCTGAACGCTTCGCTGCAGCGTGTCGCGGGTCGCGTTGAGACCGTCGATGTACTCGGCGAGCATCACCGCTCGTTCGCCGGCGTCGATCGTCATTAACTCGATGCCGAGTTGTGCCTGACCGAGCCGACCGGCCGCGTTGAGTCTGGGGGCGAGCGTGAACGAAACGCTCTCGGTATTCAGCTCGGAAACCTGGTCCAGCTTCGTTCGCTTCATCAACTCAAAGAGTCCAGGCAACGGGTTGGCCTTGAGTGCTCTGAGTCCGTGGGTGACAAGGACACGGTTCTCGTCCACGAGCGGCACCACATCGGCGATGGTCCCGATCGCCGCGAGCGAGATGGACTGCATCAACAACCGCTTCATCGGCGGCGTGACTTTCTTTTGGCCGCATTTGGCTTGGCACAAAGACCACGCCAATTTGAACGCCACACCCGCGCCACACAATTCGCCGAACGGATAGTGGGTTCCCGGCAATCGCGGGTGCACGATCGCTTCGGCATCGGGCAGATCGTCGCCGATCTGGTGGTGGTCGGTGATGATCAACGTGACGCCGAGTTCCCGGCATAGTTTCGCACACCCCACGCTGGCGATTCCGCAGTCGACCGACACGATCAGCTTCTTGCCGCGGTTCACCAGAGTGCGGATCGCATCATCATTGAGGCCGTATCCTTCCTCGAGCCGATTGGGGACGTAGTAGCTAACGTCGGCGCCGAGCAAACGCAGCGCGTTGACCATGATCGCCGCGCCCGTCATGCCGTCCGCGTCGTAGTCCCCGTAGATCACGATCGGCGTTTGAGCCTTTATCGCCTCGATCAAAATCCCCGTGGCCTTGGGTATACCAGGCAATTCCTGGGGGTCGCGGAGATTCGTCAGCTTCGTTTCGAGAAAAGCCGAGGCGTCGTCACTGGAATAAACACCGCGACTGACCAGCAACTGGGCCACCACCGGCGAAAGCCCCGATGAACGAATCAACTGCTCGACCACGGGTGCGTCGTGAGGAGTGATTCGCCATTGTCGCTTCATCCGTGATGCCTTGATTTTTACGTCAAATAAGAGGGGCAACCCGAGAACAGAAAAAGCCTCTCGCAGACGTCATCATGAGCGAGAGGCCTCAGGAAACCAGCCCGCCACAGTGAGCTCGCGAGGGCAGTGTTGTGCAGTGCGGGGCTGTGCAGTGCGGGGCTGTGCAGTGCCGGGGCTGTGCAGTGCGGGGCTGTGCAGTGCCGGGGCTGTGCAATGCAGTACCGTGCCGTGCAGCGAT
>JBICHZ010000286.1:0-28801 GCA_043101355.1 Rhodopirellula sp. JB044
AAATGTTGCAACGTCCCGTGGTACGCCGGGTCGTCCGATGGTTCGAGAAACGAACGGTCCTCGGGCGGGTTAGTGCTCGCGGGTATGTGTGGCGGCGGCGTTGCCGAGTCGAGCTTTCCCGCATTATTAAAACTGCTGGTGTCCGCGCTCGACGCCTGGCTGCCGCCGGGAAGATTGATCGTTTGCTGAGAGCGCACTTCATCGGACAGGCGTTCGATTGTGGCCCAAAACGCCGAACCGCCGTCGGGATTTTGCTCTTTCAGTTCCTGTACGAGTTCTTCAACCGGAACGTCACCACTGGCAATCGTCTGCAGTTTTTGTTGACAGGTTGTGCAATTCTGAATGTGCTGCGTCACGCGGTCCGTGTCGGCCTCGGACAGTTCATATTGAATCAGTTCGCTCAGTTCGACCGGATCGGGGCATTGATCAATAACTTTCAATTCAACTCTCCTGCGTCTTCGTCCGCAACGATTCGATTGACTTCATCGCGAAGCTTGGCGGTGACACGACTCTTCGCGACGTACACCGCACCTTTGGACATTCCCAATTGAGCGGCCACCTCTTCGGCGGGCATTCCGTTGACTGCGGTCATAGTAAAAGCCTTCCATGTTTTTGGTTCCGTTTTCGGTTCGACCAACCTCATCGCTTTGGCGGCGACTCGGCGTTGGTGTTCACGTTCCCAACTCTCGGCCAATTCGTCCTTGCCACCTGGTTCTTGGTTGAGCATGTCCAACTCAGCGGTATCGCCGGCGGTCGGATTCGCTCGAATTCGTTTTTCGTAGTAAGTCGCCAGTTTGTTCCGCGTGATCGTAAACAACCACGCCCGAAAACCTCCCTTGTCCCTCTCGTAGTCAAACCGACCAATCGCTGCCCCAACACTTCGGAGCACATCTTGGACAACGTCCGCGGCGTCCGCATCCTGCAACCCGCGACTGCGGATGAACCGATAGAGCATCGGTCCATAGTCGCGGAAAAACTCTCCCCACGCCTCCGAATCCGCTGCGTCTCGCAGCCTGAGCAATAACGTTGCTCGCGTCAGCGGAGTTTCGGTCATGAGTTGCCTCGGCAGAGTGGATGGAACGACGCCGCATTGTATCACGGTGTCACCACCCCGCTGAGGGACTATTCGAGAACTCATGAGTCGATCAGGATTCGCCGCGAACTCGAGGTTTAAAAACCCCCGCGACCAACGACTAATCGGCTATCCGACAATCTCCCGAGCGCGTCAAAACAATCGCTCAAACGGCGTGTACTTCCTTGTGAGCATTCTCCCTTGGGTTGTTGTTTGCGGCGGTGTGCTCGTGGTCTGAAGACTCAATGACGTTCTCGGCAAAACTTCCGTACGCGGCTCCGACTTGCTTCGCCGCCGAGTCAGGCCAAGCGTGGAAGCGTCCCTCCGCAACGGCATCGAAAACAGCGGTAGCCACCAACGTTGGCGACTCCGCCACCTCTGCGAACCCGGCATCGTGCGACATGTCGGTCGCGATCGGCCCCGGATGAACACTGACGACGAGCGTTCCGTGATCCGCGAGCGATTGACGCAGCGACTGCGTGAGCGAGTAGCTCGCCGCTTTCGATGCGCAATACGTCGACAAATCGGCAAACGACCGGACGGACGCGACACTGTTGAGCTGCACAAACGCGCCGCCACCGTTGGCCTGCAACACAGGGGCGAAAGCCTGGGCGACGCGCAACATTCCAAACACGTTAACGCCAAATTCGAATTCCAAAGCGTCAAACGCTTGCGGGTCCGTCGGGCCACACGTCGTCAGAACCCCCGCGTTGTTGACCACCACATCAACATCGTTGGCCTGCGTCGCGGCGTCCGTGATCGATTCGGGATCCGCCAAATCCACACGAATCGGCACGACACGATCACCAAACTGTTCCACCAAAGGGGCGGCAGACTCCGTTTCTCGGACGGCGGCATAAACCTTGCGAGCCCCCCGCTCAATCGCCTCTTCGACGATCACTCGGCCGATTCCACGATTGGCGCCGGTAACGAGTACCGTTTTGTTATTTATGTCGAATCCCATTTTTTAAAACTCCCGTGCTTGCAGGTTTGTTGTTCGTTTCAAGACGCCAGCAATCGCGGCGTCGCAAGGGAATACCGGATAAACGGGAGGTCCTTACAGCCATTGCAGAAAAAACCTCCGCCCCGTTGCCTCCCACCTCCGCCCCGCTTTCCACCCGCGCAGCCCCAAACGTCCGTGGGAACGGCGAAACATTCCCTGCCAAAAGCGATCATTTTGATCTGGAAACGACGCCCCAATTTCCGCTATGCCTTGGGTTGATGCGGGCCCGCAAGGATTGTGGCGCTGCCGCTCATTCGTTTCCACGCACACCTGTTTGCCACGAATTCACGTGCCGAGGCACCCAATTCGAACAGCAAACAGCCACCGGCAGGGAGAGACCGCCGTGCAAACGCTGAAGACATCCGCAATTGTTGTTCTCATGATGACCGTGCTCTACGGCGCCTACGTCTCCATGACGACGCCGCCAGACCCGCTACCGCAGGGAGTGGAATCCTTGTTGGTGGAATCGGGAATGGACGAGCTGCCCGAGGACTTTGGCAGTTTCGGTATCGATGACGGGACACCAACCGGATTCGATGACTTTGCAAACAACCCTCCCGGCATCGACTCCGAACCGACGCTCGACAGCGCGCACGGTCCATCGAACGACTTCGGACCGGTCGACCAAACGTTCGCCGATCTCGAGCCCAACCTCGATTCGATCGACGAATCATTCCCCGTCGACTCGCTACCGACCGAACCGGCACCGCCTGAATCGTTCCAAATGAGCGACCTCGACGCTCCTCAGGGCGCCAGCCGACTTCCCGAAGTCAGCGATTCGGCCACGCCCGTCGCAATCGCTGTCGACGCGGCTCGCGACTATCCTTCGACGGGATCCGATTTCAGCCTGCCGGACCCGAACGAAGCGATTCAAATGACCGAGAGCAGTCTCGCCTCAACGAGCAGCCCGACGAGCAACCCGACAACCAACTCACCTTCCAACGCAACCAGCTCGCTCGGTTTCCAAGACATCCCGCCTTCGGCATCCACATCGATCACCTCGCCGACCAACCGAACCGCGTCCGACGTGGCGGCTGCTGGTCTGGCCAACGCGATCGCAACCGCGGACCGACAATACAACGAAGACCGACGACGTGAAGCTCTCGCTACGCTGAGCCTGTTCTACGAGACCCCGAACCTCAGCGGTGAACAGCGCGAGCAATTGCTCGTCCGGCTCGACCCGCTCGCTCGCGACGTGATTTACTCGCCGGAACACCTTCTCGAGGAACCACACCGCGTCGGATCGAACGAAACCTTGATGGACATCGCTCAGAAGTACGACGTGCCCTGGCAATTATTGGCCAACATCAACGGCGTGAGCGACCCGGTCACGATTTTGCCGGGAACCGACCTCAAAGTGGTGCGTGGCCCTTTCCGAGCCGACGTGGACCTCGAGAACAAAGAACTCACGTTGTTCCTGGGTGATCTGTACGCGGGACGGTTCCCCGTCGGGATCGGCAACGACCCTGAGCCACGACCAGGCACCTACACGATTCAAGAAAAGAAGTCGGCCAAGACCTACTACGACATGGCCGGCACTCCGATCCCACCAGGCAGCCCACGCAACCCCTACGGTTCGATGTGGATCGACCTCGGCCAAGGGATCAGCCTGCACGGCAGTCCGAAGTCGGACAGCGCGACGACCGAAGGATGCATCAGCATCGCGGGCAACTACTCACGCGACGTTTTCGGAATCCTTTCGGAAGGCTCGTCGGTCACGATCCGTTAGGTTCTCCGGTAGCCGGTAGTAAAGCGAGTCTACGAGATGATGTCTCGGCGGTTTTGCACGTAGTCCCACAAGACAAACCGGTCGAGATCCTTGCCACTGGTGAAAAACACCCGTCCGCGTGTCGATTGCGCCATGCGGTAGGCAAACCGAATGTCTTCCTCGCTCTGTGACCAACTCGGGATCAGGAAGATATTGATCGTGATCCCTTCTTTTTGACACAACGCCGCCTCACGCATCGTGGCCGCCTCGGTCTGAACGTCCGGCGGATAGAGCATGAAGAGCGTTTCTTCTTCGAAGTGTGCGGTCGGCAATCCGTCGGTAATCAGCACGATCTGCCGATTCGGCGTGTCGCAGTTGACAAGGTTCTGCCGTGCGAGTTGCAACGCGTGCTGGATGTTGGTGAAGTGCGGATGGATCTGATGCTCGCTGACCTCAGGGTTGCTCATGTCACACTTTAGTCGCACGTAGGGATCGTGGATCGTGACCGGTTTGGGCATGCACTCAATGATCTCGCCCGGCGAACGCAACTTGGCGAACGTGTACATCTCGATGAACCGGAGAAAATCCCCCGGGTAGTCTTTGTTGATCAGCCCTTGCAGTGCGAGCGCCATTCGTTTGACGTTGATGTACTGGCCGTCGTAGCGCATCGAACCGCTCATGTCCATGATGACCGTGGTCGCGCACTTGGGGTGATTGCGTGTCTTATGCACAACGATATCGTCACTATGCAAACGCAGGGGTCGCTCATCACCTTGACGGATCAACGCGTTAATGACCGTTTGCGGCAGATCCAAATTCGCGACACTGTCCCCAAACTCATACGGTTTGGTCTGTTGCAACTCGACCGCCCCCTCGCCGACGACGTCGCCTTCATGACGCCCGCTGCGTGAGGGCGCTAGCTCGCTGAAGATACGTTCGAGCAAACGCCCCTGGAAGATCTTGTAGGCCTGCGGCGTGAGCGTGAATCCCTTCCCATCGGCCTGGCGCTGCAACCCCTGACGCTCGGCTTGCTCGCGGAGCAGGTTCTCGACCTGGTTTCGCATTTCCTCGAGTTGCTGCATGTCACCCGGTTGAGCGAACTCGGACAGCATCTCCATATCGATGATCCCGATCTGCGCCGTCTTCTCGGCTTGGTCGAGTTGTTCGAGCAACTCATCGATCTTCTCGAGTTCCTCTTTGATCTCGAGAGCTTTCGGGATCGTCATCGACTCGTTGCCGGTGAATTCGTACTTCGTCGCCAACTCCTCGATGTTGTGCTTGTCGCTCATCGCCGCACCGGTGGCGAGGAGGTCGCGTGCGAGGTCGCTGTTGTCGTCACCGGCCTGGTACCACAACCGTTCGATCAGGAACGGCTGTTCCTGGCTGACCGCGACGCGGAACATCTTCTCCATCTCGGCGGGCGGCCGAACACGCGTGGCGGCTTTGTGGAACGCCTTGCGGGCCTTTTTGTTGGCGACGCGGGTCTCGTAGGTTTCGAGAATCTTCCGCTTGCGTTCTTCGAGCAACGCCCGCAGGAAATCGATACTCGGCCCGAGCCCGGCGATCTGCGACGGGTCCAACCGCACTGCGTTGGCGAGCTCTTCCTCGGTGAGCTGCCGAAAATTCCCGTACATCATCGCCTGCTCGAACGCGGGCGTGACCAAGTCCGGAGGTTCCTGCGTGGGCGGCGGGAACGCGGTGGGATCGTATTTTTGGTAGGCGTGAATCACGCCCCCGATGCGATGCGATGTCATCAGCGAATTCTGCTTGGGTGGAAAACGACGGCGTTCGCGGGAAGGCGACTGCCCACGGAATCATACCGATCCGGATAGACACATTTTCACCGAAAGCAGATCACGCTAGCGAACCGGTTCGACGAATTTCCCGCTCTTGGCAAAGAACTCGCTCGGGTTGTCGTGCACAACCTTGCGGATCAACGCCTCATCACAACCACGGCGTCGCATTTGGTAGATCAGATCCGGGACCGCAGTGGGTTTGCTGACTCCCCAATCGCCGGCCGAGTTGGCGAGCAACCGCTCACCGCCGAACCGCTCGATCATATCGGCCGCCCGATCCGGCGTGCACTTGGTAACCGGGTACAACGTCATCCCCGCCCAGAAGCCTCGATCGAGCACCTCGGCCACGGTGTGCTCCTCGACGTGATCGACGAGCACGCGATCGGGGTTGATTCGCGAGTCGTCACACAACATGTCCAGAATCATCCGAGTGCCTTGGTACTTGTCTTCCAAGTGCGGCGTGTGGATCAGAATCAACTGGTCATGCTCGATCGCGAGATCGAGATGTTCGAGGAACACCGTTGCTTCGTTCTTGGTGTTCTTGTTGAGCCCGATTTCGCCGATGCCGAGCACGCCCGGTCGATCGAGGAACTCGGGGATCATGGCGATCACCTCGCGCGACAAGGAAACGTTTTCGGCTTCCTTGGCGTTGATGCACAACCAACAGTAATGCTGGATCCCGAATTGAGCCGCCCGTCGTGGTTCAACGGCGGTGAGTTGTTCGAAGTAATCACGAAATCCGTCGGCGCTGCCGCGGTCAAACCCAGCCCAGAACGCCGGTTCACTGATCGCGACACATCCCATTCGGGCGAGCGTTTCGTAGTCATCCGTCGTGCGGCTGACCATGTGCAGGTGCGGGTCGATGAAATCCATTTCTTCAGCTTTCTTGCGATCGGGATTGGGCGGTCGACGCGTGCTCGGGCATCAAGCCGAACGCGGCCCGCCAATCGGGATTGTACTCCCGCGAGAACAATTGCTGGATCTGTTCGGCCCGGTTCGCCGAATCGTCCAACAGGATCCGCACCGCCTGCGAGAGCTGATCTCGACGCATCAAATCTTCTCCGGTCAATTCATCGCAGCCGCGAGCGGACGACTCCGCGCCCGCCCGATCGATACGGTCAAAGATGGCCGCCACCTCGAGCAATTTCGCTCGCGTCTCGAGATAAGATTCGTTCAGGATTGTCGATGAGCTTCGCGACTTCATCTTTGCGGGTTGACCTCGTTGTTGTTTCGCCTCGTTGTGCTTGACCGCGGTGTGCTTGACCGCGGTGCGTACTAGCCTTCGGCCGGTTCAATGGTGGCAGACATACTACCTTTGCAACGCGGCAATAGTTCATCTTTGCCGAACGCGTGAATCTGGTCACGTTTGAGTTCGGCGAGTTCGAGCGTGGTGGTCATGCAGATCGCCCGTCCACTCGAATCGACTTCTTTGGCGACCTGGTAGCCCTTCTCGATAGGCATTCGGAACAGGTCCCTCATCATCGTAATCACGTAGTCGAAACTGTGATCGGTGTCGTCCCAAAGAATGACGTGATAAGGCGGCTGCCGCTTCGGTTTGGCGTCATTCCGCTCGTCCTGCTCGGTTTCCGGTTCGGCAACCGCAACGGCGACGACTTCGTCAAACATGTTCTCTTCGTTAGACATGCTTTCTTCGTTGGACATATTGTCTTCGATGGACATAGTTCCTGGAGTTCTCCTGATCGGTTCGCGTCTGATGTGAGAAAATTCCCGAGTGCGAACGGCTTCCTGTTTGATGCGGTTCACGATTGTTCCGCAAAAACGTTATTGTAGCCGCGAGAGGATTGCACCTGTTAGACCTGAAGTATTGATTTTTCCGAAGGTTGCAGGACCGACCACGGCACGTTTCGCCCAACCCGCAGGGGTTAACGGCGTTCCAAATCCCCTCGTCGCGGCAATCGTTCGGACACTCATGAACCACCAAAATTCCTGCAGACTGAAAACCCGCTGATGTCTCAAACCGCCAAGCCCTCCCCCGAAGAATCACTGCCAGAGGAGTTCGTCGAATTCCTATCCGAGAACGCGAATCGTTTCGAGGAAGAATTGAAGGAGTGGCTGCGGATCGCCAGCATCAGCAGCGATTCGTCCGCTAAAGAGGATGTTCACCGGGCCGCCGAGTGGGTCAAGAACAAGTTCGAAGCGGCCGGGTTGAAAACCGAATCGATCCCCACCGCCGGCTTTCCCTTGATTTACGCCGAAACGCCGCCGCCCGCCGCAGCCGATGGAAAACTGCCCCCGGTGGCTCTGGTTTATGGACACTATGATGTGCAGCCCCCCGAACCACTCGACCTGTGGACGAGCCCTCCGTTCGAGCCGGATGTCCGCGACGGAAAAATCTATGCCCGTGGGGCCACCGACGATAAGGGCCAGGTGCTTACGCACGTCCTCGCCGTTTGCGAATGGCTATCGAGCGGCCGGACCCTGCCGATTCAGATCAAATTCCTAATCGAAGGCGAAGAAGAAGTCGGCAGTGCGAACCTCGAAGAGCACCTGCCGCGACTCTCGGCCAAACTCGCCTGCGACGTCGTCGTGGTGAGCGACAGCAGCCAGTACGCCCCCGGTCGCCCGGCGATCACGTGTGGGCTGCGGGGGATCGCCACCTACGAACTGTTTGTCGACGGTCCGAGCCATGACCTGCACAGCGGTTCGTTCGGGGGCGCCGTCATGAATCCCGCCATCGCGTTGTGTCAGATGATGGCCAGCATGATCCGCCCCGACGGCACGATCGCCGTGGCAGGCTTCTACGACGACGTGCTGCCGATTCCCGAAATCGAACGCGACGCCTGGACGCAACTCGGCAGTGATGACGAAGAGTTCGCCCGCAGCGTCGGGGCGAAACAGTTGGCAGGCGAAACCGGCTACACGACCGATGAACGCCGATGGGCGCGCCCGTCGTTCGACATCAACGGGCTGACCTCGGGGCACCAAGGTGAAGGCGTCAAAACCGTCTTGCCCGCCAAAGCCTCGGCAAAATTCAGCCACCGCCTCGTCCCCAACCAAGACCCGGTGAAGATCACGCAAAAACTGCAGGAACACTTCGCCCGTCACTGCCCGACCGGAGTGACGTTTGAACTGAAACCGGATCACGGCGCCGGCGCAATGCTCGCTGACGCAAACAGCCCTTTCACCAAAGCAGCCTCGGCCGCGGTGCAGTCCGCGTTCGGCGTCGCACCGGTGATGATTCGCGAAGGCGGCTCGATCCCGATTCTCGCCCGCTTCCAAGAAGTTCTCGATTGCGACGTGCTGCTGCTCGGATGGGGCCAGAACGACGACGCGGCTCACAGCCCCGACGAGAAGTTCGCGTTGGAAGATTTCCATCGCGGCATCCGCGCATCGGCCGGACTCTGGCAACAGATGGGCCGCTCGTAGTCACTGCAGAGAGCGTCACTGCAGAGAGGTTCACTGGTCGCGAGCGCAACTGGTTAACAGCGTCACTGATTGAGAGCACGCGTCTGCATCACGCGGGCCGGCTCTTGGCTGCTTTCGCTCGCACCGACTCAACACCTGAACACTTTGGCACGCGAATCGCTTCCCTCGTTTGGTCGTAACGCCGCCTCCACCGACGCCAGTCCGCTGGTCCTGCCGGTCGAGTTTGGCGTTGGAATTGAAAACGACATGTCTGTGAACGATGACTCGTCACGTTGACAGCACAACGATCAAAAAAGGAAACGACTCATGAGCAACCAAACTCTCCAGAACAAGAAGATTGCCTTTCTCGCCACCGACGGGTTCGAACAAGTCGAACTGACCAAACCATGGGAGGCAATCAAAGAAGCCGGCGCAACCGTGCATCTGGTTTCGATCAAGTCTGGCAAAATCCAAGGCGTCCACCACGAGAAACAAGGCGATCAATTCGACGTCGACAAAGTCGTCGGTGATGTCTCCGCGTCCGACTACGACGGGTTGGTTTTGCCCGGCGGTGTTTTCAACCCGGACGCGTTGCGCGTCAACGACGAAGCGGTTGATTTCGTTCGCGACTTCTTCAAACAACACAAACCGGTCGCCGCGATCTGCCATGGACCGTGGACCCTGGTGGAAGCCGGTGTGGTCGAAGGACGCCGCGTGACGTCGTGGCCGAGCTTAAAAACCGACCTGACCAATGCGGGTGCGAACTGGGTCGACGAAGAGTGCGTCTGCGACGAAGGTCTCGTTACCAGCCGCAACCCCGATGACCTGCCCGCGTTCTGCGAGAAAGCGATCGAAGAATTCGCCGAAGGCAAACACGCCAAACAGACGGTGTAGTCGACATCTCAATATGCCTATCCAGATCTGCCCGCCCGCGGGGCAGGTCGGTACGGCAGGCAGATTGGCATCCTGCTGTTTTCCCCTGCGGATTCCCTCGAACGTAGCCGACTCGCTAACATGGCAGCAGGAGACGAAATAAACCGATGACAAAATCGATCTGGCCTCGAGGCGAAAACACCGACATCTTGATTCAGGCTGCGCGAGAGGGTGACCCGGATGCGGTCAATCGTCTGCTCGATCGCCACCGAGAAGGCGTGCGCCGGCTTGTCGAGATGCGTTTGGACCGCAAAGTCCAACAACGCGTCGATGTCAGCGACGTCGTGCAAGAGGTGCTCGTCGAAGCCAGCGGGCGGTTGGAAAAGTATCTCGACGATCCGGTGATGGCGTTTCATTTATGGCTCCGCCAAATCGCGTGGGACCAAATCATCGACACCTATCGTCGCCATCGCGGCAGCGCGAAACGAAACATGGACCGCGAGCAACCGATGCATGCCGGCGGACGTGGCGGCGTCGATGAATCCTCGGTCGATTTAGCGATCCAGCTTTGTGACCCCGCGATGACCCCCGCCGCGATCGCGACCCAGCGAGAGATTGCCGGACGCGTCGAGTTGGCGATCGATCGACTCGACGACGCCGACCGCGAAGTCATCTGGATGCGTCACTACGAACACCTCAGCAACTTGGAGATCGCCGAGGCGCTCGGTCTCCAACCTCCCGCAGCAAGCATGCGTTACCTGCGCGCGATGCGAAGACTACGCACGCTGCTCGAACAAGAAGACGAATCGTATTCCTGAGGCTACGGTTCGCTCGACCGCGCCCCGATGCAGATAGGCGGCAGTAGATCAAACCGAGAAAAACTACTCACTTTGGACACCCGCCGCGGCACTGACCTGGACTTCTTCGTCGGTCAGAATTTCGTCGAGACGTCTTCCGATCAAATCGGCCCAAATCAGATAACCGGCTTCGTTCTGGTGCAGCATGTCTTTGAGGAATAGTTCCGGACGCGGCGTGTCATCCGCATTGAGGTAATACTCCGCCGTCGTGAGGCAGTACACATTCGGTTGGGTCAACGCCACCTCGCGGAACATCTCGTTGAGCCTGCGAACCTCCGGCCACACCTTCCAACGCGAAGGCGTGGGAGTGACTTCGACGAGCAAGATCGGGGCGTCGGGTTGAACCTTTTTCGAGACACCGATCACGTGCATCACCATCTTCTCAACTTCCTCTACCGTGCGATCCTGTTCCGATCCGGTGATGTCATTGGCGATGAACACCACGAGAGCCCGATATTGGTGAGGCGAGATCAAACGACGGGCAAACACCACCATGTCACTGTATCGGGCCCCGCCATAGCCTCGGCGGATGATCGGGTACGGCGCCAACATCTCCGCGGCTTGACTCCACAAACGGATGCTGCTGCTGCCTAACAGCATGACGGCGTTATCCGGATCCGACTGCGTTCGGTCCAACTCATCGAACTTCGCGATATCTTTCTCCCATCGCTCGATTGCTTTCTGCCGGTCTTCTTCGCTGATGATTCCCTGCAGTTCACTAGGGGTGGCATTCAGGGGTGAATCCACAACCGTTTTACTCTCGCCACCGTGGTCGGTTTGCCCCCCGGAGGCTGCATTTTCCTGTGCGCTTTCCTGCGCGGTGGCGCCGCCGATTCCAAGGATCCCGACGAGAAGACCGGCCGCGATTCGTGCGGAAAGCCGACATCCAAACGGGGAGGCCGAGAGAAAACGGGTGTGAAACACGACGTGAAACAGGCGGGCGGGCTCGTCGGCTCGGGTGAAGAGGGCAAATGCGGGCTTCATGGACAGATTCCAGGCGGGAAAGGTGGGTCAAAGGCGGGGAAAATGGTGCAGACAGCTTAGTCGAATCCGAACCGGTCTTGTCACCCGATTGCCAATCGCGAACACTGACGGCAGAAGAAACTCACTATGTACCCCTGAAGGTAACTTTCGAATGTCCGATCCGTTTGGTTCTCTTTCGCCACTGCATGCGAGTGGCCTCAACTCGATCTCCGATCACAGCTTGGCAGCCAGCCATGCCAGTCAGGGTTACCAGCGTCAGCGTCAGATGACGTTGGGCGATCTGTTGCTGGAAAATCGCATCGTGTTCATGCAAGGCGAAATTCACTACGCCAATGCAAACGAAATCGTGATGAAGTTGTTGTATCTGCAAAGTGAAAATCGCCGCAAAGACATCCACTTCTATATTAACTCGCCCGGCGGCAGCGTGACGGCGACCCTCGCGATCTACGACACGATGCAAATGGTTTCGTGCCCGGTTGCCACCTACTGCGTCGGCGAGGCGTGCAGCGGCGCGGCCGTCCTGCTCGTCGGCGGTGCCAAAGGCAAACGGTTCTGCCTGCCGAACAGCCGCGTGATGATGCACCAACCGATGGGCGGCGTCTCCGGACAAGTCAGCGATATCGAAATCCAAGCCTCGGAGATGTTCCGGTACCGAGACAAACTCAACCAAATCATCAGCGAACACAGCGGCAAGTCGGTCGAGCAAATTGCCAAAGACACCGACCGCGACTTCTTCCTGTCGGCACAGGAAGCCAAGGATTACGGGTTGGTTGATGACCTGCTGCAAAAACAAGAGGTCGAAAAGGAAGACGACGACATCTAGGCCACTCGCCTGACGTTGCCACCGCCTCCCCTCAATCAATTCATTTCATTCAAAAGACAAAGTTAGAAATATGCCAGTCATCCCTTACGTGGTCGAAAGCAACGGCCGCGAAGAACGCACCTACGACATCTACAGCCGGCTGCTGAAAGACCGCATCATCTTTCTCGGTCAACAAGTCGACGACCAAATCAGCAACGCGCTCGTCGCGCAAATGTTGTTCCTTCAGTCGGACGATCCCAAAGCCGACATTCACATGTACATCAACTCGCCCGGCGGCAGCATCACCGCCGGCATGGCGATCTACGACACCATGCAGTTCGTCAGTTGCGACGTGGCGACCTACTGCATGGGTCAGGCCGCGTCGATGGGTGCGGTTCTGTTGACCGCCGGTGCCAAAGGCAAACGGTACTCACTGCCCAACGCCCGAATCATGATCCACCAACCGCTCGCCGGCATGCAGGGAACCGCTCGGGAAGTCGAAATTCACGTCGGCGAACTGCGTCGGATCAAGAAACGCATGAACGAAATCATGATCGAACACACCGGCCACTCTCTCGAGAAGATCGAAGAGGACACCGACCGTGACCGCTTCATGTCGGCCGAGGAAGCACGCGATTACGGCCTGATCGACAAGGTCGTCAGCAAAATCAGCGAAGCCGACAGTTAATCGGAAGCAAACAAGACTCTCACCCGAGAGTCCATTCCCCCTTCGTCTAGCGGCCCAGGACGTCGGCTCATCCAGCCGGAAACGCTCGTTCGAATCGGGCAGGGGGTGTTTGGCCGATGATGGCCAGCGAGGCTATGATGGCTTGCGAGGCTGTGATGGGTCGTGCCGATCCATCCCGTCCCTCTTCACGCCCGCTCGCCTGATCACGCCACATGTCAATGAACGACACCAAAATCCGTTTCGTCTACTTCGACCTCGGAAACGTATTGGTTTCATTTAACCGCCAACGCGCGTGCGAGAAAGTGGCGGCACTGTTTGCCGGCGACGCCGCACACGTCGATCGGATTCTCAACGTTGATGGGCTGCAAAATCAACTCGAGACCGGCCTGATCAGCGATCCAGAATTCAGCGCCATCGTCCGTGAAAAAATGCGTGCGGCGGCCGACTCATCGGTCGACACGGAAACGTTCGCAGCGGTCACTGATGAAGAAGTCTTGATCGCGATCAGCGACATGTTCACACCGATCGAATCCATGCGAGACGTGCTCCGCGACGTCCGAAAGACTGGAATTCCGATCGGGATCCTCAGCAACACATGCAACGCGCACTGGAGTTGGATCCATTCGCAGTCCTATCGCGTTCTCGAAGGCCCCTTCGATGTCTGTGTCCTCAGCTACGAGGAACGCTCGATGAAACCCGACCGGGTAATCTATGACGCCGCCGCCGGTCACGCCCACCGGATCGCGAACGCGACGCCTGAGACCATCCTGTTCCTCGACGACAAAGAGGAGAACGTCCACGCGGCACGACAATTGGGTTGGCAAGCCGAAGTCTGCTTCGGTGGCGACGAAGCCAAACAAGTGCTCATGGACTACGGCGTTCTGCCAAACCACGCAACGCAAAATCAAACCAGCTTGGAGGCTGCCCCCCGATCATGACCCCGCCTTCTGTCCAGACCGCAACTCACGTCGACACCTCGGCTGCATCGCACTCGCCCCGAACGGTTGCCGTCATCGATATCGGTGCGATCAGCATTCGGATGGCGATCGCGGAAATCCATCCCGATGGCCAAATCCGCACACTCGAAACGCTTTTGCAACCGGTCGACCTCGGCCGCGACGCGTTCGAGTCGCGACGTTTGACACGCAAAGGAATCGAACGCGCCGCCACGGTCCTGAAACGATTTCGTCGCGTGCTCAATGAATATGGGGTCACCGATACGAAAGACATTCGTGTCGTGGCCACAAGCGCCGTCCGCGAAGCCTCCAACCGAATCGCCTTCATCGACCGCGTCTTCGTCGCCACAGGCCTCGACGTCGAACCGATTGACGAAGCCGAGGTCAACCGGATCACCTACATGGGCATCACGCCGATGTTGATGGCCCGGGCCGAAACCGCCGAATCCAAATCCGTGGTGATCGAGGTCGGCAGCGGCAGTACCGAGTTGCTGATGATCCGCGGCGGCAACGTCCTGCACTCGGATTCCTTCCGCCTCGGATCGCTGCGTTTGATCCAGGAACTCGACGCCAGCGGACTGCGGGGCGCCCAACTGCGGAACCTTCTCGAAACCCACGTCCGTCGCTTTGTCATCCGAATCGCGGAAGAATTGAAAGCCGACGCACCGTTGCAATTGGTCGTCATGGGCGGTGACATCCGTTTCGCCGCACACCGACTGATCGAAGATTGGGACGAGGAATCGCTCGCAAAACTGCCCACCTCAAAGCTCGAAAAACTCTCGACACGGATCCTCTCGATGAGCGAAGACGCGATCGTCGAGAAATACGGGGCCACGTTCGTGGAAGCCGAAACGTTGTCGGTTTCCTTGCTCGCGTACACCTTGTTCGCCAAACACTTTGAACTCGAACACCTTTACGTCAGCGGTGCGAACCTCCGCGACGGATTGCTCGCCGATATCGAACAAGGCGGTAACTGGACGAGCGAGTTTCGCCAACAGATCATCCGCTCCGCCGTGTCGCTCGGTCAAAAGTTCGCCGTCGATCAGGCTCACGCCCGCGCGGTCGCGGAATTGGCCCGCCGACTCTTTGAACAACTCACCGACGAACACCAACTCGACGCCCGCCACGAAGTCCTGCTCTACGTCGCGGCGCTACTGCATGAGGTCGGCCTGTACGTCAACCTGCACAGCAACCACAAACACGCCTACTACCTGATCCGCAACAGCGAACTGTTCGGGCTCAGCCAGCATGAATTGCAACTCGTCGCGTTGGTCGCCCGGTATCACCGACGCGCCTCACCACAGTCGGGCCACGAGGGTTACAATTCGTTGGACCGGAAAGACCGCGTGGCGGTGACGAAAATGGCCGCCATGTTGCGACTGGCGATCGCGTTGGACGATTCCCGCAGCGGCCGAATCCGTGACGTGTTGTGCAGCCGTGAAGAGAAACAAATGGTGATCTCGGTTCCAGGAGTCGACGATGTTTCGCTCGAACAACTCGCCCTTCGAGTCAACAGTTCTTTGTTCCGAGACATCTTTGGTGTCCCCGTTTTGTTGCGAGCCGGAGAGTAAGTTTTGACATCACTCGAAATGAAACCCAATTCGTCAACGCCCGCTCGTCACGTCATGCGAGTGACTTCGCTTTCGCTAGCGATCACCGCGTTCGCTTCACCTTCGCTGTCGGCACAGAACCCGGCACAGACCCCGGAAGCGAACCCTTCGCATTCCCATCCATCCCCGCTCACCCTCCCGGCGAACGTGTCCGAACCTTCTCGCATCATTTTGGCACAATCGTCCGGCAGTGGCGAAAGCGGCACGAACAGCAACTCCGATCCTTACGCCCTCGCCCGTAGACGTCTGGTCGACGCTCGCATCCGAACCGCGGGGGTGAAGAACGAACGTGTGTTGTGGTCGATCGCCGAAACACCACGCCACGAATTCGTTCCCGCGAACGTTCGCGACAAGGCGTACTTCGACATGGCATTGCCGATCGGCGCGGCCCAAACGATCAGCAGCCCGTTCATCGTCGCGTCGATGACCGAGACCCTCGATCCCCAACCGACCGACCGCGTGCTGGAAATCGGGACAGGCAGTGGTTATCAGGCTGCCGTCTTGAGCCCCTTGGTCGCGGACGTTTACTCGATCGAGATTGTCGAGTCGCTCGGATTAACCGCCCGCGCGGCGCTCGACCGACTCGGCTATGAAAATGTCCACACGAGAATCGGCGACGGATTTCTCGGTTGGCCCGAGGAAGCTCCCTTCGACAAAATCATCGTCACCTGCAGCCCCGAGTCGGTACCGGTTCCCCTCGTGGAACAACTCCGCGAAGGCGGGTCGATGATCATTCCGGTCGGCGAGCGATACCAACAAACGCTCTACCGGATGGTCAAACGTGACGGCGAACTGATCCGCCAACCTCTGCGTCCGACGCTGTTCGTCCCCATGACGGGAACCGCCGAGTCCGGCCGAAAAACACTGCCTGACCCCGCAAACCCGGTCATCGTCAACGGCGACTTCGAGGAAGAAAGCGAATCCACCGAACTCACCGAAACCGCCCCCACCGAGAGCGAACTGCCGATCGGCAATGATCCCGTCGGAGTCGACGCGATCCGCGACGCCCTCGAACCGCTCGGCACCCCCACACCGAACCCGTCGGAGTTCATTGAGGGTTGGTATTACGGCCGTCAGGTCGCCAGGTTTGTCGAAGAGGGCAACGCGATGGCACGGTTCGAAAACGCGACCCCCGGTCTCGGATCCCACCTGCTGCAGGGGATCGCGATCGACGGCAGCAAAGTGTCCACGATCCGGTTGTCGACCCGCGTACGAACCCACAATGTCGCCAAAGGCCCCGATTCGGATGCATTGCCGATGCTCGCGATCAGTTACTACGACACGAACCGGCGTGACCTCGGCATGATCACACTGGGTCCCTACCGTGGAACCCGCGACTGGAAGAAAGACAGCCGCATTCTGCGTGTTCCGCCGGCTGCGAAGGAAGCGATCATCCGAATCGGACTGTTCGGGGCGACCGGCCGCGTGGACTTTGACGATGTCAAAATTGAGAAAATGGGTCGTTAAATTTTACCCAGACTGCTTGATCGCCCCCCCTTCCTCGCTATCCTATCATCTGGCGAAGTAGGCGTTCGAGGCCCGCACCGCTTGCCGTATCGCGTCCATTTGCACGGACCGTGATGCCTGACCCAGCCCGCTCTTTACGAGCCGGTCGTCCAAGCACTTTTCTTACCTCGATCGCCAGCGGCATCCACTTTTTTAAATTAGACAGCATAGGATGGAGGAACGTACATGAGGTGTTTTCACCTGTTGGTATGCCTCTCGTTGGCACTGACTCTCAGTGCACCAGCGCAGGCAGGTGGCTCGTATGGGAGCTACGGTAGTTATGGCAGCGGAGGCAGCTCCGGCGGTATGGTCCACGGCAGTAGCGGTGGCGGATTGCTTTCCGGATTGCGTGCACGCATTGCCGCTCGTCATGCCGGTTCGTCCGGAGGCAGCTACGGTGCATCTACGGGTGGATCGTCAGGAGGTTCTTCAGGTGGATCGTCGGGAGGTTCGTCCGGCGGCGCATCCTCCGGCGGAACTTACACCGCAGCCTACGCGTCCTCGGGCGGTTCGTCCGGCGGATCCTCCGGTGGCGGTCTCTTCAGCCGACTGCGTGCCCACATGCAAGCCAAACGGGCTGCTCGCGCCGCACGTCACTCCAGCGGCGGATCCTCCGGTGGCTACACCGCGTCGTACTCCAGCGGTGGTGCTAGCACCGGCGGCAGCAGCGGTGGTTACTACTCGAGCAGCGTCGCAGCTCCTGCGGTTTCGCACGGCAGCACCGGCGGATCGCACGGCAACTACGTCGCACCGGTCTCGTACGCACCATCGGTTTCCTACGCCGCACCTGCGGTTCAGTCGAGCTACCCGGTCGAATCGTATCCGACCGAGAGCGTGATCGACTCGGGCAGTTACCCTGTCGAAGGAAGCGTTATCCACGGTGAATCGGCTCCGATGAGCGGATCGGTCATCGACGGAACCATCATCGACAGCGGCGCGAGCTACGAATCTCGCAAACCTGTCTTGGATGACGACGCCGCTCTGTTGACCGTCGCGGTTCCTCTGGAATCGGCTCGCGTTACCGTCAACGGTCATGAAACGACCAGCGACGGAATGGTTCGTCAATTCATGTCGCGGGGCCTCAAAGAAGGTTACCTCTACACCTACGAAGTCGTCGTGACCTACGACGTCAACGGGCGTCAGCAACGTGACAGCAAGACCATCAAACTGCGTCCTGGTGACATGGAGCGAATGGTCTTCCAACAAGACGCCGATGCGATCTCTGACGAAGTTCAGCCTGCTGAAGAGTCCGAAGAGACACAAGCCGACGCAGAAAACAACGAAGCCGACACGACCGAAACCGTCGTCCAGCTTCACGTGCCTGCCAACGCTGTCGTGACCCTCGCCGGAAACGAAACCAACGGCTTCGGTCGGGTTCGCACCTTCCGTACCACCCAACTCGCCGCTGGTGAGCGTTGGGAAAACTACACCGTTGTCGTCAGCGCGACTGTCAACGGACGTAGCATCCGCAACGAACGCACCATCAACGTCGACGCCGGCGACACGGTCGAACTCGAGTTCGATTTCGACGCCACCACGTTGGCAATGCGTTAATCGTTCGTCACCTGCCGTCCATCGGCGGATGGTGAGATCAAAACAAGAGGCCATGTTCAAGTTCGCTTGAGCATGGCCTTTTTTCGTTCTTGCATTGCGAATCAACGGACACCGATTCGCTCTTGCCCGCCGGCTTTCGAGAGGACGTCGAATTCCCAAGACAGCCGTTAAAAACGACGCAGTCAATCTCGTTTATCTTCGGTGAGCAGGATCCAGGGACGTCTGAATGCGGACGAGTCAAGCTACGGGCAGCAGACTCGCCAAACCTGCAAATCCACTCGACCGCGAAAACCTTTTCGCCGTTTGTCTTTTTTATGAACCACAATCCCATAGATTGGTTATCGTCAATGTGATGCCAACCCTTTTCCTGCTTAACGGGAACCCTGTCGATGAACGCAGACGAAACGCTGATCGCGAGAATCGAATCGAAAGACGTCGATGCGTTGGCGGAATACATCGCGATCCACCGTGACAAACTCGCCGGCTTTGTGCGATCGATCACCGGCGAACATTTGCTCGCCGTGACGGAGTTGGATGACTTGATCCAGGAGATTTCCGCGACCGCCATTGCAGGTTTGTCGTCGGCACCCTTGGACCAATATGCCCCGATGCAGTGGCTGCAACAGATCGCTCGCCGGCGAGTGGTGGACGCCCACCGGTTCCATTTCGACGCGAAAATCCGCGATTTCAGCAAACAAAAATCATTGCACGCCCCGGCAACCTCCGCGGGCGGTAACGGAGGCGAGAGCGACGGTGGGCTCGAACGATTGCTCGCCGCCAGCATGACATCGCCGAGTGCCGCGGTCAGTCGCGATGTCCGCATGCATCGGATGAGCGAGGCGATCGGCACCCTCAACGAAGATCAACAACGCGCCATTCGCCTTCGCTATGTCGAAGGACTCCCCACCAAAGCGATCGCGGAGGAACTCGGCAAGACCGACGTCGCCGTTCGCGTTCTTCTTTCGCGAAGTATGCGCGAACTCGAGAAACAGCTTGAAGACGTGCGTCCCACCCGATGAGCCCGGTTGAGTTGATCTATGGAATGTTCCAGGATGTAGAAGTGATGCCCCTTCTCCCACCTTCCAAGACGCCCCCACCATCATCATGTCCACAGTTTCCACCGATGTCGCTCGCATCCTAATCAACGGCACCTGGCAAAACGCGACGCCACAGTCGACCTTCCACGCGACCGACCCAAATTACAATTCGCAACTGCCGCAGTCGTTTCCGGTGAGTACGTGGGAGGACTGCGAGGCGGCACTCGACGCGGCGTCCAAAGCCGCCACTGAATTGCGCCGATTCCCGGCATCGAAGATCGCCGACTTCTTGGAACTCTACGCCGACAAGATCGAAGCCGCCAAGGACACCCTCGTCGAAGCCGCCTTTGCCGAAACCGGGCTGGCTCGTTCGCCGCGACTCGCCGACGTCGAATTGCCACGAACCGCCAATCAACTGCGTGCCGCCGCCAAGACATGTCGCAGCGGAAACTGGGCGTTGCCGACGATCGACACTCAAACCGGCATTCGTTCCTGCTATCGACCACTGGGCCCGGTCTGCGTGTTCGGCCCCAACAACTTTCCGTTCGCGTTCGGAAGTGTTTCCGGCGGTGACTTCGCCGCCGCGATCGCCGCGGGCAACCCGGTGATCGGAAAAGCCAACAGCTCCCATCCCGAAACCACGCGTCTGTTCGCCGAACTCGCGCAGGAAGCAGTCAACGAAACCGGACTGCCACCGGCCACCGTGCAATTGATCTATCGCACCAGCCACGCCGACGGCGAACGCCTCGTCTCCGACCCACGCGTCGGCGCGACCGGATACACTGGCAGCCGTTCGGCCGGACTGACCTTGAAAGCAGCCGCCGACCGCGCCGGCAAACCGATCTACCTCGAACTCTCGAGCGTGAACCCCGTGGTCATCACACCGGGCGCGTTGAACGAACGCGGAGAAGCAATCGTTGACGATTTCATCACCAGCGTTCTGATGGGAACCGGCCAGTTCTGTACCAACCCCGGCATGGTCATCCTTGTTGAAGGCGACCAAACCGAATCGTTCATCGGTGCGGTGAAGGAACGATTCGCATCGACTCAGTCGGGCACGTTGTTGTCACCCGCCGTCGCCAAATCACTCGGCAAAAGCGTTACCACACTCACGTCACTCGGCGCCGAATTGCTGACCGGGGGAGGCGAACCGGAACCGGACCGTTGTGCGTATGCGAACACACTAATGCGGATCGATGGCAAGAAATTCTTGTCTGACCCCGAGGGCTTCCAAACCGAAGCGTTCGGCAACGCGTCCGTGATGGTCGTCGCCAAAGACGTCGCGGAACTGTGCGACGTGATCGATCATCTCGAGGGCAACCTGACCGGTTGTATCTACTCGGCCAACGACGAAAGTGAAGAGGGCGATGTCGACCAAATCTCCTTCGCCCTCGAACCCAAAGTCGGCCGCATCCTCAACGACAAGATGCCAACCGGTGTCGCCGTCAGCCCCGCGATGAACCACGGCGGCCCTTACCCCGCGACCGGACACCCGGGCTTCACCGCCGTTGGCGTCCCGGCATCGCTGCTGCGTTTTGGCAAACTGACCAGTTTCGACAACATTCGCCAAAACCGACTGCCGGCACTCCTCCAAGACGCCGCCCCGACGGACGAGACCATGCGTCTGATCGATGGTCAGTGGCGAACCGGCGAGGTCTAACGCGAAGGAAACGGAGCCCTAAACCAAAGGTCGCCGGAGTCGCCAGACTTCGCAAATCTCCCACCGCGACCAATTCCCCCGACGTTGCCCCGCCCAGAAGCCGTACCCGAAACCCTATTCAAACCTCGATCTTAGAATTTTCGCCCAACGTTCCAAAACTCGGAACGTTCGGCGCAGCGTATGCTATCGCTACGCCAACCACACGGCGTCGCGTTCGTTTTGCACGCATTCCGAACGATGTTCTGCCGGTTCCAGTCGAGAGTCCGTTTTGAGTACAAGGTTTCATGTCAAACGAAAATTGCAAACCGACCACCACCGACGGTGGAATCCCGGTCGCCAGCGACGAACATTCCCTGACCGTCGGCCCTGATGGCCCGATTGTCTTGCACGATCATTATCTGATCGAGCAAATGGCGAACTTCAATCGCGAACGCATTCCCGAGCGGCAACCTCACGCCAAGGGATCAGGGGCGTTCGGCTTCTTCGAAGTCACCGAAGACGTCAGCGAATACACCAAAGCCGCCGTGTTCCAACCCGGTGTGAAAACGGACACCCTGATGCGGTTCTCTACCGTTGCCGGCGAACGTGGGAGCCCGGACACATGGCGTGACCCTCGCGGGTTTTCGATCAAGTTCTACACCTCCGAGGGGAACTACGACATGGTCGGAAACAACACGCCGGTGTTCTTCATCCGCGACCCGATGAAATTCCAACATTTCATCCGGTCACAAAAACGTCGCGCCGACAACGGACTGCGTGATCACGACATGCAGTGGGATTTCTGGACGCTCTCGCCCGAGTCCGCACACCAGGTCGCGTGGTTGATGGGCGACCGCGGGATCCCCAAAAATTGGCGACACATGAACGGCTACTCCAGCCACACGTACATGTGGGTCAACGCCAAGGGAGAACGGTACTGGGTCAAATATCACTTCAAAACCGACCAGGGCAATGATGTCCTCTCCCAAGAAGAAGCCGAACGCATCGCCGGTCAGGATTCCGACTACCACCGCCGTGATCTGTTTAACTCGATCAAGAACGGTGATCATCCAAGTTGGACGCTTAAAGTCCAAATCATGCCGTTCGAGGAAGCCAAGACCTATCGGTTCAATCCGTTCGACCTGACGAAAGTTTGGCCACATTCGGACTATCCGCTGCACGAAGTCGGCAAGTTGACCCTCAACCGAAATCCGACCGACTTCCACACCGAGATCGAACAGGCGGCCTTCGAACCGAACAACATGGTATCCGGCATCGGACCGAGCCCAGACAAAATGTTGCTCGGCCGAATGTTCGCTTACGCCGACGCTCACCGTGCCCGGATGGGCGTGAACTATAAACAGATCCCGGTCAATCGTCCTCAATGTCCCGTGCACAGTTACAGCAAGGACGGTGCACTGCGAGTCGACAACGTGACCGATCCGGTCTACGCGCCCAACTCAAAAGGCGGACCTCAGGCCGACCCGCAACGGTATCCCGAGTCCGCGACTTGGTCCGCCGACGGCGAGTTCGTTCGCTCAGCCTACACGCTGAGAAAAGACGATGACGACTGGGGCCAAGCCGGCGCACTTGTTCGCGAGGTGATGGACGATGACGCACGAGACCGTCTCGTTTCCAACGTGGTCGGACACCTCAAACAAGACGTGACCGAACCCGTTCTTAAACGAGCGATCGAGTACTGGCGCAACATCGATCAATCCATTGGTGATCGAATCGCCAAAGGCGTGAGCGAGTAAGCCCAGTCGAACGCCAAATTTCCGCGCCGCGAAACTCGCCAACGGTTTGTTGATTTAATGCCGTTGAAGCTCACTATCGTCGCCGATCACTTCTTGATCGGTTCATAAGCTAAGCTCCGATCGCGGAGTGATCGGCGACACTCGTTAAATCAACATACCGCCACGAGTTTCGGCGAGGCCGCGAAGATCGCCGAATGTCTTGGCGACGTTCGCTACGATTTCGACTCGAGCCATTTGCCGCACCCGTCCGCTAGCGAACACTCCACCCGCGTTCGACTCACATCCGCACGGGCAACCATCTCGTTGCACCGGAGCGAAACAAGACCGTCTCGGTCGGAACATCGACTCACTGCATCTACGGCCGATGCAGTATCTCCCCATGCACCGATCGCGTGCTATAGATTTCATCCGGGCTTTCACAACATAACCCCGTTGGAAAAGCGGGTCACACCACACAATACACGCAACAATTCCATAGACTTCACGTGGTGTTTGACATCCCGAATCGGCTTAGCTAATTTGCGGCATCCCTCCGCAAATCGCGTGTCAACCAAGAATGCCTCGGCGAAAGCCAGGTCAGTGCGTTGACGCACTCTTTCGAGCGATTTGCTTTTCCCGCCTGCCCCACCCTATCCAGGTTTCAGGAGACTTCTCATGCGCCGACACTCTCGCCCTGCACCTCCACTCGGTTCACCACAACACGCCTCTCCGCAGACGTCACCTGGCCGGACCGTTTGCAAAACCGCAGTCTGCTTTCTTCTGACCTTGGCGTTTTTCTCAACAAACGCCGTTTCGACTTCGCATGGGCAGCAGTTGTCGACTGACCAGCTACTGGATTTCGTCAACACTCGGTACCAAGCCTACTTCCACTACAACATGTGCACGTTCAAAAACGTGAACGAAGAAAAGCACTCCGGACGCGCATCAGGCAAGGAACCCGTCGAGTGGTGGAACCCATCTGGTTTGGATATCGAGCAGTGGGCGCAAACCTGCATCGATAGCAAGATGGCCGGCGGATGGTTGACTTCCAAACACCATGGCGGCTTCTGTTTGTGGGACAGCAAACTGACCGACTATGACGTCGCTTCTTCTCCTGTCAAAACGGATGTGGTCGGCGAGTTTGTCAAAGAGTTTCGGCGCCGCGACTTGAAGGTTGGCATCTACTACTCAATCTTGGACTACCACCACGGGATCAACAACGGAACGGTCACTCAAGAGAAGATTGATTTTATCAAGGGACAGCTCACCGAGTTGCTAACCAACTACGGACCGATCGACTACATGAATTTCGACGGTTGGAATACATGGCCGACGCTGCCGGACTTTGATGACATTCAGTACAAAGAGCTCTATGACACCGTGAAGGCGATCCAACCGGACTGTTTGATCGTGAGCCACACTTACGAATCGAATCTTGCTCACGCGGACGTGCCGTTCGCCGACGCGGCCGGTCGGGCCTACCCTTACCATCCCGACTACATGCGACCTTCGGCGGCATCGGATACATCGCAAGGCGATTGGTGGTGGGACGACATTCCTCGCTACCGCAAACCCAAGTCGAAAGAGTACCTGCTCAAACAACTCGACAGCTACAACTCACACAACTCCGTCTACGTTCTCAACATCTCGCCCGGCCCCAACGGACGACTCGACGACAACATTGTGCAGAGACTCGCCGAAGTCGCCGATGCGTGGGAAAAGCCCGCTGACCTGAAGGAAGCCGGTGACAATTGGGGTTTCCAATACGACGTATCGAAGAACCTCGCCTTCTACCGTCCGGCGACTCAGTCGAGTACCCAAGACCCTGTGCTGGACTTCCGAGCACGCCCCCGCGCCGAGATCGCCGTCGATGGTGTCACGGAATCCAACGCCGAAATGGAACAGGTCGCGCTGACTCACGAAGAAATGTCACCGTGGTGGGAAGTCAACCTTCAACGCGATTGTCGAATCGACGAGATCCAGGTGTACTTCCGCTCAGACAAGAACGCGATGCCTCCGTTTCCCCTCGCGGTTCAGGTGTATAACGAGAAGGGCCAGATCGTTTGGACGCAGCGTATCGAACGGCTTCCAGCAAATGAAAACAACACGCCGAGCAACGTTCTCGTCGCTGAACTCCCCTCCGAAGGAGTCACCGGTCGACGGGTTCGCATCAAGGCAATCAGTAAAAAGACGGTGTTGGGAATCGCTGAGGTAATCGTTCACGGCGAAGAACAATAGAGCAACGTCATTCGGCTACAATGGGCGTCACGATAGAACCTTTCTCGATAGGTTGTTTGCACACTCCCGCTGATCGCTCGCACGTGTGATGTGATTGAGGGAGTGCGGCCACAACCGTGACTCGCTGGATCGCCCGACGTTTTCATGACCTCAATGCTGAACCGATATTTCGTCACACTCGGATTGCTCTTCTGTGCACAAATTTGTGCAGCTGAACAGAACTCCAAACAGAACGCCAAACAGAACGCCAAACAGACCGCCGAGCCAAGCGCCGCCGCAGTTGAACTCCCTGCCAAAGAATCGTTTCACCTCTTCGTTCTGGCTGGGCAATCCAATATGGCGGGCCGCGGTGAGGTGACGGATCTCGATCGCGAACCTCATCAACGCGTGCTGATGTGGACGGCCGACGGAGAATGGCGTCCCGCGATCGCCCCGATGCATTTCGACAAACCTAAGATTGCCGGAGTGGGACCGGGGCGTGCTTTTGGAATCCGTCTCGCGGAGGCATCGCCCGATATCACGATCGGACTTATCCCGTGCGCCGTCGGAGGGTCACCCATCGATTGTTGGGAACCTGGTGGGTTCCACCCATCGACCCAAACTCACCCCTACGACGATGCCGTCGAACGCATCCGGGCTGCCTCGGAACACGGAACGATCCAAGGCATTTTGTGGCATCACGGCGAGGGCGATTCATCGCCGAAACGATCACGCCATTACAAAGAAAAACTACTGGGTGTGTTGAACCGCCTCCGCGAACAATGCCAAACCGATCCGGTCATCCTGATCGGACAACTCGGCCAGTTCCCAGAACGCCCGTGGAACGAATCCCGAACACGTGTGGACCAAGCTCATCGAGCGGTGGCGAATGAACTGCCTAACGCGGCGTTCGTGAAGTCCGACGGATTGCTTCCCAAGTCGGACAACACTCACTTCAACCGAGAGTCCGCGATCGAGCTGGGCAACCGATTCTACGAAGCCTATCTGCATCTACGAAAGACCGGCCAAGGCGAGCAGTAGCCCTCTTCCACTGCTCTCGCACCATCGTCTCGGAGAACGCCAAACCGCGTAAAAACCGGTGAAGTGCGTCGTCTCTACGTGAGAATCCGGGAACCCACACCTCCCCCGAATTAACATAATCGGCACCACCCTCCTGGCCGCCTTTGTGTTAAGCTAGGAAGACCTGCGTGATATTGCATCTTGCCCGAGTCTTCTGTTTTTGAGCAACTGCGGCTCCGCGTTATCCGCGCAGACTCTCCTCAATACAACTACTTTCGACGCACGATAGCGACGCCGACTATGAGCGACTGGTTGAAAACTGCTTGGCTCCCTCTTCCCAAGAAACACAACTCAACTGCGAAAGAACGTCAGCGTTCTCGAAGGCGGCGAAGTCGGTCACGCCGGCTTCTCGTTCGTAACGTCGAATCACTCGAGGCGAGACGTTTGCTCGCATCCGACCTGGCAAATTTGGTGGAGGAAAATGGGGACACCAACGGATTCGTGCCACCAATCGACATTGCGATCTCGGTTGATAATGACGGCAACTTGGTCGTCGCCGAATCGGGAAACAATACCGACGATGATCTGACAGTTCGTTTCGACGGAACGGATTACCAGTTCACATTGGCTGGCACAGGTGTCTTTGGAAGCGTTGTCTTTGAAAACGACGAAACCGCCGAACCCATCGGTACCGTCACTCAAACGGTGACGATCCCCGCCTCGATGTTCAGCGGTTCAATCATTGTCAGCGCGCTTGGAGGCAACGACCGACTGACCGTCGACTTGGATTCAGGCACACCAACCGCCAACATTCTATTTGAAGGTGGTTCTCAAAACGGATCGCCGGGAGACACACTTTCCATTTCGGGCGGGACGTTCGCCGAGGCAACGTATCGCTTCGCCAACGAAAACGATGGTTCAGTCCAACTCGACGATTTTCAAATCACCTATACGGGTTTGGAACCGATCACGTCGACGGTCAACGCCACCGACGTCACACTGAACTTTGGCGCCGCTGATGAAATGATCACGGTCACCGACGGAGGTGCGGGGCAAACCACCGTTGACTCCACCGCGGGTGAGATCACCACATTTAACAACCCGACCGAAACCCTGACCATCCATACCGAGTCAGGTGGCGGAGGTGGTTCAGATACCGTGGTGATCCAAGGGGTTGGCTCGGGGTTTGATGCGGACCTGATCATCGACGCCGGAACGGATGATGCGATCCGCCTGGAATCCAGTACGACGTCGCTGGGTAGTGGCGATGCAGCGTTGACGGCGGGCAACATTCGCTTTGTCGATGGCAATCTTGTCACGACCGGATCGGCGTTGATTACAGCGACCTCCGGTTCCATCACGACCGACAACGTGAACACGATCGACCTGACCGCCGCTGAGGCCGCGTTGAGAGCGATCGATGCGGTCGGAGCACCGGGAATTGGGGGATGGCTGGATCTCTCGGTTGCTAAATTGGGAGGAACTGCGGGACCGGGCGGCTTCTATGTTTGGGGTGCCAATGACTTGACAATCGGCGGCGTCACCGGGCTCAACGGAGTGAGCACTACCGGCGGGCCGATCGAGCTTTACAGTGTCGGTGGTGACCTGATCGTTTCCGAAACGGTCGCCTCCTCCGGCGGCGACATCAAATTGGAAACCGGGATCGCGTTGCCCTCCGGAGGCAACATCGTCCTCGACGCCCCTGTGCTGAGTTCGGGCGGCAGTGTCCTCGTCGCAGCCGACAACGACATCACGATGAACGCGGGCGGATCGATCGACACCGGTGCGGGCAGCACCGCTCCGGTCTCACTCACCGCAGACGACAATGGCAGCGGTGTCGGCGCGATCGCCATGTCGCCCTCGACCTTTATCGACGGATGGGCCGGCGACGTCACCTTAAACGCGGCAGAGAACCTATCGCTGAGTCTGGTCCGGTCGTCGGCGACGACTTCTTTGAACAGCGAGGCATCCATTATCGATTCAGACGGCGGATCCGCACTGAACATTGACGGACGCGGATCGGGGTCACTCGAAGTGATCGCCCATACCGCGTTCGGTACGCCATCCGATCCCATCGAAACCGGGGTGAGTCGCATGGCTGGCGAAATCGCGGCAGGCGGCATCAGCACCGACAACGCGGTTGCTCTTGAGTTGGTTGATTTGATCGGAAACGGTTTGTCCGTAAGCGCCGCTGGCCCGATGACGATCAACACAGCGGGAAGCCTGACGGTATCCGATAATTTAATTGCGACCGCCGGAACAATCATCCTATTGGTTGCGGATACGACTGCGAGCGGCGAAGACATCACGATCGGTGCGAACGTGTCGGTAAATGCCACCGGCGGAGACATTCAACTGCTTGCCGGAGACGACGTCG
>JBICHZ010000287.1:0-9348 GCA_043101355.1 Rhodopirellula sp. JB044
CAGAGGAAAGCTCACCTCGGATCATTGTCGCCGATCAGCTTGACCGGCTGCACCGGGACCAAGAAGAGTCGCTCCACTTCGCCAAACTTGTGAAAGCGAGAGACCGACAATTGGTCACAGCCGACGGCTACGATTCCAACAGCGATTTCGCAAAAATCGCACAGGCAGTTTCCTCTTTGCAGAGCGAAATGTACATCGACCAACTCAAGGCGAAGGTTGATCGAGGCATGACGGATGCCTTCAAGAACGGCAAGCACCTCGCAGCGCCGCCGACGGGATACAAACTCGTCGAGCGGAAGGACGCAGAAGGCAACACCATCATCAACTCCAACAGCAAAGTGGAGCGAACAGTTGTCATCGATGAGGAAGCCGCTGAGGTCGTCCGTCGAATCTTCGACATGTACGCCAACCAAAAACTCAGCCCCGCGAAGATTGCGAAGATACTCGACGGCGAGTCCGCACTCGGGCGTTGCACCTGGGGACCATCCAGCGTGACGCAAATGCTAGGGAACGAAAAATACATCGGGAAGTGGAGATGGAAAAAGACAACGACAGTCCATGATCCGATCTCAGGTAACAAGCGTACGGTCACCGTTCCAGAAGAAGACCAATTCGTGAACGAGATCCCAGAGCGACGTATCATCCCGCAAGAACTCTGGGACGCGGCGGTCGCGAGGAGGGAAGAGGTCTCTCGCAACACCAATCCGCCCAAAGGGAGAAGCAATAAGTCCCGTCAAGAAGCATACCCAACGATGCTCTTCGACCTGTGGTGCGATAAGTGTGCTGCCCCGTTGCGGCGTTTCCGATCGGCCGAGACCTATGTCCAAATGAACTGCCCCCGTGGGAAAGACGGTCTACGCGGCTGCGACCTCAAGTCATCGAAATCCCTCCGCATTATCGAAGAGTGCCTGCTGACGCCGATCAAGCAGCAACTCTTTGCCGACGGGTATGCCGAGCGACTCTGCAGCCAAGCCAACGTGTTTCTGGAGGAAGAATCCTCCAAACCACCTGTCGACACGAAGAAAATTGAACGCCAGATCACTTCCCTGGAGGCGAAGCTACGACGAAACGGACAGCGTCTCTCAGGCCTCGATGAGGGTGTAGCAGCCGACAGCCTGATCGATAGCATTCAGACTGATGAAAACACGTTGACTGAGCTGAAGGCGGAACTCGCACGCACAGCGAAAGCCAACTTCCGCCCCGAACCACTCGACGTCGAAACGATCCAAACGCTCCTCTCTAACCTGCGTGACCTCTTGCACGACGATGTCGTCACGGCGCACAGCATCCTTTCGAAGTTGGTTGGTCGCGTGAGTGTATCGCTCGGCGAGAAGCACGGACGCACCTACGCCTGGAAGGCCAAGGTCAATCTCGATCCGGTCCCGGCATTGGTGAAAATCGGGAAGCAGAGAGGCAAGCAAAAAGATTGTCCAACCACACACTCACTGGAGTTCCTTCAAGTGTGTAGTTGGACAATGGGCGAAGAGTTAGCGGTCACGATCGTCGACTTCCCAAATTACCAACGAATCGCGGCAGAGGCGTTCTTAATGCTCGTGTCGGGGTCGCCGTACCACAGCAGCGCCGTGGCTTTGGGTAGCGATGACTCGACCGTCAACAAGGCATTTGTGTGGGGGGCAAAGAACGAGAAAAAATTCATCCCACCGGCTGATTTCAGCATCCGCCGCCAGAACCCCAACAACAAAACGGCCAAGATCGCTCCCGAGGTCGTGCGGTTGCGAAACGAAGGCCTCACGTTCGAGGCGATCGCCAAGCGACTCGGCACAACCGGAAGCACCGCCTCACGAGCCTACAAGCAATACCACGCGGCGGAGAACCGAGAGGCGGTCAGCAAAGGCGAGAAGCTCGACACTGGCACCAATCACCGCAAGATCCCCGAGGAGAAGATCAACCAAATCCGCGACCTGCTCACCGACAACAATCTCAGCATGCGAGCCATCGCCCGCCAAGTCAGCGTGAGTGCCTGGACCGTGCGGCAAGAGGCGAAGCGGATGGCGGACGCATAGCGGACTTCAATAGTGTTTTGTCGATTTAACGCCGTTGAAGCTCACTATAGTCGCCGAGCACTCCGTGATCGGTTCATAAGCCAAGCTCCGATCATGGAGTGATCGGCGACACTCATTAAACCGACAAACCGATAGCTGCCGGCGGCCTGCAACTCACGCCGCCGCTGTATTTGGCGAAGCGGCGTGAACCGCTTTCGACACAAGGAATTGCGGCCAGGCCCCTTCACTAGGTGGATTGGCCCCTTTCTGGAGATTGATCTCCGATTCGCAACCGCCTACCATGCACCGCTAACCAGCCACTACAGGCGCCATCACCACCACAAAAAGAGAAAGCCATGCGACCATCTCGGGATCCTCTCGCGAATAGAAAACGAACACGTCACCCAGTCGCGGAACGATAATGGCGTGCGAATGGTAGCGGAACTCGGTTGCGACATGAAACGTTGGAACCGAGGCAACTGCTGGCAGGTGACTTTGGCTTGTCTCAATCGTATTACCCTGATTCCGTCGGCCCACAAACGGACGCTGCTTTTGGCGAGGTCGTGGCTATTAGCGAACAATACCGAGTTGTCTCGGCACCACGAACGAATGTGGCTGGAATCAACTCGGTGGGCGAAGTTTATGTTTACAACAACGATGCGGACGGCGACCTCGTCGCGACGCTGAAGAACCCGGCCAACGCGGGAGGCTACTTCGGACAATCGTTGGCGATTGATGGATCGACCGTTGCTGTGGGCGCCTACCGTAACTCAAGCGGGGCGTCGGAATCTGGAGTCGTCTATCTCTATGACCTTGCTAGTGGACCGACACCTTCGGCTACCACGATCGTCAATCCAACGCCGTCGGCGGGTGACTGGTTTGGCCAATCCCTCGCGATGCAGGATGGTGTGCTCGCAGTCGCAGCACAACGCGATGACACCCAAGGCACCGACACGGGAGCGGTGTACTTATACGATCTAAACGATGGGGACATCTCGGTTGACGCAACGCTGACGGGTAACGGATCGCTCTTTTTTGGTGCTTCGATCGCGCTGGATAACGATGTTTTAGCGGTGGGCTTGCCGCTGGATGGGCTCGATCCCGATCAGTCCTTTGATCAACAAGACACTGGAGCGGCTTATGTTTATTCGACTGCTGGTTTTCGAGCGGATGGCTCGGCGCCTTCATTCGTCGCATCGGTGCGTCACCCTGACGCCGACCCCGATGACGGAATTGGTCAAAAGTCCGGTGGACTCGTTCGCCTGAGCGAGGGGCGATTGTTCGTCAATGGAATTTCTATCTCGCCAACCGCGCCGGCATCTGCGGTCCTCAATGTCTATGCGTTGTCCGACATCACCGCATCCAGCCCAGGAGACGGGCTGCTTGGCACGCTCACGAATCCGGCCGGAAATGCTGCCAACAACGTCTTTCTTTCGGATGTTTCGGTTTCTGGAAACCGTGTGCTGATCGGGGCTGATGGCGATGACACGTCGGAGCAAGACGCCGGTGCCGCGTACCTGTTCACGCTGGCTGAACCCAACTCAACCAGCCTTATTGAATCAACAGTTAAGATTGACAATCCAGACCCAGTTCGACGTGATAGCTTCGGTAACGCTGTGGCAATAAGCGGTGACTCGATCCTAATTGGGGCACCCACGGCTGGGGCTTCGTCGAGAGATTTGGCGACGGGGCGAGCCTTCACTTTCGACGTTGTCGAAGGAATTGTTCAGCCCGGTTCACCCGTCACCAATGCAACGCCCGCCACCGACGATGCGTTTGGCACCTCGATCGAATTGAACGAACGGTGGATGGTGATCGGCGTCCCTGGTGAAACGGAAAGCCTACAGTCCGCGGGTGCAATTGAAATCTATGATGCATCGGGGCCATCCCCCGTGTTGATCGAGCGTTTGGAAAGCCCCAACCCAAGCCGAGGTGGATTCTTTGGCACGTCAATGGACCTCGATGGCGATCGATTGGTAGTTGGTCAACTCAGCCGAGAACACTCGACGGCGTTTGTCTTTGAATTGTCCACCACCGGCGCAACGTTACTCGCGAGCCTGGACAGCCCCGATGGTATCAGCAGTGGGTTTGGTCGTTCGGTTGCCGTTAGCGGTGACCGAGTCCTTGTCGGAGATTTCCGAACCGGAAGTGCCTCCTTGTTTGACATCGGTGGCCCTGCTCCGGTATTGATTGACACCCTCAGCGATCCTGACACCGGATCCAATCTATTCGGTTGGACCGCAGCAATGGACGGCGATCTGATCACCATTGGGGCATTCCGCAGCGACACGGACGTTGCCGATTTCGCGGGGAAGGCCCACATCTATCGTGTCGTAAACGGGGAAGCCGTATTTATTGAGACGTTAACGTCACCTTCGCCTTCCGTTGCGAACGGCTACAGCGGCGGACTCGCCGTCGAGGGCAACACAATTGCAATCGGCGAATCTGGTCGGGATCTGGATCCGAACGCAACCAATGACCACACCGGCAGCGTGTACGTCTATGAAGTTGTTGATAATCAGGTGTCACTTCGCCAGGCGATTGCACACGTCGAGTCGTCCTATTTCGGTCAAAGCGTTGATCTAAACGATGGTCAACTCGCTGTCGGTGCGATCTTCGATCGGCACACCGGAGTCTCAGGTGGACGTGCTTATCTGTACCAAATCGTTGATGGCGAATATGTAGCCGAGGCCGATTTCGACAACCCGACCGGCTTGGTTGGTTCCGATTTCGGCAGTGCAGTCGCCGTATCAGGCAGTCGTGTGTTAGTGGCATCGCCCGGTGATTCAACCATGGGTGGCGATCAGGGCGCGGCTCACTTGTTTGAAGCGATCGCTCCGCAATTGACCTTAACGCGGATCGATGACAATGTCGCCATTGATGAAACAGGCGGCGTGGCACGCTACCTTCTTGAACGAAACGTCAACCTAGAAACCTCAGCAACCCTGAGCATCCAGGTAGAGGAATCCAGCGTTCTCGAGTCAGACACAGGACTTTCATTTGCGGCCGGTCAAACTTCCCTCATTCTTGAAATTCGAGCTGTCGAAAACCAAATCCATGAAACCGACACCTCTTGGGACTTCTCGATTAACGTGGACGGCTATGAGCCGCTGAGCACCGCGATCGACGTGATCGACAACGAACCGGAACCGCAACCGATATTGCAGATCTCCGCAAACTCCATCAGCGAAGCCGGGGGCATCGCCACGGCGTCGGTGCAGCTTAACGTGCTCTTGCGAACCGACTACGAAGTCGCAACTAACACAACCGCAGAATTGGCCGGTGATCTTTCGATGCCAACGAGCGTTCGTATCGATGCCTTAGAATCGTCTGCAACCTTTGATATTGAAGCGATCGACAACGATCTACTCGACGGTGACAGGACAGGACTCATCCAGTTGCTGGCCCAAGATTCCGTCGCGGCCGCGCAGCAACTTAGCATCATTGACGATGAGGTTCCGCCTCCTAACCAAGCTCCAACCGTTGAGACTCTTGTCGGCCCAACAATCGATAACTCGGCAAGGGCAGGTCGGACGTTCACATTGTCAGGATCATTCGCCGACGCAGACATCGATGATTCCCATTCGATTCTCATTGAATGGGGCGACGGGACTTCTACCCAGCTAGCCGGACAGCAACTCGATCAAGTCAACGACACGTTCGCCACTGATCATCGATATGAATTGGCAGGTTATTATGACATCACAGTAACCATCGATGATGGGACCGACTCGACGACGGTCACGCTCCAAGCCGTTGTGGCGGGAATCTCACTTCAAGACGACGGTACTCTCCTCATCGTTGGAACCGACGATCGAGACCGAATCCATGTGAAACGCAGAGGATCCCAGATCGAGGTTAGCGCCTCTTTCGCCGGCGAACGCAATATCAAACAGTCGTTCGATGCGTCTTCGGTCAACGTGATTCATGTCTTTTCAAATGGCGGAAGAGATAACATCAAGGTCGACCATAAGATTCGACAGAACGTGGTCGTCTTTGACTGAACGGTCGCTCGAATCGTCATCGGCAGACCGGGTTTTGACATAACAGCCGCGACTCGAAATCGCTTGAGTCACACCCGGTAAATAGCAGATCAACTATGGACGTTCGTCGTGCAGACGCTGACATGGTCTTCTTTGGAAAAACTCGTGCTTCTCTAACGAAAGCAGCGCTGCACCACGACACAATTTGATACGGACGTTCTCGATTAACGTGGCCAAATTCAACTGAATTCAGATCACCCAAACTTTTCGCGGATCGTCGATTTAATGAACGTCGTCGATCACTCCGTGGTCGGAACTTCTCTTACAAACCGATCACGTAGTGACCGGCGACTTTACATAACTTCCACGGCATTGAATCGACAAACCGTTCGCGAGTTTCAACACGCCGTGCTCAAGACGGCCTAGTTCGTTGACTCGCGACGCATGGTCGTCTCGCTGGTGATCGTTGTGATCGGCAGATCAACAATACTCGTCATCCAACGAATCGAAGCGGCATCGACGTCAACTCGAACGACCACCATGTCTCCCGGTTCCGCCATGGTCAGTTGATTCGGTGTGATCGTGACATCTACACCGATGTCCGTATACGCCTGCATTTCGTCCATCACACGTTGCTCCACCTCCCCGGCCGTTGCGGCTGGTGTGACTGCGATGCGTGCCCCTTCACGACTGGCATGCGTCGCCGCGTTTTTGATCATCATCAACCGTCCGATTTCGACGGTCCCGAACATGAAAAGTATCATGATTGGCGCCACGACGGCAAACTCCACCGCAGCAGCACCACGACGATCGTTCGGCTTTCGACGGCCCGCCCTCCGGAAAGAACGTCCCCAGTTCGTAAAATTACACATGCTGTTCTTTCGCCAAGTTGATAGAGAACGGGAAAGCCAATCGAAACCACACTCAGTCGACCAGCATTACGGGGGTGTAAACAAAATCGCTATACGAACTGCCGTCCGAACTGACAATCGCGTTCCGAGCAACAACCGTAGCCGGCTCGACAATCAGGCGTTTTCCACTCATCCGGCCCGTCAATTTCACCTCGAGAATTCTCACGCCGACGAATTTCACGATCGTATACATCGCATTATTTCCGTTGCCCTGTACCTGTCGAAACACGGGGATCATCCGTTTCTCACCGATGATCGACGCCAACTCATCTTTGACCCCTGCGCTAATCCCCGTATCCCCGTTGAGCAACATCTCACCCTGGGAATCAAATTCAAACGGGGTCCCCATCGCCAACAGATCGTCACGCGAAATGCCGTGCAAAATTTGGCGAGAGATGTCCTTGGTGCTGTTGTTGGCAGAACCGATATCAACCGTGCCGCGATTACCTGGCGAACCCGTACCCTGAGGGTACAAATTACACTCACACTTTCCGTTCCCCGTCGAAACCACACGACCGCCCGACCAACTCAACTGGTCTTCGGTCTCCCCGTTAACCACCGATTGCCATGTATCTTCGTCCAATGCAAACGGCAAGATGTCGAGAGTTTGAGAGTCGGTCGATGGCACATGAAAACCGCTGATTGTGTTCAGAAGTGCTGCAATCGACGTCGACGTCATCGGTTGAGTTTGTCGGCCCAGAACGGTTCCGAAGAACAACGGCACCTCGCCATTGGTATGCCCCTGACGATGCACGTTGACACGGACAGCGTTGTGCTCCAGCGTCGAATCGGCATCAAACTGCTTGGTCGCGATATCGAAATACCCGAGGGTGATGTCATCGCCTTGCGAGGACACATTGGGATAGGAACGCGCAACCTTATTCTGCGACCCGAATTGATCGGCACTCGCTGCGACTCTTTGAATCACCTCGTCGCCTGAGAGCCCATCGACTTTCGCGTCGAACAACTCCCAACATGCGGCTAGCGCCGCTGCGTCACTCGTCCTTCTCAATTCCGATTGAGAGACGTGGATATAGCCGAGATCAACGGTCATGCCGAGGAACACCGCCATGACGCCGATCAGGACGATCCCGAGAGCGGACGCCGAACCTCGCCTCGCCTGATGCGCCCAACGAGAACGACTGCATTGGCGATCGGTAATCACATTCGCGGGAACTAAATTCCCGCGACGAAATGACAATTCACGCGGCAATGAAACCTTAGTGCGAGCAAGTTTTTTGTAAACGATGAAAGAGATCATGGGTCGAACTCATAGGAAGGCGTTGATAACTAAAAACCATCTTAAAACGTTCCAAATCGAAACATTTCACGAAGCACATTTCACGAAGCATCGAGCAGCGCGTCGACGGTCACCGACGTGCCGTCTTCGCGGTAAGCTCTGATCGTCTTCAGCGTCAACGATTGAACGCGATTTCGTCCAAACCCGATATCCACATCTGAAACCGATTGTCGAGGCGTGTAGCGACTAAGATCTCGCATCTCTCCAGCCGACAAACGCAATAGATATTCTGGACCGCCGAACTCTCCCCATGAACGAGAACTGCCGTTTTTGATCGCGAAGTACAGCTCACCGTCACGGATCATCAACACCGTGGTCCAGCGAACCACATCGCCATCGTAAGAAAGCAGCGACCCAGATAAGGACCGCGAGTCGCTCACCGGCGTGTCATTCTCGACAGCACACACGCGTAGCCCGCCTGCGGAGTAGCCCGCCTCCGCGGCATGGTTCAACTGCAACTGGAAATAGCTCTCCAGACGCGTTGAATCCGGCGTCATGTAAATATTTAGTTGGGGAGAATTGGCTTCCGGATCGGGCTGATTCAGCTTCAGCTCCCAATCCTCTTCAATCCTTACCCAAGGTTCGCCACCGAAGGCGACCGTATTGCTCAACAGAGCGATTAGCAAGAGCCCCCCGAGATTGCAAAATCGCCCGCCAGTCATCTGACAGTACATCGCATACCTCGAACTCAAACGTAAATTACTTCCTACACGCAGTCGCCATCACGATCCCCATTCGATAGCCTGGCAATCCCTTAACAGGGACCCATCGCTTTGCGTCTCGGCCTTACGACCGGTTTGCCCTTTCGTGGAAGAACCAGCGAAGGCAGGAAACGTTTGAGCACTGGCATGCAGTTGTCACTATCGATGACAGTACGTCGCAATCGCTACAAATCACAATTCGCATATGCGTTTTTCTACAAAGCCGCCATCGACCGATCCCTCTAAGTTCACTCTGTAGCGATTACCCGGGATGTGTAGCCAACACCGAACATGCCTATCACGCGAAAGCAATGATCTCGGAGTAGAACTAGCGTTACAGACGATCATCCAACCGAATGATCTCCGTGAAATGGCTCCAACTCAATTGCGCAGACAGTGTCTGCGTATTTCCACGTCAGGGAAGACTTCGGCGAATCGAATCATCTGCTC
>JBICHZ010000288.1:0-32568 GCA_043101355.1 Rhodopirellula sp. JB044
CCTTGCCTGTCTCACGATCGACGCCAGCCAAAAACGCGCGGCGCACACACCTCTGCACCGCATGCACAATGCAGATTTCACTATTTGCAAACTGCTCTTCTCGCTTCGGCCTGGGCATAAGTCAAATCCCAAAAGGGTGTCCTGATTACAAAGACCAACCTAGCCAAAAACCCACCACTGTCAACCATATGGTGGGTGGCACCGTTCAGGATTGGTGAAATGGTGGGTGGCACTGTTCAGGATTGGTGCTTCCACGGGGAGGGCTATGTCAACCATATGGTGGGTGGCACCATTCGCAGCCATATGGTGGGTGGCACCATTCGGGAATGGTGATTCGGGAGTGGTGGGTGGCACCGTTCAGGATTGGGTGGCACCGTTCAGGATTGGTGCTTCCACAGGGAGGGCTATGGCCGGCCAAAGTTTCAGGGGGCAACACTAGCAGCCAGCCCAAGCTTTCGCACTCGCCAGTGCCGTCCAAATACGCCGATAAATTCTGACGGCAGGGTGGGCGAGAGGCAGGTGGGGTGGCACGTTATATTGCGTCGCGGTGCGAATGGCCGCGCGACGGGTCGGCCTAGAGGCGGCAGTTGTTGAGCGTCATTTCGAAGACGGCCGAGGCGCCGATGGCTTTGAGTTGGTCCATTGCGTCGACGACATCGGCGCGGCGGACCATTACTTGGACGCTGCACCAGTCCGCGTCTTCGAGCGAATTGATCGTTGGCGAATTGAATCCCGGGGTGATCTTTTCGGCCTCGGCAATCTTTGATCGCGGGATGTTGTACTCGACGAGCGAATAATCGCGAGCGATCACCACCCCTTCGAGTCGTTGCACCAACCGGTCGGCGATCTCGTTTAGGCGTGGTTTGTTGTTTTGGATCAGCACGGTTTCGTAGTGGCCGATCTCTTCGAGGATGCGCAGGCGGTTTGCCGCGAGCGTGCTGCCGGTTTCGACCAAGTCGACGATCGCGTCGGCGACACCGAGTTGGATCATCGCCTCGACGCTGCCTGCGAGGGAAACCAGGTGAGCGGTCGCGCCGCACTTGGCGAGGTATTCGCGGGTGACGTTTGGGAAGCTCGTCGCGATTCGTTTGCCGTCGAGTTCGGCGGCGGAGGTGATCGGCGAATCGTCGGGGATGCAGAACGCGAGTCGACACCGTCCGACGCCGAACTTCATGCGACCTTGGACGTCGGCTCCGGCTTCTTCGACGAGGTCGCTGCCGGTGATCCCCATGTCGATCGCGCCTTCGGCGCAGAGTGTTGGGATGTCGTCGGTGCGGAGGTAGACCAGGTCGATGTTCATGCCGCTGACGCGCGCGAAGAGTCCGCGGTTTTGTCGGCGAAATTTCAACCCGGCCTGAGTCAACAGATCCGTCGCCAAGTCGCTGAGCCGTCCTTTGCTGGGGATGCCCAGTCGCAGGTGTGAATCGGAAATCAAGGCCGTGTCCTTATTTATGCGGTGCTAGTTGTTTTTGCGGGAGGCTTTTTCGACCAGCCCCGAGGTGCCTTCGCGGCGGGCGAGTTCGGCGGCGACTTCATCGAGGCTGATGCCCCGCCATGCCAACATAACGAGTGTGTGATAAATCAGATCGCCCGCTTCGTAGACAGCGTGTTCGCGGCCCGCATCGCCTTCCTCGCCTGCCGCTTCGATCAGTTCTTCGGCTTCCTCGCGGATCTTGGCCCCGATTGCTTCGGCGCCGCCGTTGAGCAATTTGGTCGTGTAGGATCCCTCGGGGCGTTCGGCTGCTCTTTGTGCGAGGGTGGACATCAGGCGATCGAGCGGTGCGAGTGATTCGGGCACGGCGGAGGGGCTTTCGACGAGAGGAACGGGGTGTTTCCTGGGAACGCAGATCGTAGTCGGGGCGTCTCGGTTCGCCAACCGGCGAGCCTTTTTTGCCGCACCGGAAGGCGGTGGATTGCACGGCAGTCGGCGGCGAAATTCACACGCGCGCCGGTGCTTTGTTGCCGCGTGTTTGGCTCTCAAGCGACAGGCTCGCGTGGACGCCCGAACGACGCTGGCACACCGGGCAGAAAAACGTCGATCGCTGAGCCTGGACGATCCGCCGGACTGTCCCGGTTTCGCATCGGCGGCAGGTTTCGTCTTCGCGGTCGTAAACCCGATGCAGGTTTTGGTAGCTGCCCGATTGGTTTAGCGCGTTTCGGTAGGTGCCGTCGCTCAGCGTGCTGCCTTCGTTGGCGATCGCCTCATCAAGCACGACACGAATCGCCGCGTGCAAACGAGACCACTGTGGGCCGGTGAGTTTTTTGCAGGGCAACCGAGGATCGATTCCGGCGACGAACAAAATTTCCGCGGCGTAGAGATTCCCGATACCCGCGACCGCGTTCTGGTCGAGCAAAGCGACCTTGATCGGCCGACTGCTCGACCTCAACCGCTGCGATAGGGTTTCTTCGCTGATGTCGAGGGCGTCCTCACCGAGTCGCGCGTTGATGCGGGTTTCGTATTCGTCATGTTCGAGCAGTCGGATCGTTCCGAGCCCGCGCCGATCCCACACCAGCAATTGCAGCGGACCGTCCGCGGACGTGTCGGTGTCCCCTTTCTCGAATTCAATTCGAAGGCGCAGGTGGTCGACGCCCGGCGGATCGGACAGCAGTACCAGTCCGCTCATCCGTGGTTCGATGACGATGCGGGCGTTGTTGTCAAACAGGATCATCACGCGTTTGCCACGCCGTTGGATCGCCGCGACGGTCCTGCCTGATATTCTCCGGTGCATGGATTTGGCACTCGGTTCGATCGTGCAGGGCCGGCACGCGCACGGCGGTTGCTCAATCAGGGCGACGCGTTTGCCGATGATCGGACGGATGCCACGGCACATCGTTTCGACTTCGGGGAGTTCCGGCATTATGGTTTCTCGGCGTCGGTGTTGTCGATTCGCAGCAGGCCGAGCGTTCGTGAGGCGGAGTCGAGTTCGAATTTGTATCTGTCGAGAAAACTCAACCCGAGCAGCGGTTCGGCATTCGCGGCGACCGGTTCGAGCACCACGGCGTCGACGTGCTTGGCTTCGAATTGGCCGACGCGGACGGAGTCGAGTGTCACGCGGCGGCCATCGATTTTGCCGCCGTCGGCGAGTACCAATGAGATCACCGGGGCGTCGTCGGGCACGTTCACCTGTAATTGGGCGGCGGCATTGGCGGGCAGCGTGACCAGAGTCGCGCCGCTGTCGATGACCATGCGGATGGCCTGTTGGTTGATGCTCACCATCGTGAACAGCGAACCGCCGGACGAAACGTCGAGGGGGATCGACTCGCGAAAGACTTCTTTTTCAAAGTCACGCAGTCGACCGTCGAGGGCCTTTACGATGGTTTCGGCATCGATTTCTTTGGCGACGTCAAAGTTGGCGTTCATGACATCGATTGCGATCCGAACCTGAGAGTCCTGCAGGTTTTGCTGGATCGTTTGAGTCATTTGGTCGAGTTGCTTGCGAGCCTGGAACACCGATTCGGCATAGGTCTCTTCGGCCTCGTTGATCTTTGCTCGGGCGAGTTGGACGACCTGTTTTTGTGCCGAGCGTCGTTTTCGCATCTCGGCGAGTTGGGTGCGGGTGGCGTTGATCAACGCCACGATGCGGTTGTTGCTGGTGACGTCGAGTCCGGCGACGCGGGCGAGTTGCAGGTTGAGTTCGCCGTCCTGTCGGTTGAGTTTGCTGATTTCGGATTCGATCACGTCGAGTTTGGATTCGGATTCGGCAAAGGCCTTTTGTTTCAGACGCAGTTCTCTGCGGTCGCGGGTGATTCCGCTGAGGCGTCTGGAGAAGTCTGTCGCCTCGGTACTCTGTAGGGCTTTGCCGCTCCTTCGCAGGCCGGCGTCCTTGAGGATCGCGTCGGCTTTGGCCACCACGGTTTGGGAATATGCCGGGCGTGCAGTATTGGGGGATTCACCGTCATCGGCGATCGACATCGCCGCGGTTTGGACTGACATCCATACAAACAGCGTGCAGGTCAAAAAGGCGTGGATTTGCGTTGCATGGGGTGTGTGTGGCAACATGGCGATCCGTCAAAGGGTTCTCAGGCTTGCCGGCTATTGTACGCTAAATAGCAGACGTGGCTGAATTTGTCCGTAGCCCCATCTTTGCATCCTCGTTGCCCCGGTAAAGTCGTACCCGATGGACGTTTCGAAAATGAAGCCGATTCCCATGACCTGCCCCACTTGCGGTCGGAAATTTCTCTCGGATGAAACCCCGACACCCCCGTTTTGCACCTCGCGTTGCCAGTTGATTGATCTGGGAAGGTGGTTCAACGAAGAGATCGGTGTTCCCTACGAAGGAGAGCCCGGTGATACTCCGGTCGAGTACCGTGACGAGACCTTGCCCGAGAGTGACGCCTAGTCCACAATGGGGTGTGAACCAAACTCGCATGCGCGAGCTCTATGATTCATTACGAACAGCCTTTTTCAGTGTGCGCGGTCTCGGTCGATTCTGTGGCCCGCCTGGTGAAAAAGGTTTCTTTTTTTGACTAACGCGAATTTTCTTCAGGATGACAGGCATGGTTGAATCCGTCCCCATGACCCGTGAGGGCTACAACAAGATCAAAGCTGAGATTCATCGTCTTGAAAACGTCGAGATGCCGGCGGTGACGGAAAAGATCGCGGAGGCTCGCGAAGAAGGTGACTTGAAAGAGAACGCCGAATATCACGCGCAGCGCGAAAACCAAGGCATGTTGATGGCCAAGATCAACGAGCTGAAAGACAAGGTCGCGCGTGCGACGATTATCGATCCATCGAAGTTGCCTAAGGATGAAGTCGTCTTCGGATGCACCGTCACGGTGGAAGATGTCGCCTACGGTGACGAAGAGGAGTTCACGCTCGTCGGTGCCGGGGATGAAGATTACGACGCCGGGAAGATTCTCGTGACCAGCCCGTTCGGCCAAGGCCTGCTCGGCAAGAAGGTCGGGGAGATTGCCGAGGTGGATGTGCCAGCCGGTAAGATCAAATTCAAGATCCTGAAAATCTCGCTGGATTTCTAGACATCACGCCGATCACCTTGGCAGTTGAGTTCTGATCCGGGCGATCATCGGGCGTTTTTTTCGTTTGGCGGTTGATGAAGCGTTTTCCGCGTGGCGTGGCAGGTCGGGTTTTGACGCCGGTGCTGCCGGGCAGGTTCGTGAGGTCACGGGCGGGGGCGTGAAACATGTGCAGGCGGGGCATGATTCACGGGAACGGGCAGGGACCCGAGATCACGGGGAGGCGGTGCGAAAAACGTATGTTTTGGGGGTGAGCCAAACTCGGCTTTTTGCCGGTTTCTTTCCAGAAAGTTGTCGTCTGTCGGATTTCAACTGAAGGATCCGGGCAGGACGGTCCGATACTGCTGGTACCATGGATTGGGAGGGCGGAACGATCGGTGCCATCGTTCCAGCATTGACGGGGCCATGGTGAGGCAGGGAGGGCTTCACCATGGCCCTTCCCTTTTGCGCTCGCAGCTTTTCACCGCATTCCAGGTATTTGCCTGGATCTCGCCGGCTGAAATGTTACGTGATCAGCATTGCGTCGCCGTAGCTAAAGAACCGGTATTCGGATTCGATCGCTTGGCGGTAGGCTTCCATCATCAGTTCGCGGCCTGCCAAGGCACTGACCAGCACAAGCAGCGAGCTCTTGGGCAGGTGAAAATTGGTCATCAACGCGTCGACCGCACCGAATTGGTAAGGCGGTTTGATGAAGAGGTCGGTCGCACCGGTCCATTCTTTCAGTTCGCCCCCGTTTGCCGCCACGCTGCTTTCGAGCACCCGGACGCTGGTCGTGCCGACGGCAACACATCGACCGCCCGCGTCTCGGCGGGCCTGGATGTTCTGGCAGGTTTCCTCGTCGATCCGTCCCCACTCGTGGTGCATGTGGTGTTCGTCGATGTTTTCTGACTCGATCGGGCGGAAGGTGCCGATCCCGACGTGCAGTGTGACTTCGTGGATCGCGGTTTGGCCTTTGCGAATGTTCGCGAGCAGGTTCTCGGTGAAGTGTAGCCCGGCGGTCGGCGCCGCAACGCTGGCTTTGTCTTCGTCCCGTTTGCTCGCGAACACGGTTTGGTAGTTCACCAGGTCGGCGTCGACCATTCGCCCGTCACGGATGTACGGAGGAATCGGCACGCGGCCGAAGCGTTCGAGCCAGTGTGTCGGCGAGGTTTCGTGGCCGGTGAGCGAATCATCGAGGCGAACGGATTCGGCGAGCGGGCGGACCAGCAAGTGCCCCTCGTCGTCGCGGCCGATGACTTCGAGTTGACCGCCATCGCGGGCGTCGCGGTCTTGCAGCGTGATCGTCTCGCCCGTCTTCAGCGTGCCGCGGGTTTTGGTGAGCAGTTCCCAGACGCCGGATTCCTGATCGCTGCGGAGGAACAGACCCTGCCATCGTCCCTTGGTGCGGGTGCGGTAACCGATCAGCCGAGCGGGCACGACGCGGGAGTTATTGAGGACGAGAGAATCCTCCGCCCGGAGCAGTTCGGGAAGGTCGCGGACGTGGTGATGTTCGATCGTTCCTTTGGCTCGATCGATGAGCATCAGACGTGCGTCGACGCGATTGCGGAGCGGTTCTTGCGCGATCAGTTCGCGCGGAAGCGTGTAGTCGTAGAGGTTGAGTGAATGCATGCCCTAGGGTAACACACGCATGCCCTAGCGTAACACATAGCGTGGGTCGCTCAGTCGCGCTTGTGCCCGGTAGGCTTTCGCGGCGGTTTCGGGATAGATCGGGTTGATCATCGCACCGGTGGCGAGTTCGAAACCGGCCAACCGAGAAATCCGCGGGAAGATGTCGATCGCCCAGTGTTGTGACTCCATCGCGCCTTGGAAGTTGACCGGGCACGTGTGCACGAGCATGTTGTACGCGGTTTGAGGCCGCAGGGCTTCGAGCCAACGGACGACTCGCAGGGCGAGCCGTGCCAGTTCCGCAAGCGGGCGTTCGTGGAGTTGGCTGAAGCACGGCATGTGCTCTTTCGATGTCAGTCGCACCTGCATCGGGAAGCGGCTGGCGAAGGGGCAGTAGGCGACGAAGGAATCGGTTTGGCTGACGATTCGAGTCTTTTCTTCGAGTTCGCTGCGAATCAAATCGCATTGCAGGCACGAACCGTTTCGGGCGTGGTGGGCCTGCAGTCGCCGGGTGACTTGTTGGACGACGGCGGGGACGCGGTTGGTCGCGATCAGTTGGCTGTGGCTGTGTTGCAGCGACGCGCCGGCGTCGCGGCCAACGTTCTTGAAAATACTGACGTGTTGCACGCCCGGTACGCTCCGCCAGTATCGAATTCGATCCGCGTAGGCGGTGAACACGAGTGCGATTTCCGAGGTGTTCAGTTCGCCGAGCGATTCGGTATGCCGCGGTGCCTCGATGATGACTTCGTGTCCACCCATCGCGGCTTCGGAGGGGAACAGTTTGCTCGAGTCGGAGCGATTGTTTAATGCGGAGTGTTGTTGGTAGATCGCTTGCGCGTGGCTACATGAGGTGAACGCCCCGCTGGAGCGATGCCTGCGCGCCGATGCGGGCATCGCCTCTTTTTCGGCTCGCTGATCGTTGGCGTCTTGGTTGTGGGGGATCGAAACTCCGGCGTCTTCGAGGCGGCTGACTGCCGGGTAGAGGTTGGGTACGACGCGGACTGACCAGTTGCTGGCGTCGCCGTTCTGTTGGATCGCCGGGGTGTTGTGCGGGTTGTCGTCGTTGTCGACGCTCGCGACCCAAACCGGGTTGGGTGTTCGGTGTTCTTCACCGGCGCAGAATGGGCAGTCAATGTCGGCGGTCGGTTTGACCACGACGTTGCCGAATTGGTCGGGGCGTTGGGAGCGTGTCGTTGCGAACCAGGTCCACTCTCCGGTGATCAGATCCAAGCGAGACTGGCCGACCTTGGGATCTTTTGCGGCGGCGGGTTCGTGTGCGTGGTCGTCGGCGTCCGCGTGTGCATGGGCTTCGCGCCGGACATTGGTGTCCGGTGTGAAGTGCATCTGCAACCCACGTTCAACGCCGATCGGTTGATCCGTCGAGGCGGATTCGGTCTGGGTGGCGTTGTGTCCTTCTTCGCGATCGCTCTGGCCTCGATTGCTCTGGTCCCGATCGCTCTCATCGGCCGGTCGGGTTGGGTTCGTGAGCGGCGACGCATCGGCTTTGCGAGCGTGAATCGGGTGGGTCCGGTCGGATGTTTTCGATGGGTTGGACGCCGAATTGTGGGTGCCTGAGAAAACCGCCTTCAGGTCGTAGAGTTGGCTGTCCTGCGCGTCGATGCGTTGGCGACGGATCGACTGCGTCGAGTGAGATTCGGACGCCGGCAGGTCCTTGTCCGATTCGGGGTCGGTGACATTGGGACGAGGAGTCTGTTGTGTCTCTGCGGCCGCATTGGCGAGGGTGTCCCCGTCGGTCAATTGCTTGTCCCGGTTGCTCGCACGCAGTTTGCGGTTATCGCGTCGGTGCCGGAGACGGTCGGCGTTGAGTTCGACGCGAGTAATAGCCATGGGAGCTTCCGGAGTTAGTTGCTGAGCCGGGTGGGGTGCGGCGAGTCGGGCAGTCGGCCGCGCAGGGGCGTCCCTTCATTCTACGGAATTTTCACGCCCTGCTAGGGGGTAAAATCGTGGCATTTCTTCGCGGGTTCTTTCTATACCAATTTCTATTTTCCGGCGCGTCGTTTAAGGGAAATCGTCCGCGCGTAGAGGTCAATGTATTGGAATGCACTTTTCCGCCACGACCAGTCGCGTGTCATCCCTTGAGTGACGATTTTTTTCCAAATTTCTTTTTCATGGAAACGCAAGCGAAGTGCGTCGCCGATCGCGCTGTCCAACGACGCGGCATCGTACGAGCGGAGATGGAAACCGGTTGCTGTACCTTTGTTGATAGTTTCCTCGTTGGTGTCGACGATCGTGTCGGCGAGGCCACCGGTGGCGGTGACGACGCATACGGTTCCGTAACGCAGGCTGTAAAGTTGATTTAATCCGCAAGGTTCATATCGGCTCGGCATCAGGAAGAGGTCGCTCGAGGCTTCGATCCGATGGGCGAGCGGATCGCTAAAGCCGATGTGAGCGGCGAGTTGATCAGGGTGTTCCTCCGCGAGCCATTGCAGTTCGCTCTCGATGACCGGATCGCCACTGCCGAGAACCGCCCACTGTGTCGGTCGCCCTTCGCGTAAGTGCTCTCGCATCACGGGCAGGATGAGGTCCCAACCTTTTTGCTCGGCAAGTCGCCCGACCAATCCGATCAGAGGAACGTCGGGGTCACTGGGCAGACCCATTTCGGCCTGCAGCGAAAGTTTGTTTTCGAGTTTGCCGCTCTCCCAAGTTTCGACGTCGTAGTTTCGTACCACGTGGACGTCTTTCGCCGGGTTCCAGATCTCGGTGTCGATGCCGTTGATGATTCCGCTGACCCGGTCGCCGAGGCTGCGCAGGATCGGATCGAGACCGCATCCGTGGATGGGGGTTTTGATCTCTCGCGCGTACGTCGGGCTGACCGTGCAGACGTGGTCCGCCGACACGATGCCTGTCTTGAGAAAGTTCATCCCGCCGTAGAACTCAAACGACTCGCTGCGGAATTCATCCCACGGCAGTCCGGTTAACGGGAACGCGTCGGCGGAGAACGAACCTTGGTAGGCGAGGTTGTGGATCGAGAGGACGGTCGGGGTGTCGACCGGCAGACCGCCGCAACCGCTTTGGATCAACGCCGGGACGATCGCGGACTGCCAATCGTTGCACTGGATCAGGTCGACACGTTTGTCGAGTCGTTTCATGACCTCGATCGCGGCGCGACAGTAGAAGATGAATCGCTCGGCGTTGTCGCGATAGTCGCCGTGTTTGTCGCCATAGAGGTACGGCCGCGAGTAGTACATCGGTTGGTCGATGAAGTACACCGGAACGTTGCCGGCCGGCAGCGTGCTCTTGAGAACGCGTCCACCGACGATTCGGTCGCCGGGCATGTCGATGGCAAAGCTGATATCGGTTCGCTCGATCGGAATGCCCGCCCGGCGGATGCTGTCGAACGCAGGCATGATGACCGAGCATTGATGACCGGCCGAGGCGACGACGCTCGGAAGTGTGCCGCACACGTCGGCGAGCCCGCCGGTTTTCGCGAAGGGGATCGATTCCGTGGTGAGGTAAACGATGTTCAAGGTAACACCGGGGGTAACAATGAAATTGGACAGGGATGATTCAGCAAGGATGCAATAACTCTCGGTCGTCCGGCGACCCGAGCGGCCCAAAATCGACTTCGGGGGACAGAAAGCAATGTTTTTCCTGTTCCCGATTCGATCCGGCGCCGCAAAACCGCAACTCACACAATAAACTAAGAACCTAGCCGAAAACTTCGGTGAATCGATAAGTCGCCGGGCATTGGTCCCCCTTTTTTCGTAGAAACTACGGGAATGCCGACCGGCGGATAAGATCTCCGATACTTTCTTAGAAAAACATAGGACGGGATGGTGTACCGAGAAGGCTCCCGTCGTTGCCCCTTTCAACGTTCCCCCAAACGCTTTTGATGCCGCTTTCGCTCGTTGATTTCTGGAAACGCTTGATTCAAAGCGGGCTGGCGGATGCCAGCGTTCCCAAGCAATGGGCTGCTGAATTTGCCGATGAGCACGAATCGAAGCCGCCGTCGGACCCGGTGGCGCTGACGCGGTGGTTGGTGAAGAAAGGAAAGCTGTCGCCGCTGCACGCCAAGTGCCTGCTCGCCGAAGCAGACGCGTCGATGCGTTTTCCGGTTCTGCGGATCGCACCTTTTGTTCAGGCGGCCGAGCGGGCGCCGGCGCCGTTTTCGCGTTGGACCGCTGTCGATCATGATTCCTACCCGGATGATGCGGGTGTTCTGCTGCAGATCGTGCCTTCCCAATTAACGCCGGCCGACGGTGATTGTTTGCGGACGATTGCGGGGCTCGCCGGACCGGGCGTTCCCGAGATGGAATTGGCCGCGCTTTCGGGCGGGCCGCTCGGGACGATGCCGACAACGATTCCGTTGGATGAGTCGCTCGACGTGGTGGGGCTGTTTGCGAAGTTGCCAACCGGGAAAATGTTGAGCGACCAAATGCGGTCCGGAGCCGAGCCCGGTTCGGCGACCCAATGGACGGTTGCCGATATCGCGTTGTTAATCGACACGCTGAGCAAGTCGTTGTCGGCGTTTGCGGCGCAGGCCGATGGAGAGTTGGCGTTCCCGCCGATGCCTTCGCCCGATCGTATCTGGGTTCCCGAGAGCGATTCCGGCACGCCACTGCTGTGGATCGACCCGGCTGACTTTCTCTCGCCGGAGGCGCTCGGTTCGCAACCGACGATCGCCACCGCCGAGTCGAGACTGCTCTACGCCGCGCCGGAAGTCGTCGACAGCGTGATACCGATCAGTGTCACTGGCGTCCATGACGCGGCCGAGCAGCCCGTTGTGGCGAATCGTCAATCGCTCGAACGACAGGCGGTGTACGCGTTGGGGTGTTTGGCGTATCGGTTGCGGTTCGGGCAACACGCCTTCGCGGCGGCCAAAGAAGAACAAATTCGTTCGCGGCAGTTGCGGTTCGAACCGCCCGAGTTGACTGAGGCGGTGTCCAAGGGCGCCGCGGGGGACCCGTTGCTGCGGGTGCTCGCGTATGCCTTAGTAAAAGATCCAGACGAGCGGTTCCCTTCGCTCGACGCGTTCGCCACCGCGCTCAACGCTGCGGTGCGTGTGGTGAAGGAGCCGGCCGAAGCGAAACCGCCTGCAGAACCGGTAGCCGAAAGGAAGAACCATTCCGCTGCGCCGAAAGTGGACCTGCCCGTTCCGGCGGCAACACCGGCCCAAACGCCGAAGGTGACGGGCAATTCTCAAACCAATCCGGTTGCAACGAAGGAAACCGCCGCGGCACCAAAGAGTACACCGAAGAGCTCATCGAAGAGCACACCAAAGAGTAAAACGAAGAGCACGCAGAAAAGTAAAACGAAGAAGGCGGACACCACGCCGAAACCGGACTCCGCGAGTAAGCCGGACGCTCGGAAGGCGGAACCGTCGCCGCCGGTTATCGAAGAGCGTCAACAGAGAAGCGAGCCAGCCGACTCGGCGAAGTCGTCGGCCGATCAGGCCACCGGATCCGACAAGGAGCATTCCCAAGAGGTTCCAGCTCAAAAGGCTTCATCCGAAACTCCGGTCGGTGTTCCTTCGCCGCAGCAAACCGCAGCGGCTACTGTGTCTGCACGTGCTGCGGCGTCTCCTGTTTCGCTTCCGCCGCGATCTCGTGCATCGCGTGTCCGCTCCGGTCGCCGGCGGACCGCTTGGTATGTGCTCGGCAGCATGTGGGTGCCGATCTTCTTGCTGATCCTAGCGATCGCGTTCCAAGACCCCAACGAACCACCGCGAGTGGTCAAGCGAACGCGGCCGCCGATTCCGGCGGTGATCCCTTCGGTGACCGGACGCCGTCCGACTCCGCCGACACGGCCAACATCGCCGGTTCGTCGACCGCCGCGCGATTCCCAACGCGATAACGGGACAATCGAATTGGTTTCGGATCCCACAATGTTGTGGGCGTCCCCTTCTGTGGTCCTAGGTGAAACGAAGTCGGATGCGACGTTACCGCCGACGGCGTTGTTGCCTCCCGGGCCCGCGGCGGTGCTGACGTTCGATATCAATCGTTTGTTGGCGACCGGGCTGCGCGATGTTTTTGATCCCGAACTCGGACCGTTGATCGAGCAATTCGAAAAACGAACCTCGATGACACTGGGCGACGTTCGCATGTTGTCGATGGCGTGGTTTCCCGGCAAAGGCGGTGTCCCGGAGGTTGCGATGGCCGTGCATCTGCGAACGCCGCAACCGATCGATCAGCTCACCGAAGCATGGGATGTTTCGATCGCGCAGCTGCCCGGTGGCATCAAGTTGTACGCGGGCGACGATCCCGACAGCGACGCGTTCTATCCGCACTTTGTGTCAAAGCCAGACGAGCCTGAATCGCAGACGAACGGTGACGAAAACGCGGGAACCGAAGAGTCGCCCGCGAGTGAACTGGTAGACGCGTTCGCCATCGGTTCGATCACGCGAACCAAAGAGGTCGCCGAGGTCGAAGGAGCCCCGGTGCTGCTGCCGAGGTTGCTCGAAGAGTTGTGGGAGTCTGCGGAACCGAATGACGCGATCACTTTGTTGACCCAGCCGAACTTCTTGATCGCCGACGCGCGGACTTGGGTGGACGGTACGGCGCCGACGCTTTTGTCATGGGTGCAGTCGACCTTGATTCCTGAGTGTGGAGGAATTCTGGTCAGGGTCGCGTCGGTTCCCCCGTCGGACGCTGGCGAAGATTCGCCGGACGCGTTCGCGCCGGGCACGCACGGCAGTTTTGTCGAAGTACATCTGGCGGCCGCGCCGAGCATGGATCCGGAAAAATTGAAGTCGAAAGTGCGGGCACGCCTCGAGGAAGCCCCCTCGGCGGCAGAAGACTTTTTGGTGACGCGAGAGGTCGATCCGTCGTGGCGATTGTTGGCCGCTCGTCTGCCGAGCATGTGGGCGTTTGTGGGCGAGCAGACTCGTTCGGCGTCGATCAAACGCGAGGTGATCTTCAATACTTATCTGCCGCCACTGGCGTTACCGCAGGTCGCGTTGGGGACTTTGTTGGCTGCCAATACGACAACGACGTCGGCAATGTCCGCGGCGACGGAGAGTATGGAAAAACTGACGCTCGCGGAAATGCTCGATCGTCCGATGTCGGTCAGTTTCGGCCAAGAGTCCCTGCAATTCGCGGTCGATACCATCATCAACGAATTCGCTGCGGACCTGCCCAAAGGCAATTCGCCGCCTAAGGTTGAGATCATCGGTGGCGATCTGCAGTTGATGGGGATCACTCAAAATCAACAGGTGCGAGATTTCGCAAAAGACAACCTGCCGCTGCGGAGAGTGTTGACCGATCTCGTGCTCGGGGCGAACCCGGACCGGACCGCGACCGGGCCGAATGACCCGAAACAGGCGTTGCTCTGGGTTGTCGTTGGCGAAGGGGAGGAGGCGGAAATTCGCATCACGACTCGCGAGGCGGCCGCAAACAAGGGCTACACGTTGCCCGACGAATTTAAATTGGATCAGTAGGCTGAATTGTGTCGGCGGTCGCTAGCCCGAGGGCACTCGAGCCGAACGGCTCACTTGCCTGTCCTTCACAATGAACCTGGAGTACAATACCGAACGCATCGGATGCGAAGCTGAGCGTTTACGAATCCCGCCAAAATGGCAGTCAAATGCGTTTGGCAAGCGAATTGCTAGATTTGCTGTTGATCCGGGCATGGATTTCGACCCACACTATTTGTGAGCACGCATCGTGTGGCGTTCGATCCGGATCTACACACACCCGAATCCGTTTCGATTCGCACTCAGACACAACTGACGATCCAAACCAGTAGCGACTCAGACCCAAGTAGCGACTCAGATTGGCCTGCGAATCAGGTTCGATCCGTACCAAACATTTCCGACCCCTCCTTCCTGGGAGTTCATCTCAACGATGGCCATTAAACTCACCGAACGTGCTGCAGAAGAAGTCAAGCGATTCCGTAAAGAGCACAACTTTGACGACTCGATGTTGCTTCGGATCGGCGTTGCCGGCGGTGGCTGCAGCGGTTTCAACTACACGCTGAACTTTGACGATAACTTCGACGAGAAGTCCGACAGCAAGTACGAACACCATGGCGTGGCCGTCGTCGTCGACAAAAAGAGCGCCCTGTACCTCGACGGCACCGAAGTCGACTGGTTCGACAGCCTCGAGAAACAAGGCTTCACGTTCAACAACCCGAACGCGGTGAAGAGCTGCGGTTGCGGTAGCTCGTTCCAGGCGTAGCCATCGTTTGTTAGAACGCAGCCGCGGGTCGCTGAAACGACTGATATCGCATCGGTGAAACGCCGATGCGAGACGTTGATGCGAAAACATAGACCGACGCGAACCCAGGGAGTTGTCTCTGGCAGACGCGTCGGTTTTTTGATGCGCGCTCATTCGCTGGGGACGCGATGTCTGCCAATATCTGCGACATCGTTCTTTGAAGAGGCCTGGTGTTCGGGTACGGCCAATTTTTCGCGTAGCGAAACTCGCCAATCGTTTTGGGGAGGGCTCTTGAATCGCCGAAAGTCTTATCAACTTTCCCTACGGCGTTCACTCTTATTGGATAGTTGTCGCAATCCGCTAGAAAAGGAACCGTTCGAGGTGCATCATCCAAACGAGCACCAACAGGACGAGCGTTACCAGCGAAACGGTCGTCCGCGTGGCCCACTTGTTGTTGGTCTGTTTGCCCGATCCGTTGTGAGTGCCACTGGGGACTGACGTGTCGATCCTCAGGCCTCGGGCGTATAGCACGAACGAGGTTCCGATCATGATCGTCAGCACGTTGACACCGACGAGGATCAACGGGCCGAACACCGGCCATCCTTGATCGGTTGATTCAAATTCACCGAACGCCGTTTGCAATCCTGCCGTCGCGATCGGCGGGACCAGGGCCGCCGCGATGGCCGCTCCGGCGAGCGCCGAGGAGAGGTGACTGCGGGTTCGGGCGTACGACGCGGCCATCCCGCCGACCAATCCGACACAGAAATCCAGCGGCGACGGATTGCACCGACTCCACATCTCCGGGGTAACGACTGGTTCTTGAAATAGCCGGACGAGCAAACCGAATAGAAAGCTCGAAACGAACGCTCCGAGGAACCCGATCCCGATCGTCAGCCACGACATCCGAAACAACGGACGGTTTCCATGAGCGAGTGACAATCCCGCTCCCATGATCGGCGTCATCAACGGCGCGATCAACATCGCGCCGATAATGACCGCGGCGGAGTTCTGCAGCAGACCGAAGGCGGCCAGCATCGCAGCGGCGGAGATCAACCCGAGAAACTCCAGGTTCGGCTGCGAGCCCTCGTGGAGCGTGTTGGCGAGTTCCAATCTCGCGTCACGATTCATCGGCTCGGCCACGTGGCTGGCCCAGTACCGGATACGCGACAACAGCGAACGATCCCACCCTTCTTTGCTGCTGACCAACCCGATGGACGCGTTGGACGACTCCGCCAACAACGCGCGGGCAAGGGCGTAATGTCGTTCCTGCGAAGGGGACGAACCGAAAGGGATCCAGATCAGGTCTCCTTTGTCGCATCGCTGCCGTTCCAAACACTTGGCTCTTTCGATGAGATTTGGCTCGATGAGATTTGGGTCAACGAGATTTGGATCGACGAGATTTGGCTCGACGGGGGCTTGTGAATCCTCGCCTTCGTTGTCCAACCAAACATGGTCGAGTTGCAGAGAACTGTGCGTTTGCAGCAGCCGCCGCGAGATCAGGTTGGTCGTTTCGGTAAACGCGTCATCGATCGAAAAGATGTGTTGGTCGCTGTCCGGCGGCGTGGACTTCACGCTCAGCCAAACCGCTTTCATCCCACATCGTTCGAACAACGAGGCTTGGAAGCGATCGTCATCAACGTCGTCAATCATCACCAGCAATCGGCAGCGGTCGGCGGTGAGTTTGGCGACCACCGTGTCGACGTTGGCTTCGACTAATTCGACCGTGCCGCGATGTCCGTGATCATCCAATTCGGCTTCCGTCATCCTCGCGAGTGCTCGGTGATCGGCCCCGAGCACCAACGCGCCAAGCGAGTATCCGGTGGACTTGGCGAAACGGATCAACCATGGAAGCCCTTCAGAGAGCTGCTTCTGAGATCCAACGAGAAGAGTGACGTTCATTCTATCGCGGTTGTTTGACGAAACGCCAATCGGGGATTTCGGCGACGCGGGCTTGGGGTTGCGAGATCGGTTGGAACGCGCGGTGCCGCGACGTTGGCTCGGTTTGCTGGACGGGTGCGTTCAGGTTTAGTTGAGTTTGTCGCAGCGGTTCGGGGCGGATCGAATCGAGTCGATCGAGCTGTTCGCTGAGGCCGGGTGGAATGTCTTCGATCTCAGGATTCGACTCGCTAGGGACCCGTTCGACGGGCGCGAAGATGCCTTGGCGTCGTTGTTCGTCTTGCCGTAGTTCTTCCTCGCGTGGGAATGGCGGCAACAACTCATCCATCGGCGGTGACTGCGTCTGGTCGCTCGGGCTGGTGAGTCCGCTTTCGAGTTCGCTGCTATCGTCAGCGTCCGCCGCGGAACCGGGCTGGTTCACATAGGGCTGTTGCCGCATTTGTTGTCGACGTTGATTCGCTTCGATCTGCGCCCGGAGCCGTTCGATCTTGGCTTCGTCGAGTTGGCGTCGTTCTTGCGAACCGACCGGCGGGCCGCCGAAGGTTTGCGACGGTTCGATGTCTTCGGGGCCGATGAGGTACTTTTCGATCTTCTTTCGCTCACGTTGTTCGGCTTGATACTGCCGGAATTCTTCGAGTTCCTGGACGCTCATCGCCGGTGCCGCGGGACTGCCGTCGGCGGTTGCGTTGACGGATGAATTGCTGCCCGGCGACGTCGTCGACATCACGCTGTCACCGGATTCGGCACGCCGTAGGAATCGGTTGCGAGGGACGTAAGAACGCTCCGACGGATCTTCGTAGTTGTTCATCCCGGCGCCGAATTCCGGGTCGGTGATTGGGGTAACCGGGCCACGGTTCGCGTGCGCCTCGCGGTGACTGACCTGAGCGGCGTATTGATCAAAGCGATGGTAAAACGTTTCGGGGCCGCGCGGTGAGGTGATCGGATCCACACCGGGCAGTGGGCGTGGTCGGCAGGTCGGGCAGCCCGCGATTCGTTCGGCGGGGGTACCCGTTCGCGCGGCGTAGGATCGGGGCGGCAGGTCGGCGAGCGGGCGTACACCGCTGCTATGACAGGCGTGATAACCGTCGCCCCAACCGCACCCGCAAAGCCGACCGCTACGTTGGACTGTTTCGGGGAATCCGGCCGTGGCGATCGAATTCACCGAATGGATGCCCAGGGGCGCGCAGGCTGCCGCGAAGGGGCCGATTAACGCCGCGGCGATGAACGCACGGCGCGAGAACCCGTCGAGAGACAGCGAGTTGCGACGTTGGCGTTTGGTTTGGGGCAGCCTGGTCATGAGCGGAATGTCGTCACGGGAATTGCTGATGGGAACACGTGTCCGATTGCACGGTCGGCGCAGGAACGTTTGTTTCCACGAGTGCAATGGGCTCAACCGTTACGATCGGATGTTTGGTTGAAATCGTTGCCATCGAGCATGCATTTCTTCTTTGAGTTGTCGGTGCCTCGGCAGGGTCGGTTCGGTCAGGTAACTTGTAGGGATGATTCACCAAACATTGATTCAAACGGCGGCGACTTCATCCGATTCCGATTCCTCCTCGGAGGGCTACGCAACGTTGTTTGCGGGGCTGGCCGATCGGAATCCCAACCTGTTCCGACGGATCGGTTTACCTCTCGGTGATCCGGTGGCGTGGATCGAACTGCCGACCGGAAACAAAGTTCGAATCGTCCGCGATCTGGAGATGGATCGCACGCGAGCGGCGGGTATTGACGAAGGCAGCGATCGTGTCGCGATCGAGCTGGGCAGTGTTTTCTGTCCGGCCGACTTTCCTCCGAACGAAGGCGAGTTGAGCGCCGACCGTGAAACCGCGACCGCGCAGGCGGTAACGTCTTGTCTGTTAAAGGAAGGCGTGCGCCGGGTTCGAGCCGACCGAACGTTGCCGTTGATCTACGCATGGCACGTGGCCGCCGCCGGGATTCAAATCGATTATGACGATCAACTCGGTGTGTTGGACCGACGAGTCAAGACCGCCGATGAAATTGCGTCGCTGCGTCAAGCTCAACACGTGACCGAACAGGTGATGTTGCAAATTTGCAAACGAATCGCCAGTGCGTCCGTTGACGACGATGGTCACTTGATCGACGAAGCGTATTTGTTGACGAGCGAACGGATCCGCGCGTTCGCGGCGAGGCTGTTTATGGATCGCGGATTCACCATGTCACACGGCGCGATCGTGGCGTCTGCACCCTATTCGGCGGACTGTCACCACGCCGGAACAGGGCCTTTGTCGACTGGCGTTCCGATCATCGTCGACCTTTATCCACGTGATGAATCGACGCGTTACAACGGTGACTGCACGCGAACGGTCGTTCACGGCACACCCGACGAAGAAACTCTGCGGATGCATGCGGCGGTAGTTGCCTCCAAGGCGGCCGGTGAGGCGGAAATGTATCCCGGTCGGACTGCCGATGCGGTTCATAAAGCGGTCATCCGCGAACTCGAGTCGGCCGGTTACAAACAGCACCGTGGCGAACTGACGGACGAGGCGTCGATCCAGCACGGGACCGGACACGGGATCGGTTTGGAAGTGCACGAGCCGATCTTGCTCGACGATGGTGGCGGGGAATTGCTTGCCAACGAAGTCTTCACGGTCGAACCCGGGCTGTATGGGCGTCGGACCGGCGGTGTTCGCGTGGAAGACATGGTCGTCGTCACCGAAAACGGTCCGGAAATACTCAACGAGTTGCCGATGGGGTTGGATTGGCTGTAGTGCCCCGCCGCAGCCTGGTTTCCGGAGAGGCGGTAGTGGAAATGGAGCTGAGAGAAACGACGAGTACGGCGTGGTTTGTTGGCTCTCGGTTGTCGAGTTCATCAAACGCGGCAAAGCGAGCATAATCGTTTAAGTTGCGGGCAGTTCCGGTTCGATACCTGATGTGAAGGAATCGACGGAAAAAATGACCCAAACCGAATCATCCTCATTACCGAACGACGAGGCTGCGGCCACTGCAACGATGCAGCCGCAGTACCGGGAGCGTCTGCTTAAAATCAAGACGCCCGTCACGGTCACGTTGGCCGAGCGCAAAGAGACGCTCCGCAACATTCTTTCATTGGTACCGGGGTCCATGCTGACCTTCGATACGCATTGTGATCAGCCGCTCGAACTGTCCGTCGGTGGTCATCCGATCGCGACCGGCGAAACCGTCAAGATTGGCGATAAGTTTGGAATCCGGATCCGCGAAATCGGCGTTCCCAAGGCAGACTGAAAATGCCAGGGGTAAGAAATCGGGAGGACTCCGCAGTCGTTTCTGACGCGTTCCTCGCCGTTGCCCTACTTGCTCAGACGAGCCAAAGACCGCATTCTGGGGCACGGTGCGTGCGAACCTTGCCGGGTTGCAACGCTTATAACCTATGCGCCTTTGAATCCATTGCTCCTGAATCTTCCCCATGAATCACGACGTCTATGCCGTCGGCAACGCTCTTGTCGACATCCAAGCTCAAGTCAGCGACGATTTGCTCGCCAAGCTCGCCTTTGACAAGGGCATCATGACACTGGTGGATGACGAGCGGCAGGCAGGCGTGCTGGCTAATTTTGACGTGCCGACGTTAAACCGGTGTGCCGGCGGGTCGGCTGCCAACACGATCGCCGCGGTGGCCGACTTCGGGGGCAAGGCGTCTTTTGTTGGCAAAATCGGGAACGATGAAACCGGCAAGTTCTTCCTGCAGGATCTGCGAAACCTGGGCGTGACGATTGACGTTGATCCGCTCGAGGGGAATCCGACTGGCACGTGCGCGATTTTGATCACGGACGACGCCGAGCGGACGATGCTGACGAATCTCGGTGCGTCGGTTCACCTATCGGTGGACGATATTGACGAAGCCGCGATCGCAGCGGCGCAGTACGTTTACATCGAGGGCTATCTCCTTACCGGCGATACCGCCAAAGCGGCCGCGTATCGGGCGATGGAACTCGCTAAGAAGAATAACGTCAAAGTCGCGTTCACGGCGTCGGATCCGTTTTTGGTGAACATGCTCCGCGATGAGATTTGGGACCTGATTCGCGGCCCCGTCGATTTGTTCTTTTGCAACGAAGAGGAAGCGCAGAGTCTGACCGGGCTGACCGATCCGATCGCCTGTGCGAGCAAAATCCACGAAACCGCCGAGAACGTTGCGATGACGCTCGGCGAGAAGGGATCGATCCTGATGCACGGCGGTGAGGCGATTCCGATCGAGGGCGTCAGCGTCGACGCGATTGATACAACCGGAGCAGGTGACATGTACGCCGGTGGTGTTTTGTACGGTATTACAAATGGATTATCATGGAAGCAGGCCGGTCACCTCGGCTCGCACGCCGCCGCTCGCGTTGTCGCCCAACTCGGGGCCCGGTTGGCGACCCCATTCACCAAGGATGAAGTCCAAGAGCTAACCAACGTGTGATCCATGATTGCAAACGTTTTAATCACCGACGACGATGCCGATTACCGCGAGACCCTTTGTGATGCTCTCTCGCGTCGGGGTCTCAGTTTGCATCAGGCACGTGACGGTGATGAGGCGCTTGCGGTGATCGAGCGAGAGCCGATTCATCTCGCACTTGTCGACGTGCACATGCCTCGCGTCACGGGACTGGAAGTCATTCGCGTTTTGTCGGAGCGTTCGGCACCGATGCCGTATATCTTGATGAGCGCGATGATGGACGAAGAAATCGAACGAGAAGCGGCGAGGATGCGAGCTTACAAAATTCTTCATAAACCGATCCGGCTGAAGGTTCTCCGGGACATCGTCTGCGGCGGACTGGCCGAGACGTATGGGTGGCGTCCCTCTTGAATTATCCATTGCTGCTCCGATTCCTTGGAACCATCTGTTTGCTGATCGGCGGATCGATGGGCTTTAGCCTGCCGTTCGCGTTTCCTCAGTTCGCGGAGCGGACGCATCTGCCTCCGGCGGCGGAGTTTGAACAGGCCGGTGCGTACGGATTGCTGGCCAGCATGATGGTTTGCTTTGTCGTCGGGTTGCTGTTCCGGTTCTTCGGCCGCTCCTATCGCCACGGCGGTCAACTGTTTCGAAAAGAAGCGATGGCGATTGTGGGGTTGTCGTGGGTCAGCGCCACCGTGCTCGGTGCGTTGCCGTATTACTTCAGCGGAACGCAAACGACGGCGGAAAACCCGATCACGTTTATCGAAGCGATGTTCGAGTCGCAGTCCGGTTTCAGCACGACGGGAGCGACCGTGCTGACCGATTTGGAATCGCCCGGCATGGTGCCTCACTGCATTCTGTTTTGGCGGTCCTGGACGCACTTCCTCGGCGGGCTTGGGATCGTCGTTTTGTTTGTCGCGATCCTCGGTCAAGGGTCGGCCGGAAAAGCCATGATGCGGGCGGAGATGCCGGGGCCAACCAAAGACGGCAGCATGCCCCGGATGCAGCACACCGCACTGGTCTTTGCCGCGATCTATTTGGGGCTGAACATTCTGCTAACGTTCGTGTATTTCTTCGAAGGCATGAGCATGTTTGATTCCATGTGTCATGCGTTCGGCACGATGGCGACAGGCGGATTCAGCACGTACAACCGGTCTCTCGGTGGATTTGATAGTCCGCTGATCGAATCGACCACGATTTTCTTTATGGTCCTTGCCGGGACGAACTTCACGCTTCTGTATCTGACCATGATCGGCGGGCCGCAGCGGTTGATCCGGGATGTCGAGTTTCGAGCATACCTGGGCATCATCGGGCTGGTGACCGCAGGAGTCGTCTTCTTCGGAATGAAAGCCGGTGATGTCGGATTCGAGTCCCTTGCCACGGCCACTCGCAACGGATTGTTCCAAGTGGTTTCGGTAATGACGACGACGGGCTACGGCACTGCGGATTTTGACCGATGGAACAACTTTGGTCGGGGGATTTTGTTGCTGTTGATGTTTGTCGGTGGTTGTGCGGGCAGCACGGGTGGCGGTTTGAAGGTGATTCGGCACGTTTTGTTTTACAAAATTTTGCGTCTGGAGATTGAGCGCGCCCACCGTCCGCGGGTAATCCGGCCTCTTAGGATCAGTGGCCAAGCGGTGGATGATCCGCTGCTGGCACATAATATTTTGCTGTACTTTTGTTTGATTCTGGCGATCTTCGTTTTCTCTTGGCTCGCGTTGATCACTTTCGAACCGAACTCCACCTGGGGTGTGGTCGAAAGCGACGTGGCTCAGCAGAGCGAAGTCGGAAAAGAGTTGCTCAAAGGCACGCTCGACGACAAACTGCTAGATAGTGCCAGCGCCGTTGCGGCGACGCTCAACAATATCGGTCCAGGGCTCGGGGTGGTTGGAGCGACACGCAACTATGCCGGGTTCAGCCAAGGTGCGAAGCTGTTATTCGTTTGGTTGATGATGCTCGGACGCGTCGAAATTTTCAGCGTGCTGTTGCTGTTCGTGCCGTCGTTCTGGCGAAGGGTGTGACATGACGATTCAAAAATTCACGCAAACGACGTTGTTGCTAGTGGGCTGCATCGTCGGCGGTATGACCGTCGTCACGCCGCAACTCGCTTGCGCCGATACCACTGCCGACACGGTGGAGCTCGGTGTCGAAAACGATTTCGCGGAGAACGATCCGGCTGCTGATGATCTCGCTGCAGACGCTAGGAACGAACGCAAACAAGAATCAGGAAAGCGAACCGCGGTCATTCTGCCGCTGAAGGAAGACATCAATCCGCTCAGTGGTGCGTTGTTGAAACGCAAGTTCGAAGCGGCCGTGGAGTCGGGAGTCGATGTGATCATTCTCGACATCCATTCACCCGGCGGGTTCACGTCGGTGACGTTCGAATTGATGGACATGGTGCTCGATGCGAAGGACGTCGAAACGGTAGCTTATATCGAGAAGGATGCGATCAGCGGTGCGGCGTTATTGGCGTTGGCGACCGATACCATCTTGATGAAGCCCGATGCCCGGATGGGCGATGCCGGTGAAATTGTGATGGGAGAGGACGGAGCGTTCCGTTACACCGAAGCAAAGAGTCGCAGCGTGCTCGCGCAGAAGGCTCGAGATACCGCGGAAACAACCGGCCGGTCTCTCGCTCTCGCGGAGAAAATGACCGACAAGGACATGGTTGTCTACCGGGCAACCAATGCTCGCACCGGAGAAGAACGTTTCCTCTCGGACAAAGAGCACGCCGCACTCGCCGATGCGGGCGACTGGGAACTCGGCACGCCGATCCGCGAAGCCGGCAAAGACATGTTCTTCATCGCCAACGGTCGCCGCGCGGTCGAACTCGGAATGGCGGACCAAACGGTTTCAGGGAAAGATGAACTTGCCCGTGTGCTGAACGTCCAGGCGCCGATACCGGAGGTGCAACGCAGTTGGGTGGACACGCTCGTGTTGATCCTGAATATGAAATTTTTCACGTTCTTGCTGCTGTTGATCGGGTTGGTCGCGTTGGCGGTAGAGTTGAGTGCTCCCGGAATCGGCGTGGGAGGATTGGTCAGTTGTTTGTGCTTCGGGCTGTTCTTCTGGAGTCGGTTTCTCGGCGGGACGTCGGGTTGGCTCGAAGTGATGCTGTTCGTGATGGGACTGTTGTTTATCGCGGCCGAGGTGTTTGTGATCCCAGGATTTGGTGTCGCGGGCATCATGGGTTTGGCGTTAACACTCGGGTCGCTCGTGATGGCTTCGCGGCGTTTTTCATTGACCGATGGCGGTGTTGATTGGACGTCGCTGAGCAATGACGTGGCTCTTGTCCTGGGGGCGTTTCTCGCGTTCCTCGTCGCCGCGATCTTTCTGACCAGCTATATGGGGCAGATCCCCGGTCTGAGTCGGTTGACCTTGCAGGCCGAAGTTGCGCCGGACTCGTTTGTCGTCTCGGATTCCACGCCCGCGTGGCAAAAAGTCCAAATCGGACAAACCGGGACAACCGTCTCGCCGCTGAGACCGGGCGGGCGAATCGAGATCGACGACATGATGCTCGACGTTGTAACCGAAGGCGATTACGTCGGTCCGGGGAACCCCGTTCGCGTGATCGCAAAACAGGGAACACGCGTGGTGGTGCGATTGATCGACGATTCCGCCAACGTGTGAGTCGGGTTCCATACGTCGTGCAAGAAACCTGCGGTTCCTAACGTCGATCGTCTGGCTAGGGTGCTAGCCGCAACGGATTGAGGTCCAGGTTAGGAATTGCCGACCGTAGTCTTTGCAAACCGGAATCGCTGATCCGGGTTCGTTGCACGTCGGTCGTTTGAAGGTGGTTGAATTGTGCGAGTTTACCGATCGCCGCATCGCTCACGCCGGTTCCGGTTAACCAAAGTGTCTCGATGCTTGAGTCCGCTACGATCGAACGGACGGTGGTGTCGTCGATCGATGTCCAGCTCAGATCGAGTTCGCGAAGTCGTTTGGCTTTTGCGAGCGTGCTGCCGATCTCCGTCGTGATCTTGGTCGCTTCCAAACTGAGTTGATCGAGGGCGGACGCGTCGCCGATGATCCGTTGAACTTGTTCGTCATCGATTGGTGTTCGTGACCCGTCAAACCAACGAACGTTGGGAAGCGCGGGGAGTGTTTTCCATCCCTCTCGAGTCACCTCGCAACCGGACAAGCAAATTGCGGTTGCCGTGCCCGGAATCGGATGTGCGATCAGATGTTTGTCGTCGACACGCAGGAAGCGATCGACACGCGAGTTATCAAAACTCACGTCGTCGCCTTGTTCACGCAGACAGGGGAAATCGGTGATGTCGACGTGATAGATGTCCGCGAGCAACCGATACACTTTGCCTCGCATCGCGGTTTGCCCGCTAGCGTCAATTGCACAGTGCGTGTGCAGGATCGCATACGAGTACCATCTCGATAAATCCGAACGTCGTTGGATAGCGAGACGATTGCCGCGCAGTTCGGTGAGCGACGCGATCGGTTGCCTCGCGATCAAGGTTTGATAACGGGCGAACTGCAAACGGTTGCTGTCCCAACCACCAATGCACGCCAAACGGTCTCCCATCTGAATCGATTCAAAATGTCCGGCGATGCCTTCGACGAGCCAAAACTGATCGGTGTCGAGAGTCAGTCGGCGGGACTTTTTTCGGTCGCTGGCCTCTTGAAACAACTGATGGCATGTTTCGTGGGCCATCCCAGAGGTGTCTTCCTGTGGGAAGAAAAATGAAGTTTCGAGCGAGTCGCTGTAGAAGCCCGCAGATGCGGCGACGGTCGACGGACGGCCCGCTGCGATTTGCGAGTGCGAGATCGTCATTTGGTAGGAACGCTCATCGGGCAGCAACACGACCCGGTGCCGTTGGCGAAGACTCAGTCGTGAGGACGCGTTGCGGCCGAGAAAACTGTCGGCCGATTCGGTTTGAGGTTTCCAATCAGACAAACGGATCGCGACTTGGTCGCGGCCTGTCCAAAGCGGGAAGAACATTTGTGTCCACGTCCAATAAAATCTCTCGAGGTCTCGGGCGACGCGGTGCGACGTTTCGCGGTCGGCTCGCGTCAGGATTTCGAAGTGTGGCGTTTGCACGACGGCGAATGAGCCTGCCCGCCATGGAAGAAATTTGGGTGAAACGCGACCGCGCCGACTCGCGATTTGGACATCGCCATTTTGAGGCAACCCCAACCATCGACGGATCGATTGAGATTGGGGGTGTTGGCAGTGGACGTTCCACACGGCGAGGTACCGTAGCCAATCAGCGTCGCTGCCTTGAGAGGATTGATCGATTCCCAACGCTTCGGTGGGCGATATTCCTGACTCCATGATCGCGCGGTCGGCAGGAGAAAGTTGCTCGGCTAAAGAAAGTTGGGCGGTCGGGGCTAAGTGGTCCCCGTCCGTCTGTGTCGTATCGGAATCTTCGTTTGCGTTGATCGGAAGAAAACACCGTGTGCGATCCGCTGCCTTGACCGGTGAACCAAAACTAAATGGAAGGGCGACGAAAGCGATAGCTCCGGCCACCATGATCAACACTCGGACGGCGCGTTTTATTAAACTGCCATGCAGCGGTGATTTTCGCTCAATCGGATGTCGATTCGCTGGCAGCAATTCAGGCGATTGTGATTCGGCTCGATGTACAGATCCCGGGCGATCGTTCGTTGAAGATGTGTTCGCGATACTGCGCATGGGGTTTGTCTGTAGGATCGCGTGATTTCGTTTTTCTTCCCCACCCATGTTTTGGATCTTGAAAATGATGTCTGATTCCATTTTACGGTCATTGATCCGTCGCGGATGCTGGTCTGCGTTGGCGGTCGGAGTTTTCGTGGGCGGCATGGCGGGTGGCTCCGTGGTCGTCAACGCGGCCGAACGCAACGTGTTGTTCATCATTACCGATGATGAAAGTCCCACGCTCGGTTGCTACGGTGATGCCTGCGCGGTCACGCCGGCGATCGATGCGGTCGCCGCCGACGGGGTGGTATTCAAAAACGCGTTTGCAACGACGGCGTCATGCAGTGCCAGTCGCAGTGTCGTGATGAGCGGCATTCACAACCATCGTAACGGACAATTCGGACACCAACATCATTATCACAAGTTTGCGTCCTTCCAGGATGTAATCGGGCTTTCTCTGCCGCGTGTCATGCAACGGGCGGGGTATCGTACCGGTCATATCGGTAAGTACCACGTTGCGCCGGAGGAGATCTACCATTTCGAAACTTACCTGAAAGGCAACGGACGAAACGCCGTGGAAATGGCGGAGAAGTCGAGGGCGTTTCTGACCCAAAACGATGATCGCCCGTTCTTTCTCTATTTCGCGACCTCGGACCCACACCGGGGCGGAGGCGTCGACAAGACGTCCGAGTTGGATTTGAAACCGAACCTGTTCGGCAATCGTCCGCGAGGAAATTCACACGATGGCGTCGATGAGGTGTTCTTTGATCCGGCCGACGTCGTCGTCCCACCGTTTTTGCCTGACACGCCCGAGACCCGCAGCGAGTTGGCGCAGTACTATCAATCGTGCAGCCGCATTGACCAGGGGGTGGCCCGGTTGGTTCAGGTTTTGAAAGACGCCGACCTGTACGACAAGACGCTGATTGTTTTCACCTCCGATCACGGGATGGCGTTCGCCGGCGGGAAAACAACCGTCTACGAAGGTGGGCTGCGCGTTCCAATGGTCGTGCGTGACCCGTATCAAAGCAAACGCGGTACCGAGAGCGAGGCGTTGATCAGCCACATCGACATCACGCCGACGCTATTGGATTTTGCCGGTGGACTCGACCGGGAGACCAACGCTCCGAAAGAGATGCTCGACGTCAGGAAGTATTGGAAAGATCGCGGCGTTTCATCGATGGACAACCGCGACGGTGGGAAACCGTTCGCCCGCTATCATGGTCGATCCTGGCTGGACGTTCTGGGTGACCCGTCGCGGTCTCATCACGATGAAATTTTCGCGTCGCACACGTTCCACGAGATTCAGATGTACTATCCGATGCGGGTGATCCGTGACGACCGGTACAAACTGATTTGGAACATCGCTCATCCGTTGCCCTACCCGTTCGCCAGCGACCTGTGGGCCGCGAGCAGTTGGCAGGCACAACTCGCCAAAGGCCCTGACGCTCCGTACGGAAACACGACCGTGGACGGTTACGTGCAACGACCTGAATTCGAGTTGTTTGATATCGACGCCGATCCCGATGAAACGACGAACCTCGCGGACAGTTCAGGTCATCAGGAAGTGCTGAAGACGTATCAAAGGAAGCTCAAGGCAGCCCAGGAGCGGTACGAGGACCCGTGGATCATGAAATGGGAGTACGAGTGAGCGGCCGTTGATCCCTGGTCGCTAGTCCCTACCGAAACACGAAGAACGTTCCGTTGTGAGCAACATCAAACAGCGGTCGGCAGTAGCGGCTCGAACGTTTGCCGAAGCCCGGTCGGTACGTCATGCTGATTCCCATGTTCCAACCTTCGGCCTGGTGATCCGGAATTACCGAGTCGTCGCCAGGTGAGAAGTAGGTCGAGGTCAGACGCATCGACAAACCGTTCTTCAAAGGCATCGTCATATCCGATCCGATCAAGAAGTGTTCGTCGTCGGTACCGCCGATGTAGGAAGTCCACTCGCCGGTTGAGCCGAACGAGTAACGATAGAATGCACGGTATTGGTTGGTCGCCTCGAGTGTTTCCGATCCGTTGAAAACCGCACCGGATTCGTCGAGGACGGTGGTGGTCACGGTGTCATCGCTGACGCCGCCCATCCAATGAAAACCGAATCCGTGGCAGGCGGACCACTTCCAACTCAACTCACCACGCAGTTGCAGGAGGTCGGTTTGGTAGTACCAATCTTCGTTGAGGTAGTCGAGCACGACGCCGTACTGCAGACCGTAGTCGACTCGGCGGAACAGACCACCGGTCAAGAAAATCTGGTTCCGTTGCTCATCGGTAAAGTCTTCGCCTTGCAGGTTGCTTTGGGTGGCTCGCAGGCCGAACTGTGCGGCGAGGTCGAGTCCGATCCATGGACGCAAATTGCGGCCTTCGTTGAATCCTTGTTGGAAGCCAAAACTGCCACTGTCGGTGCTCGTTGCGGCACCGGTAGCCGGATCGTTCATCGGGTTGTGGTAGGCTTGGTTTCCGATGAAGAACTCAAATCGGTTCCAATCGACATGAAGGATCGGTAGGAACAACGGGAAGCAATCCACGCGGCATGACGGGGCACACGCGTAGCCATCGCAACTGCCGATGCCTGATGTGCAGGCGTCGCAGCCGCACGCGTCACCGTAGACTTCCATTCCGCATGCCGGTTCGAACCCGCAACCGGGCTCCAAACCGCATCCAGGTTCAATCCCGCACCCTGGTTCGAGTCCGCAACCCGGTTCAGCCACGTAGCCGCCTTCGAGGCCGCAGCCAGGGTCCCGCATCATGGAGCCCGAGCACTCGCCACAGTCACATACCGGACCGCACGCGCCGTAGTCTTCCAGGAAGCCGACCTGGCGGACTTCTCCGTTGCTCGATCGTGAACGTGATTGGCTCGATGATGCCCGTCGCACTGTTTGGGTGGGTTGGGTGGTGACCGCGGAAGCGTCCGCGTCCACTCGCGACGGCGACCAACTCGTCCGGCTGGTCGGTTTCGTGCGGAGGATCCGGACGGGACCTTCAGCGGAGACGTCGGCGGCAAATCCCGGTGCGATTAACAACGCAACGCCGAGCACGAGCTGCTTGGCGACAATCGAAGTAAAACGCGGTGTTTTCGTGACTGGCATGGAGTGGTTCCCGATTCGCGAGTCAGGCAGATATCGCCCAAATCACTGTAGGTGAATTCGATATCACTGCTTATCGGATCCCTAGGGTCGGCTTCATTAGGAAAACTTGCGTAACCCGCAAAGCTTGTCTAGCCGGAGTCGTGAGGACGAGTTTCACGGAGGTTTCCAGTGAGATAACCGGCACAACCCGACTCCGGTTGTGAATGCTGTTTCGGTTGCTCCGTTCCTACCGAAAGAGACTGCCACAGGCAATTTCGTGTCAGGGAAGACTGCGGATGCCTGTCGCCGGTCGTTTTGCCAACGCCGGCGATCACACGTTGGGAATGTCCACGTTTCGTTGGACAGCATATTTTGTTGGACAGGGAGGTCGACAAATCGCATGAGCAAATATCGCCGATACGGTTTGTTGTTCCTGCTCGCGATCGTGATCCCGAGCCTGGGGTGGCGTTACATGTCGCCCAACACGGCCCAGGCTCTCGGTGTGCCGCTGAGTTGGGTCGGGCTATCCGACGCTGCGGTCGCGGCGGACTCGACTTCGCTCGATTTCGGCGACTCGGTTAAGACGCTGTCGTTAGACGGGGAAGTCGTCGAGGCGTTGCCGATCCCGGCGGGTGCCGACGGATCGTTTGGCATCTCCGAGTCGGGTGTGACGGTTCCCAACACGGTCGCGTCACCCGCGATGTACACGCAAAATCAAGTCATGCGTTGGGCGTACGACCGTTCACCGGAAGCCGCGTTGATCGAAGCCGAAGTCGGTGCGGTGCTCCGCGGGATCGATCCCAAAGATCCGGACGCGTGCTGTTCGGCTCGGTTGATCCGCAATGTTTTGCGTGAGGTCGCGTTGGCTCGGCGTTATGACGATGCCACGCATGCGGTGGTTGCCTATCACAAATTGATCGCTGCAACGCAAGCGGTTGGGATCGCCGAGCAAGCGATTCAGACGGCCGATCAGCTGATCTCGATGGCTGACCAAGCCGAGCGGTTGGAACTGCCCGATGGGGATCCGATTCATCTGCGTCAAACGCGGTTGGATCTGGTCACGATCAAGACCGAGCAGTCGTTCAATACGTTGAAACTTCGCCAGGAGCTATCGCGATTAACCGGTCGCGAGGAAGCCGAGGTCGCCCATGCGATCATGATGGATGCGTTACCCGTTGACGCTCCTGCGATCGTTGCCGGTGAAGCCGTCGCAGTTGCACTCGTGCAGCGTCGTGACTTGCGAGCCGTTCAGGTCCTTTGTCGCGAACTACGCAGTTGCAATGTCGATGCGGCTCGGTTGCTGATGGGGATTGTTAGTCCCGGCGTTGGTTTGTCACTGGCGACGGCTAGCAAAGGTTTGTTCCAATGTCTTAAGGAAGATCGCTCGGACGATGACCTGCACGCACGACGTCGGCAATGTTCGCAGCTCTGCCAAGCGCTCGAAGTCGTCATCCGCAACGAGACGTTGCAGGCGGTCTTGGACGTGCGGAGTGCCGCGGCGCGGTTGAAGTTGGTTGATCAGCAAATCGATTTGGCCCGTCAACGTCTCGAAGAAGCACGTGGTCGGATCGAGATTGACGAGGAAACGCCGGGAACCGATCTCGCGCTCGAACTCGAAATCTTTGAGTACCAAGCAAAGCGGATCGCGTTGCAGAAAGATCTGGCGTTGGCCCTCGATGATCTCGATCATGCCCGCAGCATGCCAATCGGTCAGTAATCGGTATTGGTTTGTATACGGCGGTTCGTCCTCGCGATCTGCGTTTCAAAACGCCTTCGTAGACAAGTCACGGTGATCGCGTGCTGACCGATTTCCGGCCAAGGTGACTGTCCTTTGGCCGTTTTGCGAGGGGTTTGAGAGCAAAAGCGATCGTTTTTGGTTCTTTCCCGGTCCGGCGGCGTATTGTCTCACGATTGGCACACGAATCGCTTTTCCTAGTTTTGAACAATCGCGTTAGACGTGACGCTCACGCCTACGTGACGACTACTTTTTCAACTAGGAGATTGCCATGTTAGGCTGGGCTTTGACTTTTCTGATTATCGCATTGATCGCAGGCGTTTTGGGGTTCGGCGTTGTCGCCGGAACCGCCGCGACGATTGCAAAGGTTCTCTTCTTCGTATTCCTGGTCCTTTTTGTGATCGGGTTGCTGATGGGGCGTCGTGGACCGGTTGCTTAGTCCGCGCCACCGATTGGACTTTAAGCGGCGTGTCGTTCGGCATGCCGCTACTTTCTTGCGCTAACACGAGGTCTGAAAATGCGCGAAACCAACCCGCAAATCGAATCGGCTCTGGACGAGTTATCGGAACTGGTCTGTCAATCTCTTATGGAGCAAGGCGATCAATTGACGGGGCGTCGGGACGGATTGCTGCGGACGCTGCTCATGAGCGGATACACGACAACGCATGATCGAAACTTGATGACCGACGTCGAAACTCGCGTGAAGCATAAGTGTGGCGAATGCGCAATGCACCGTGGGGGAGCACTGTCCTCGATCACGAGTGACCTGAGTAAAAAATTCAACGTGCTGGCGAAGTGGGAGGCTCATTCTCCGTCCGACGAGAGCCCGTCAAAGCCAGCGAACATCAGTTCGGCAACAGACGCTTAGTGGCCGGACGAAGCATATTTATCGGGTAGCGAAACTCGCCAAGAGTTTCGACGGGGCTCGCAAATCGCTAAGAATTTTGGTGGCTTTTGTTACGTCCGTGAACCTTTGATTTGATGTTTGCAAACCGTGAGGGCGCTAGCCACGCAGGCGGCCGTCCAGACACCGAAAGGGATACATACTACGATGGCTGAGTGGACAGACAAAGACGAGCGGCAGTACGAACACATCAAAGAAAGCCAGCTCGATGACGGAAAGTCGGAGGATGACGCCCAAGAGATCGCCGCGCGAACCGTCAACAAGCAACGTCGTCAAGAAG
>JBICHZ010000289.1:0-45735 GCA_043101355.1 Rhodopirellula sp. JB044
CGTCGTAGCCGCCCCGGCGAGTTTCTCTCCTGGCAGACTCCGCCGAAGAATCCTTCTTGGGTACCGCCGGTCGGTCGCGCGACTAGGCACGGCAATCGCATTGCAAGACGTCAACGGTAAAGACCGACTGACGCCCGCAAACTCAAGAGAGCGATACGATGCATGCGATTGTTTATGACGACTACGGCGACCCGAGTGTTCTCCACCAGGAGGAAATTCCCGAGCCACAACGTTTGCCAGGACAGATTCTGATTGAAGTGCACGCCACCAGTGTCAATCCGATTGATTACCGACTACGGAGCGGTGAGATGAAAGGATTGCTGCCCGGCGGATTTCCGCGGGTGCCCGGATACGACGTCGCGGGCGTTGTCGCCGACTGTGCCGACGATGCTCCGTTTCGCGTCGGCGACCGAGTCATGGCTTTCTTAGATTCGGCGCGCGGTGGTGCCTGTGCGGAATACGCCGCTTGCGCGGTCGATGCGGCCGCGAAGCTGCCCGACGACTTGTCGTTTGAAAAAGCCGCCGCGATGCCGCTCGCGGGCACCACGGCTCTGCAATCGCTCCGCGATCATGGAAAGATGCAACCCGGTAACCGGGTCCTGGTCAACGGCGCGAGCGGCGGGGTTGGCATGTTCGCGGTGCAAATTGCAAAGGCCTATGGTTGTTTTTGCACCGCGGTGGCGAGCCGCGACAACCGCGACTTCTGCCTGTCGCTCGGCGCGGACGAGTTCATCGATTACGAACAAGTCGACTTCACCGAATCGAGCAAACGTTGGGATGTGATCTTCGACGCCGCCGGCAAATCGGGGTACTGGGACGCGAAAGACGTGATGAATCCGGGCGGGCATTATGTGTCCACCGAACCCGATGTGAAAGGAATGCTGACCACGGTGCTGACGTGGCCGCTGTCCAAATCAGGAACAGTGATGTTGGCACAACCGCGTTCCGACGATCTCAAAGAGTTGATTCGGTTGCGGCAAGCCGGCAAACTGCGGGTCACGATCGACAGCCGTTTCGAATTGACTCAGTGCGCCGAGGCCCACCGGCGAGTCGAGTCAGGCGTGGACCGCGGAAAAGTAGTGATGACGCGCGGCGTTGCCTAACCGGCAAAGCGAGCGAACGCGTCAACGACTTGGAACCGGTATCCGCTACAAAGGGTACACCACTGACCACCCGATCGAGTTTTCACGCGCCGGGACGCGGTCACGCAGCGTTTGTGGATGGGAAGTGCGTTACAATGCGATCGTCTTACGAGTACCGGTCGACTGCGATATCGGCCAGATCATCTTCGCACGTTCCTTTGTCCACTTCCTGCACCGCATGCCACTGCGTCCACTGTTTCATCGATCGATCTGCGTCGGAATGCTGGTTCTGCTTTCCGGATCCGCTGTTGCCGACCAAGTCGTCTTTCGCGATCTGCGTGACGGTAAAGTGGTGGGAGGCAAACGAGTCGTCGATGGGGAAGTCTTGGTCGAGGCGGCCGATGGCGGCGTGTTGCTGCGGGGAGACGACGGACGCATTTGGCTGATCCAACCCAAACAGATCACTCACGTCGAAAAAGGCCCGGCTCCCGAACCGGTCGATGCCGATGAGATTGAACGCCGCATGCTGGGGGAACTGCCCGGCGATTTCACGGCGTTCCATACCTCGCATTACGTCATCCTGCATCAAGGCAACACGGAATACGCCCGTGACGTCGGGATGCTGTTTGAGTCTTTGTACCGAGCATTTTTTGCGTACTGGAAAAACCAGCGTGTCGCGTTGGAGGAGCCTGAGTACCCACTCGTCGCGTTAGTCCTTCGCGACCGAAACGCGTTTTTAAAACATGCGGGCAACGAGATCGGCGAGACCGCGCAGAGCGTGATCGGTTATTACCATCTCGAAAGCAATCGGATGACCACGTACCGGGTCAAAAACATCGAACGCAACATTGCGACGATCATTCACGAGGCAACGCATCAACTGGCGTACAACTGCGGGCTGCAAACCCGATTCGCCGACAACCCGATGTGGGTCAGCGAAGGTTTGGCGATGTTTTTTGAGTCTCCGGACCTGAGCAACCCACGCGGTTGGCGAGGCGTCGGACGCGTCAACATGGTTAACCTGCGACGATGGCGACGCTACCAACCTCGCCGCCCCAACGATTCGCTCGTGACGATGGTCGCGGATGACTCGCGGTTTCGATCATCCGCAACGGCTGAAGACGCGTACGGCGAGTCGTGGGCGTTGACCTACTTTGCGATTCGAACGATGAAGAAGCAGTACATCGCGTATCTTCAGGAACTCAGCAAAAGCGAACCTCTGCGTGAGCGAACCGGGCGAGAGCGAATCGAGATGCTCGAGTCGGCGTTTGAAATGTCGATCGATGATCTCGACAAGAAATTCGTAAACTACATGATGCGTGTTCGATAACGTCAGCCGGACGCCGCATTGTTTTCTCGGACGACGCAAACACCGTTGCATACGATGCGTTTGAGACCACTCACCGGAAACGAAACACGCCTGCGAGACTTTCCGCGACCCGGCTCCAAATGCTCTGCGGCTGCGTCGCGATCTTGACTCGGCCGCTCGCACCGACCAACCGAATCGGCGTGGAGGACGGTTCCCCTTGTGCCGGTTCGTCTCGCGTTTCATCCAAAGTGATTAACACGAGGTAACGAGTCTCGGGCGTGAACTGGCCTCTCGCTGACCCGGGGTGGTCTCGCCGGTGGGCATCGACGCTCGGATCAAAACGTTCTTCGGAAATTCGTTCGACTCGACCTTGGATGCGCTTGGTCGGCGTTGAATCCCAGATCACGGTGGCGGCCATTCCGACTTCGATGCGGCTGACGTCGACGGAGTCCAACATGACTTCGGCAACCCAACCGTCATCCGTTACGAGGCTGAGCAATTCAGTGCCGGGTTCAAAGAAGCATCGCAGGTTCTCAGAATCGGTCGGCAGTCCGGTCCACGACGCGAGTCGGACGCCGTTTCGCACCAGCGCGGGGGAGCGGTCCGCATCGGGATCGAGCACCGCTCGGTCGAGTTGACTCTCACCGGAGTCGATCCCCGACGAGCCTTGCCTGCTGCGGTTGCCCACCGCCGCGATTACGGTGCCCTCGCATGACGCCGTCACCGTCAGCGAATCGATCCTCTTTTTCGTGGCCGCCACCTCGTCACGCAATTGAGCGAGCATCTCTTCGGCGGCGGCGAGGTGATCGGTCGCTTCCGGAACGAGTGTTTGTGATTGACGCAGCGACGCAATCCGGCTCGCCTGCTCGACGAGTTTGCCCTCGGCATCCACGAGCTGTCGTTGCAACCCGGGATTGTCGAGCTCGACGAGCACATCGCCGCGGTCGACATGATCCCCAGGCCGCACATGCAGTTGTGACATCACGCCGCCGGTGGTGATGTAGACGCGTTCTTCGTGCGACGGCATCAGCCTCGCCTTCGCGACGACGCTGCGTGGGAAGTCGATGCATCCGATCGCGATCACGGTGATCAGGGCGATCGTCGTCAGCATGAGACGTGACATTCGAATTCTTCTCCTCGACGAGGGGTCAGACAGGAATTTCCATAACGGCACGACGCCCGCGATCAACATGGTTGTCACGGCAACAACAGTGGCGACTTGTCCGACGATCGCGAGCCCATGCGGACGCAGCGCGTACCAAATGAAACCGATGATCGCGAACATCAGCCCCCATCGGTAAACCAACGCGGCGATCGCGTAGAGCAACAACCACGTCGACTCATCGACACGTTCGACCGGTTTGTGATGGTCGTTGACGCCGAGGCAGATCCGTCGCAGACTCCCGGTCAAACGACGGTTGGCTCGGCTTCCCAAATTGGGCACATCGGTCAGGTCAGAGAGCAAATAGTATCCGTCGTATCGCAGCAACGGGTTGGCGTTAAAGAACACCGTGCTGACACCACATACCAACATGACATGCGACGCGATCGTGTGGACCACGCCCGGCGGAGAGTACAACCAAACCCAAACCGCCACCGACGCGATCATCACTTCCGTGGCGATCCCCGCGAGCGAAACGGCGGCCCGCTTCCAACGACTCGCCAACATCCACGACGCCGACGTGTCGCAGTACAGTGCGGGCGTGAAAACCAACAACATCGGCCCGATCCCCCGACACCGCGCGCCGAACCTTTCCGACACCGCGGCGTGTCCCAACTCGTGAGCAATCTTGGTCAAACCAACGACGACGGCGAGCAGGATCGCGTTCTCGAACGTCATCCACTGCGAAGCGGTGGGCAGTTTATCGACGAATCGCTGACAATGAACCACCATCGTGATTAACGAAACCGCGACGAACACGGCCGTGATTGCAACACCGGCCGTCGACAACAAAGGACGAGCGATCGGATTGATCCATCGCATCACCGGAGCCGGATCGGCACTCGGAAATCGAATGAACAACCACTGCGCCATTGTCGACAACCATCGCCGTCGGCGTTCACGATCCGATCGCAACAACAGCGACGCACCCTGGTTCGTGGAACTCGAAACCACCAATCCACTTTCGTGGAAACGAAACAGCAAAGCGTTGAGCTGCGCCGGCGTGACCCTTCGATTCGGATACCGATTCTCGTACGCGTCGCGAAGATCGTTGAGCGAACAATCGCCGTCGAGTCGACACAGCAGGAAGTATTCGTCCTCGCGCAGCCGGTGGTACTTTCCCGCGACAGGATCGTGCACGTTGACGCTCGCGTTGTGCCGGTGCGACACCCGCACGGCCTTCAAACCGATCTGATGCCGGATCCACAGTGGACGACTCGCCGTCGAATTTCGATCACTCACGTGACGGGCCACCTATCGGAACCGAAACAGCACGTTGCGATGGAACCACGCGATCAGATCATCGCTGAGCGAATCGATCAAACGTCGCTGTGGGCAAACGATCTTAGCGGTCACGTCGATGTCGCCGTGGAATCCGTCACGATGCAGAGACGGCGTCGACTCTGATTCGACCGACGCGACGACGTCAACGACGTTCACCGCATCGGATCGACGCCGGGCGACTCCTCCGATTCGCGAAACCTCTGCGTGAAACGTTTCGGTCGGCTGCGATGCGGCCGCAAATCGCACGGGCAGCGATTCGCCGCATTGGTGCAACGTCATGACTTCACCGGATTTGGTTTCGTCGAGATTCAGGTCGAGCTCCCACGCCCCGTCGACCGCGACCAACGCGAACAAGCGATCCCCGCGATTGATCGGCCGCGAACGGAGCTTTTCGTCGAGCCGCCAACCGACGACCACACCGTCGATCGGTGCAACGATATCAAGATCGTCACGCATCGCTGCGTTGATCTCGAGCCGACGCCCGATCGTGTGAATTTCGTTTTCGAGAGCCCCCTGTTCGATCGCGTTCTCCGCAGTCGCTCGCGGGTCGTTGTCGCCAACGAGCTGCATCGCACGCAACGAAGCGAGCTTCTGCGTCGCCGTCGCGAGCTGGCCCGACAACGACTCGGCTTCTCGAGTCAGCTCCGCGTTCTCGAGCCGTACCAAGACATCGCCGGATGACACCGACTGCCCATCCCGAACCAACACCTCTTTCACAACGCCTTCGACGGATGAAAAAACCGCTTGTCGCTGAGCAGGCCGCGCCACACCGGTCGCGACTACCGTGTGGTCGACACGGATCATCCACCCGGCGACCGCGGCAGCGCCGACCAACAACACCATCGCGATCAACCAATTGCGAACCGTCGCGCGGGCGAGTCCAGCGAGCGGCCGACGTACCGGCAGAGCAAACACTTCATCGTATCGCCGCGAATTGCTGATCGCGGTCGCGGCTTCCTTCCCAACTTCGACTAGACCACGCGAGATACCATGCGGTTCACCGGAGAATGTCTCCAACAGCAGAATCGACAGCGGTGCTCGGTCCGACGCGGTGTTGACGCCTGCATTGACGGCGGATTCCGCATCGTTGTCGAGTGAGTGCCCGTCTTTGGTGATGTCCTTTGACGCGGCGCGTTCGTAAATCGGCAACACCGTCACGCTGAGAACGCCCGACTCATCGAGGTACTCTTCCAACGCGTCCTCAATCTGCGGCGGCAGATCGCTGTCCGGCGACAAACCAGGATCACCGGCGTCCGTCGGTGGCAACACGATCGGTTCGCCCAACACGGCAACCTTCTCGGCCAAACGGTTCATGGATCGAACCAGCGGTGCACGTCGATCCACGACCGACGATCCGCTGATCGCAGTGACTCGATACCTGGGACGTCTTAAATTTCGTCGCACCGCCGACAACACCACCGCTCGGTCGCACGACAGCAATCGGGGCAGCTCCGATGCGATCGTGTACGCCGTCGCGGTCGGATCGAGCGAATCATGAAACCGACGAAGCGAAGCCCGCACTTGCATGTTTCGATCGAGTTCCCGTGCGGTCGTGATCGCGTTCGCACCTTTGTCACCTGCCGAATGAGCGAGATCAACCAACGCGTTCTCATCCGAATTGGCTGTCGGATCTTCGCCGTCCGGTTCCAACGACGCGGCCGAATCATGAAAACGAGTGGCCTGCGAGGCGGCCGAAATGTTTGATAGTGTTTTCATGGCCGGCAGCATTTGTGCCGCGTTTCGCTGATCGCTCTGCACGACTGTCAAACAGCATCGCTGCGGCCCCGGCAGCAACTCGACGCTCAACCCGCCGCACGCTCGCGACTCCCCGCCGGGCATCACAATCCCACTGGCCGCGAGATCGCTGTGAACGCTGATCGATGACACCGCCGACGTTGCCGAATCGAGAATGGATCGAATTTGATCGCGATCGATTCCTACCGCGATGGTCTCCTCTCGCACCAACATCCGCGGTTGGCTCCACTGCGAATCCTTCACCGCCACCAATGCCGCCTGCAACGTCTCGGCCGTGTAGGCGGCGACGTGCTGCAGGAATTCGTCCCGACTGCCGGACTGTTCCGCAAGACGCTCGACCTCCGCGGCGACATCAACAGCCCCCGCACCAGGTACCCCAGTCGGCGAGCCAGATGGTGAACCAGACGGTGAACCGGCGACGGATTTGACGGACGTGGACGGGTGGCTGGACATGCCCTCCAGGATACACGCCGCTTCGAAATTCATCGCGTTTTATTAAGTGAAAAGGCGATCGGACGGGCGAATTCCATGCCCTCGCGATTCAAATCACCCGAGCCAGGTTCGGAAATTCGGGTTATGCGGGCTCGGTCGCCGCCGACAGCTCCGCCTGCAGAACCCGCACCACGCTGTCGCTCTCCGGCGGAGCAAATTTGCAAAGCGGTTCGGCCTCGGTCTGATCCGCGCGCAGCACTTCGCTCGCGAACCAAACGCCGTTGTCGGTTCCCATCAGCAAAACGTTCTAGGCTTCTCGAATCATCCGCGTCGTTATCGGAAGACGGCGGACGTGGATACCATGGGATTTTGCTACGGAGATCACACAGTCCTGCGTCACGCCCGGAAGAACTCGCTCCGCGGGTGCCAAAACGATCTCGCCGTCGACAACCAACCCGATGTTCGCTATCCCCGACTCCGTCCACGTCCCGTCCGAATCACGCAGCACTCCCGTCGGCAGCGAACCGACAGAGTGTCGTTTCGCGGTATCCCGAGCCATCTGGTCCGCGAGGTAGTAGTGCAACCGACAGCGAACTTTCGCCTGCCGCGGCCAACACGACGGATCGGGCTGCGTGACCGTGGTCAGCACAACGACTTGGCCTTCGCGTCGACGCCGCGCGACCAATTCATGATCGATCGGATTGAGATGCATCGCCATCGAAGGAGAGGCACCGGGACGATCGCCGGGCGTTACCCAAACGGTGACACCGACGTCGCCACATGATCGAACCAGCGACGCGTTGCGGGACAACAGTTCCTGAACCCTTTCGGTGAGTTTCGCCGCGTCAAACCAATCCTCACCGTCTGTCTGATCGATTCGCAGGAAGCCGAGCGTCCGCCGCAATCGCTGCCAGTGCTGCGGCATCCGAAACGGCGTTCCCCCGTACGTTCGCAACCGCTCCACGGCCGTTACTGCTTGGCGAAACCCGAGATCATCGACCGGCAACCGCACGTCGCGATGCGGTGTCCATCCGGACCGGCCGAGTCGGTCGCAGACAAAGAAAGCCTGATGGTTTTCGAAATCGTTCGTACTTTGATTCATTGCGGGTTTCGGGCTACTCGTGGTGTGACTCGATCGAGAATAACGGTCGAACACCGTAGCGAAAGCCGCCGAGGCGTTCGGTGATTCCCGACTTCTTCGGCAATCCACGCCCCCTTCCGAAACTCTTGGCGAGTTTTTATTGATTCAACAAGCCGTTAGCGAGTTTCGCTACCCAATAACGATTGCCTTGCCGCAGCCTGGTTTACGGGGCCGAACTCAGGAACCGACGGCGGTTGCGTTTTCAGGTGCGACCATGACCGGGCGGGCGCGTTTGTGGTTTTTCGCCCGCCTCCACAACTTCATGATCGCCGAAGTCAACGAAACCTCCGACGTTTTGTGGTACACCGAATCGGCAGGCAAACCTTCGGTCAACCGGCGGTGAGCCTCACCGAGATTGTGATAGGGCAGACGCGGGAATAGATGGTGCAGCGCGTGGTAGCGAGTTCCCACCGGACCCCACAATTCCGTGAACCAGGGCCGCTCGGGGAAGTTCACACTATCGAGGAGCTGTTCTTCGAACGTCATCTCCCCACCATCATTGTTCCATCGGTGAGCACCGAGCGTTCGGAACTCATTGAGCACGAGGATCCCAACTCCGACGCTGTACGCGATCAACCAAAAAGGGTCGATCCATCGGTCACGCATGATCCCACCGCGGATCAGGAACCATACGCACCATGCAAAGCACAACACCTCTTGCATGATGACGATTCGCATCAGTTTTGGCGACGCGTCGGGCCGTTCGTAAAAGGGGTCAACCAACATGGTCGACATGTGTCGGTGCACGAACGGTCGCAGTCGCGGGAACACCCAACACACCGGGCTGATCACGGCAAAACGCAACAACGCCAACAGCGGCAAGAACAACGCTTGAACAATGAACCCGACAATCAACCACGGGCTGCGATTGGCCAGCGGCAGGTATTCGCCATCGTGATCGGTGCCGTAGTGTTTCCGCCGATGGTGATCGACGTGCGGGTAGTACAAGAACGAAGGCACCAGGAAAAAGATCCCACAAAGGGCGTTCCACGCGACCCGAAAGAACGTGAAGCCTTTCTCTGGCAAATGCACCAATTCGTGGATGAACATCAACGCCCGCATGTAAAGCAGGATCGTGACGACGTAACTGACCCCGATGACCGCGATCACCCACGGCTCGAATCCATAGAAATACGGAGCCCAGAACATCGTGTGCAGCGTCAGGTGCCCGAGAATGATCGAGCAAAGAAAATCGACCCAGTAAATGGTTTGGTTGGGACGCTGCAGGTCGGCGATCAGCGAGCGTGCCTGCGAGAAACGAAACGGGTGGCAACTCGGTGCTTTTTCGGTCTGGTTCATCAAAAAGTTTCCGATGGGAGCCGTCAGTTTACGGCAAGAAAGTTCGTCGATTCGGGAAACGCACGGCACCGCCTCCAAGGCAAATTTCCAACAAACTCGACTCACGCGACAATGCACCAAAATAGTTGATTTTGCGTCAAGATGAGCGCATGACCAGTATTTTGACCGACAAACCCACCAAGTGAGCCGAACCGCCGTAAGGCCTCGGGTGGAACCGCCAACCAACTCTCCATCTCAACACGCCCGAAAACCCACGTGCGTCCGATCCCCGGCAACTTCCGTCCGGGCTCGCCCCGGCGGAATCAACGCATCCGCGCCGCGTCTCCGGTCATCCCATTGCCGTATCGGGTCTACTATTTTGCGACCCAGGATCTGCAACAAGATCCACCGCAAACTCCATGAACCAAACAGCCGGAAGACCTCGGGGCGAACCGCCGAGCACGCCAACACTCCCAACTCGCCTCAAAAAGCCGACCGCGCATAAAAAAAGCGTCCGGTGTCACGCCGGACGCTGAAAAGTAGCGATGAGCGGACTCGAACCGCTGACCTAAGCCTTATGAAGACTCCGCTCTAACCAACTGAGCTACATCGCCTTGGAGTTCTCGAGAACGTAACCGAACATTCCGCGTTGGCAACCCCGAGAGAGCACAAAAATGTCGCTCAGGTTCGCTCGCGAAAACTGGTATCGTCCTCGGGAAGGCGGAAACTTACGACAAATCTTCTTATTTGAAAAGACGTCTCTACCGCTGTCTTTGCAGATCAGTGGATATGTCGTCAAATCGCTCGTTTAGGTATATTCTGCCCCGACAGCACCGCAAATCCCTTTGCGTCATTTTATCCCTGAAAACGAGGAAAGTTGGTTGCACACCGAACCGACTAGCGAATCGCCCAAAACATCCATTCACTCGGCGAAAAACCAGAGCGCCGGTGGCCAGAACGCCGGTGGATCGCCCACGACCACCGACGCCAACACGGCGAACGGTGCCGCCCTGGCCAAAGGGACCGTCACCGCCCGAGGCCGAATGGGACGGGTCGCTGGGGTGCGGATCGCCGGAACGGGATCTTACGTGCCGGAAAATTGCGTCACGAACGAAGACTTGGCCGCCCTCGGGTGTGACAGCGACTGGATCGTCCGCCGCACCGGGATCCGCGAACGACGCCACGCCCGACCCGACGAGGCGACCAGCGACATGTGCTACGAAGCCGCACTGCGTTGCCTGGAAAACAGCAACACGAAAATCGATGACGTTGACCTGATCATCGTCGCGACCATCACCCCGGACCGTCCGACACCGTCGACCGCGTGCCAAGTCCAAAGCATGCTCGGTGCGTCGGCCCCGGCGATGGACATCTCCGTCGCGTGTTCCGGGTTCACCTACGCTCTCGTGACGGCGGCCCAATTCGTCGCCGCGGGCAACGCGAAGAACGCGTTGGTGATCGGCGCCGATCTGATGAGCCGCACCGTCGACCCGGACGACAAAAAAACGTACCCGTTGTTCGGTGACGCGGCCGCCGCAACGATGTTGACCGCGTGCGAAACCGATTCAACCTCAGACGATTCGCAAGCATCGACCAGTTCAGACAACGAGTCCCGTTCAGACAACGAGTCGGCATCGATTCCGAACGACGGAATCATCAGCTACCAACTCGGCAGCGAAGGACGCTTCGGCGATCTGCTCTGCATCCGTGCCGGCGGCAGCCGCAAACCGCTCACCCCAGACGCGCACGCCGCAGGGGACCAGTACATGAAGATGGACGGACGCGCGGTGTTCAAATGGGCCGTACGCGTCGTCGACGAAAGCGCGAAAGATGTGCTCCGGCACGCGTCGGTCGACCCCGAGGAACTGTCGCTGTTGGTGCTACATCAAGCGAACCAGCGAATCATTGACTCGGCGGTTTCCGATCTCGGCGTCGAGCGAACGAAAGTCTTTGTCAACTTGGATCGGTTCGGCAACACCTCCGCCGCCAGCATCCCGCTCGCGCTCGACGAAGCCGTCCAAGCAGGAAGGCTGCAACGTGGCGATCTCGTCCTGATGAGCGGCTTCGGCGCCGGCCTCGCCTGGGGCACGTTGCTGATGCGTTGGTAGCCGCCGCGCAAACACGGTGACACGCATGAAACTTCTGCCATCGCAGAAGCCCCGCCAAACAGCGGACGGATGAGACGCGGACGGACGAGACGCGATCAGTGAGGTCTCACCACTGCGGCAAGTTGGAAAACGCGTCTCCGATTTCGCTCGCGATTTCTTCGGCCGATCGCTTGCTCGCGTCCACTCGCAAATCGGCGACCTCGCGATACAGCGACTCGCGTTGATTCATCACGTCGATAATCTCGTCAACCACTGATTTCCCGGTCAACGATGGACGGCGTTCCCTCGTGGTCGCGTCGCCCGCGATTCGATCGGCGATCGTTGCCGGATCCGCGTCCAACCAAACGCACCAACCCGTCCGCATGATCGTTCGGCGATTCATCGACCGCAGAATCGCTCCGCCGCCCAACGCGATCACCTGCTTCGGTTGGCCCGCGACCTCTTCCAAGCATTTCGTCTCGCGATCACGAAACCCGGTCTCAGTTTCCTGGGCAAAAATCTCCGCGATGCTCATCTCTGCCGTCTCTTCGATCACAGAATCAAGGTCGCAGACGGGTAACGCGAGAGAATCACCTATTAGTTTTGCGACAGTACTCTTGCCGCACCCTCGATACCCGGTCAAATAGAGATGTGGTCGTTTCATAGTGGCAAACATTAGGCGATCGGATTATTCACGACAACAAGGCGGGTGGCCTCATGACCGGTAAATTCTATTTCTTCGCAGTCGCAGCGATCGCATTCGTCATAATCGACAGCACACTGATATCGAACGGCCGAAAAGGGCCTGAAAACTTTGCCGGCGGACGGGGAGCTGGCGAGCCCGCTCTGCCGATTCGGCCCGTTGCGGTCCTGCCGCAGGAAACCAACAAAAACGCGACCCTGCCGAATACCGGCATTGAAACCGAGCCGACCAGCCGACCGGCGATCGACGACGAAGACATCCCCGAGGCACTGCAGGGGGACTTCAAAACCAGCGACATCGCCGCGGCTACCGCTTGGGCCGAGCAACTGCACATCGCCGATTGGCTGGGCCCCCTCGCACCTTTGGCGCTGTCCCCTTTCTTTGGCGTCGCCTGTTTGTCGGGACTCGCCCTGTGGGGGCCGGAGTGGATCACCGACAACGCACTGCTGAACAACTCAGGGCCACTGTGCAGCGTTCCGTTGTTCGCCGTCTTCGCGATCCTCGCCTTGCTAACCAGCCTGCCGCGGTTGTCGAAAGTCAGCAAGCCGTTCGCGCAGGCGATGGACCGCGTGGAAGCCTACGCCGTCGTGATCATCCTGCTCGCGATCAAACTCTCGGCGAGTTACTCCACCGGTGATGTCGACAACAGCATCGACTCGGCCATCAACGGCGGATTGCAAACAGCGAGCCTGAACAACCCGATCGTCTTCCAAGCCGGAATCGTCAGCTTCACTGCCGAGACGCTCCTGATGATCGCCATGGCGATTAACCTGCTGGTCATCAACAGCGTCAAATTCTTCTTCGAGTTTTTAGTATGGCTGACCCCATTTCCGACCGTCGACGCGATCTTTGAGATTTGCAATAAAGCGATCTGCGCGACGTTGATGTCGGTCTACGCATTCAGCCCCACGTTGGCGACGATGATCAACCTGTTCGTGCTTTTGATCGCACTGATCATTTTCCGGTGGACCGCGCGGCGGGTGAAGTTCTACCGCACCATGTTGCTCGATCCCGTGCTCGCTCGACTCTGGAAATCGTACGCCGTGCCGGGACGCCAAGGCCTCGTTGTCTTCCCGCAAGATTCGATCGGCCCGTTCCCCGCCAAAAGCTGCCTGCGTTTGGTTCGCCAAGGCGACGCCTGGTCGCTCGTGCCCGCATCGTCCTGGTCACCACTGTCGTGGATGCCGGTTCCCGGTGGCGGTGGACGCCAAGGCGTCGTCCTGTGTGACAAAACACAACCGCGACTCGTTCCCGGCTGGCTGACGCACAGTGTCGAAGTTCGGCTCCCTGAGGAAGCATCGACGGGCGTAGCAGCGAAGGGCGACCAACGATGGACTCTCACAACGAGCCGTCGTCATGACGAACACTTCAACGTGCTCGTCGAAACGCTGAGCATCGAGATGGTCGACGAGACTGCCGAACAAAAGAGCGACAGCAAAGTCGAGTTCGCATAGCGTCTGACGGCGGTTGCGTTGCCCGCACGGCCCACGTGTCCGCGACTGCGACACATGCCATCAATACGGCTGAGAAATCGGCTCGGTTTCTTGACGCCACGGCTGCAGCCGACCGATCCGTGCAGAAGGCTGGGGCGCTGCGTCAATGTTCGCCGGATCCGTCGCTCCGCCCGGCAACGTATGACTCGGCGGACGCAGGATCTCGAGCAAGCCCTTCGTTTGTCCCGACAGCGGGATCGACACGCTGTGCGGCGGGGCGACCAATCGAGCGAGATTCGTTGCCGGCAACCATCCGCCGCGCGACAACACGATCGGCTGACCACCGGCGGAAACCACCACGTCCGATGGCAACCATTCGCGGCCGGGCAACCCGCGACAGATTCCCTCGACCCGTAACTGGGCCGCGTACAAATCGAATCGCAACGCCAACGCATCGAACGCAAAATCATCTTGAATCGGCGTCGTCAATTCACACCCGAGATCTTCTGCGAGGCGCGGCAAGATCGACGAAGACATCCATCCTTCGTTTGCGATCAACTGTCCGGCGACGTTCACCGAACCGTCGCGATCGAGTTGACAACGGTCAACTGAAATTTCACCCTGCCCGGTTACGCGGTGAGGCAGATCCTGAGTCAAGCGGCCGAGGTCAACATCGCGGAAGTGACCGGCCAACGAAACCGACCACGGGACGGACGCCATTCCGTCCTGCCGCGACGCGGTGAACGTTCCGTCGAAAGTCGCGTCCGCACCGAGCCGCTCGAGAAACGGGTAGTAGTCCGACATCACCGCGAGCGGCATCCGCAGTTCCCCGGTTTGCACCGACCATGTCGTCATCGGTGGCGACGCCGATCGGTCGCGAGTCACCTCGATCTGAACGCCTTCGCTGTCCGGTCGCTGGCCCGCGGGAATGCAACGCACCGTCGCCCAAACCACTTCGTCGCGAGTTTCCAAATAAGCATCAAAATCTTGCAGAGTCTGCGCAGTCGACTGGCCACGCAACGTCACGTCATCCGCCGCGATTCGAACCGGCACCCGGGTCTGATCGGGCCGACACAGGAATCGGTGATGAATCATCGAGGCGGCTTGATCGAGCGTCTCAACGCGGATCTCCGGTTGGCTCAGCCGGATCACCGTGCTGTCGGACTGGGAAATCCAACGGACCGTCCGAACGGTCGCCACGGGACGCAAAGTTTCTGGATCAGCCAAACGCACGTCCGAAAGTTGCCATGTCGTCGGATCCGCCCGCTCGAAATCCCCGATCTCGACATGCAACCCCGTCAGCAACGACACGTGCTCGGCGAGCGCGCGGCGGGCCCGGTTGTGGTACCACGGCGTCCAAGTCACCAGGATGGCGAACATCGTCAAAAACGTCGGCACCGCGCAGCAACCAACGAACAGCCATCGAGCGATCGCTCGCGTGGTTCGTTCGTGCATAGCGGAGGCGTCCTGAACGGGAAAAATGCGGTCAGCCGTTTGGAAAGCTACCGAATTTCACCGTCTCGGCGGAAGTGAAGTCCCAGGGAATTCCCCCTTCAACGCTCCCACCAAAGCCCCCAACCCCCCTAACTCCGCACAAACAAACCGACTCGGCCCCCCAACGTGAGCCGAACGGCCGTCAGGCCTCGGGTGGAACCGCCAACCCATTCCCCGGCAGCTTCCGTCCGGGCTCGCCCCGGCGGAGCTAACAAGTGACCGCCCCCCGGCCCGCGAGTTGGTTTCAAATCTTAACGCATCAGCCGCGCCTAGAATTTCCAGCGGTATTCCATTCGCGTGCCATAGACGTCCGGCAAATCGCCGCGCCAACCGTGCATGACGTCGAATCGCAGCAGCGTTGCGTGCGAGATCGGGAATTGATAACGCGCCCCCAATCCGAATTGGTCCCCGTCGACAGCGGAATTCAAATTGCCATGCTCGGTCACATACGAAGCTTCGAGCAACAATTGCCGGTCGAGTGAGTTACCGATCAAGTCGATTCCGATCGAGCCACCGGCGGTATCGGCTCCGGTCGGGTCGAGCGTCGCGAATCCGTTCACGCCGTCGGTGTCAAAGTTGATCCCCGTGTTCCGCAAGATCCCGCCGGCGTTGGCCGCGCGAGCGACCGATTGCGGCCTCCCCCATCCATAGAAGAAGTTCGCATAAGGAACCACCGTCAAAGGCGACGCCGTGATCCAACTGTTCTCGACCAGCAACAAACCGCCGTCCGCTGTCCGATCGTCTTTCGCGAGATCCTGCCCCGAGTTAATGATCACCCGCACCGAATTACTGATCCGGTCAAAGTACCGACGCGTGAAGCTCGCCGTCATGTTGTGGTAACTCTTCGCCGAGTTCGTCCGGTCTCTCACGAACGCATACCCGGCTTCGATGTATCCGCCGTAGGCTTCGATAAACCACGCGTTGCCGAACAACTGTGCCGCGTGGTTATCCGTCCCAAACGCGGCACTGTTGATCTGATCCACGGCCGCGAAGAATGTCACGTCAAAGTTCGCCCAGTTCAACAGCCGGCTGTGTCGGGCCGGCAAGGCAAACGCGGCGCCGGTCACCGCGTCTTCCATCCAAACACCGTTCTGAAACAGCAACGGTACCAACCCAACCGTGAACGGCAACTCCATCGGCGACGACTGGTTATGGAAGCCGCCCCACATCGCACCGAGATCGCCTTCAAAGTAGGCAGTCACAAAGTTCGGATTCACCACGCTCTCGTAATCCAACTCGCCATCGACGAGTTTGACGCCCGAAACGTCCCCGCCACGATTCAGCGGCCCGATAAATCCGTGGAACCGTTCGGTATCAGTGATCCGGAAGTCCATGTCGAGGTTCAACAACGACGACCAGTTGTCGGTTCGCCCGGCCGCGTTGCGTCCCGCTGCGATCGCGGTCCGGTAATCACCGTAGAGGTAAAACTGCGGCCGGACCATGTTGTACGGTCCAAAGCAATCGATACCGCGTGGCGTGATCCCGTCGCCATAGAACAACCGCCCCCATTCGATCAGCGGGCGTTGAGTCGGCACAGCAGCCTTCGAGTCATAGACCCACTGGGAAGCATACGGGTTGTTGAAATCGCTGTTACTGGGCAGCGGCGTCGCGGAAAAATCGTGGATGGTGCAATCGAGACGCTGGGCAATCGGCGACATCCCGGCCGCTTTCGCAAAGTCACGTGGCGACTCGCTGGCCGACGCGAGATCCCCTACGGCAGGCAATCGTTTCGGGATTCCCGTCAGCGTTTGATCCTTGAGAGCCCCCTCGTCGATTCGCTTGTCTGTCCCCTTTTGAAACGCATCGCTGAGTCCGACCAAATCCTCGCCGAGACCTTGATCGAGCAAATCAGCAGGATCAGTCGTCGGCGTGCTGTCCGTCATCGGCAGACGCCGCGGCCGAGCCAACGCGACCCGATCGTTTTGCTGCGGCGGTGTCTGTGCTGCTGGTGTCTGCGCAGCCGGTGTTCGGGAAGCCGTTGATCGCGGCACCGGCAATCCGAGCCAATTCGGATCCGCCATGGTTTCGGTGCCATGCAGATCCACGCGAACTCCGTTGGGCATCTCGACCTGCGCGACCACTTCCGCCGGAGTCGGTTGCCGCACGACGTTGTCAGGCGACGCCGTTTGATAGGCCGGCGCAATCGCAACAGGTGCCGATTCCACAAGCAATGTATTGACGATCGGCGCGTTGAGCATCCCCGCCGCTGGCGTTGCCCGCAGCGGCCAATTTGCCTCAACGGGCCGATTTGCTTCACCGGGCCAACTCGCATCGACCCGCGATCGTTCGAGAACAGACTGCGTGTGCTCGAAGACGTCCATCGGCGGCAGCGGTCGCGGGCTCAGCGTCGCGGCAGCCAGCGATCGATCAGGCAAATTCGTCGGCAACGGCAGGCGCAACCAATCCACCCCATCAGGCGTCGACGTCGTCACGGCGTTGAAGGCATTGATATCCAACGCAGGATTGATCGCGTGCGCTTGCCGAGAGGAAACGACCAGCGTTCCGGCGAGAATCATCGACCGCAGCCAACGACGGCGGATGATCGCTCTCGCGGACCTCGGTTTCGAATGTGTGTTTCGGTTCAACATCTTATCGAACCTCAAATGTGAAGCTGGATCGGCAGATGTCGATCATGTTTTCATTCATGCGACGCATCATGTCTGGCGTCGCGCCGACCATCCGCATGAAATACATCGGCTCGGTACGACTCCGCATCCGCACACTCAAGCGGTACGTTCCTGACATTCCAAACGCGGACGCCGGAATCGTGTACTTGGCGATCCGGTGATCCAACGGCGCGATGCTGTGTGCCTCCATCCGAATTCGCGGCGGGTGGTTGAGCACGCTGACGGGGACCGCTCCTGGTCGCAAGAAGACGAGCTGATCGAGACTGAAGTTCAACGGCAACGCGGCTTCGCGGTCGGTTCCGTGTGCGTTGTTGATCAAGAACTTCGTTTGCAGATTGAACAAGTGCTTATCACGCGGCACGCGACCGGTCGCGACGTCGACGCTATTCATGTCCGCGAGGTCCGCGTTCGTGTCGAGGTAACCGGTTTCCCAAACGCGGCGGCCGGACGGATCGATCAACGCGGCGTTGAGCCACAATTGCGGCTGGGCACCGAGCGATCCGGTCGGCAGGTTGTGACCGTCGCTGGCGTTGTCGACGCGGTAACCAATCTTCAGCGGACGCCCGAGTTGCGGGTTGGTGAAAAAGATCGGATCACTGACCTTCGCCGCCGCTTCCAACGTCATCGCCGATACACCACGTTTGGCGTGTACCTTCGCCAAGTTTTCTTCGATGATCTTTCGTGCGTCGATCCGGTCGTCGACTTCCTTCCACGGATCCGGGAAAACCATTCCCGACGGAACGTTGTCTTCGAACTCCTTCGTTCCCCAACCGGCACGGTCGTCGAACACCAACCAATCTCGTGGCGAGTATTTTCTCGCCTTCGGATTGTGCGGGAAAATGCCCGGGTGCGCGATCGAGTAACCCGGTCCCCAGAACGTGTGGTTCGAGTGCTTTTTCGGTTCACCGTATGGTTTACCGCCCAACTCTGCGACGTGGCAATGTTCGTAACCGAGATCTTTGCCCGGTACGGCACCCATGTGGCAGTCTTGACACGTTGCCCCTCGCTTCGCAGCCGGACCTGCCCGGTATTGACCATGCACGACCTCCAACCAAATGCCCGGGTGCACGGCGACTTGGTGACAGGAAACACAAATATCGGTTTTGGTCAGCGGTTCAAAGAAGTACGAACCGTTGTGAATCTTCTGCCCCGGACCGGTCTGCGACGGATCCGTTTTCAGTTTATGCTTCTTGGCTTCGGCGAGCGCCGCATAAAGAGCCTGCCCGTTGCCCCCGCGGCCCACCGGCGCGTGAATGTCGCCCGGTTCAATCCGCCGGTCACCGTTGCTGCGGCCGTAGTGTTCGTTGATGCGATGACATGCAATGCAGGTGACCCCTTCGCGAGCCACCGCGGGTTGGTCGAGCACGCTGACCGTGCGTGGAATCTCGAGCTGCGTCGCGACCGGCGAATGACAACGCATGCAGAACGAACCCACGGTGCCCTCCGTCAGTTCGGTGATCGTCTGTTCGAAACGATGAAACATCGGCGACACCGACGCATACGCGTGACTGCTGACGCTCCACTCTTCATAGTGCTTTGGGTGACACGCACGGCACGACTCCGCCGATGGATACACCCCTTCGGTCCACAGTCCGATATGCGGGTCAGCCCCCTCTTCCTTTTTCGCCGGCGACTTCGGATCGGGCTGTTTGATTTTCTCTTTCGCACCAAGACCCGCGAGTGGATCAACGTCGCCCTGCTGGGCACCACCACCGAGCAGGTCATCTCCGCCACCGAGCAAGTCATCACCACCGGTGAGCAGATCGTCACCACCGAGCAAGTCATCTTCGCCGCTGAGCAGATCATCGCCGCCGCCGAGCAGGTCATCGCCACCGAGCAGATCGTTCCCCCCGAGCAGATCATCGCTCGGGCTAGCCAACAGATCGTCGTCCTTGTTCTCAACCGGCGCACTCGCCAGTCGTCCCGCACCGCCGAGCCGGGTCGGTCGCGGCCGTTCGCGATTTTCGTAGGGGCCGCGATTTCCGTGAGGGCCACCCGCATCCACGGCCACTTGCCAAACGACCACAGCCGTCGGAAGACTGAGGATTGCCGAGAGAACGAACCCGCTGAGTTTCATGGGATGTTGTTTCATGGGAGTGGGCGATCAGCCGAGTCGCAATCATGACCGCTGCGACCGTCATAACCGGACGTTTCGGAAACGTACTTCGACATGATCGACCCACCAGCGGGGCGGGCCATAGTACGATCCGAACAGAACGCACCCCCGACCTAATCGTTAAAGTCAAACATTCTCAGTGGCGGAATCAACAATTCGCCCGGCGTTTGGCTCATCCGATCAGTCAAATTCTGCGGTAGGCGTGGCGTAGTGCAACTCAAACGAGTGAAACCCACGCTCGTCCAAAAACGCCACGATCGCGGAAAGAACCGCGGCTTGATCGGTCGCCCGATGGACGAACAAATCGAGAAAGACGTCGTCCGCCGCCCATTGTTGGGTGTCCCCATCTTCAACGGTTCCCCCATCTTCAACACGCTGCTCATCCAACATTTCCATCACCGCGTCGCCCGTCATCACCTCACCGCTGACGTGACACGCAAAGTGGTGACTGCGTTTGGTTGGGTCGGAATAGCCCAACAAATTGCCGTCGTTTTCGAGGTACCCGTCCATCACCGGGTATTCGAGATCCTCGATTTCTTCGTACGCTTCGTCCGTGTCCAACCCCGCCTGGTCCATCGCACGAACCTTGATCGCGTGCTCCTCCAACGTCTTTTGATGATCGAGATAGTCACGCTGATATCGCTGGTACATTCTCGCGAGCGTCGCGGGATCGCCTTCGAGCGTCGCGATGACATCTTCGGTGAACCGCATCTGCAACTGACGGGTCTTCTCTGCATACTCCGCTGCTTCTACCGGGTCGTAGTCGTCCTCCCGATTGGCCGCGTACATTTCCTTTCGTGCCTGCACCAACTCGGTATGCAGGTCCGGTGCGGACTTCTTAGTAATGCCGCTGATCAATGTCTTTAACACGTTGCGACATTCGATTTGTGTCGGCGTGGGCGGATCCATGGGGGACCATTTGGGCAGGTACAATCGGTCTCCCGTGACGCCCGGCATCTGAAAATACTCCGCCGCCACTGCTTCGGCGGTCTCGAGATCGCTCGCCATGGCTCGGATTTGAACGGTCCCATGTTGCATCCCGCTGATCACATGCACGATCGGTTGTCCGGGAAGCGGCGAGTCGCCATCGCCATCGGCCGAGTCGCTCGTTCCGCGGGTCAGCGACGCGATCCACGTTTCCGCCGGATCGATCGGACGCAGCAAATCACGCATCCGCTCACGAACCTCGGCAAACTCATCGAAGTCGTCCCACTGGGCATCTTCCGATTCCGCATCGAATTCGTCGTCAGCATCTCGCTCGGCTTCCTCGACGACGTCCGCATCGTTGGTCTTTTCCTTGGGAATTGTCGCGAACCAAACATTGCCGAAACGCACGTGTGTGTACCGCTCGAGATCTCCGGCATGGAGCCGCTGCGTCGACTCGTCCAATTCTCTCACGCTGTCAAACCGTGTCACCGCGAGGTAGGAATCATCCACCGGTGCGGTCCCCAAGTGAAAACGGGTGTCATCGGCATCGAGAGGCACGACGTGCGGGTCCGCGTCGAACATGTCCAAATCAAACACATCGCTGCGAAAGACGTCTCTCGCGACGAGGATCCCCATGCCACCGCCGATCGCAACCACGAACGCTCCGCCGTACAAACACCAAATCCCGATCGTCGCGAGAACGCCGGGCGGTCGCACAATCAACGACTCGTACATCTGAACGATCAACGCCGCCTTGTTCGCGGTCGGCGTCGTCGCGAGCGGCGTCGTTTGCATCTCATCGTCGAGCAACCGTACCGCAGCGTCAGGAATCTCATCACGTTCGGGTTGCGGCAACGGGCGATCTCGCAAACGGCGGATCAGTTTGGCAACCCGAAACGTCGTCGGCAGCGACAGGATCAACGGTATCGCGATGAACAGGATAAACCGACTGCCGGTGAATACACTGAACGCAATCATCGCAGCGATCCCTATCAGCCGCGCCACCAACTCGAGGATCGGCGAACGACTGAACACCGTCAAATGCATGATCCATCCGCCATCGAGCGGCATGATCGGCAATAGATTCAGCGTGTTGAGCAACAACCCCATCCCGCCGAGTTCCAACATCCAATCCTTTTCCCACGCGAGTCCACCAGCCATCACGGGCAGCGAAACAAGGATGCCGGGGACCGGACCGGCGAGATAGACCAACGCCTTCTTCCAACCCGAAATGTTGAAGTGCCTGCCGCTGACGGCCGCGCCAAGAAACGGAATGAAGAACATCTTCACATTGCGGTATCCAAACATCCGCATCGCGATGTAATGACCGGCCTCGTGAAACAACAGCACAACGACCAACATCGAGACCACCCAAGGATCCCACCACGCCACACCTGCAGCAACGAACACCGCGAGCGACACGAGCAATACGATGAATTTGGTAAAGCCCCCCGTCGACTTGTTTTCGATTCCGCGAACCGCAGTGATCAACTCCGACTTGCGAGCCCCGTCGGGAGTCCACACGGAGCCTTCTTCGTAGAAAGCACGTCCGTCCCCCGAATCGTCAACGTTGCCGCTGTCAAAATGAAATCCGTTTCCCGGGGGAACAGCCCCGTTGGTGGAAGCCATATCCGCCGAATAAGTCCCAGGCGAATTCTCGGAAAGATGTTGATCCCCCGAACGCCGTGCGACGAATTCAGGTCGCAGCCGAATGGTGGGCTGAAGGACTGGCCGGATTTCTTGCGATCGATTCATGCCATCAAGCTAACCGAGCCACACGGCCAAAACCAGCAAGCAAGCCAGCGTTTGCCTACATTCCAATGTCCGCCCGCGGACGTCGGCTAGGAAAACAGCAACCTGAGCCGAACTGCCGAAAGGCCTCGGATCGAATCGCCAACCGATTCCCCCTACCCAACCCCGCCCAAAAACCGAGTGCCTCCAATCCCCAGCAGCTTCCGTCCGGGCTCGCCCCGGCGTGAAGTGCTCGCTCTCGATCTTGGAAATCCCGAGCGATGTGGGCCTCGCCTCTACTTGGACGCCGTTCCGTCTTGCTGGCTACCGTAGGGACGCGTGCTGATCACGCCTTCGGCTGGGCTGCTCGCGGTGCCGTACAACCGACGCGGGATCCGGCCTGCCAACGCCGCGTGCCGGCCCGCCATCACCCCGTATTTCATCGCCACCGCCATCCGGACCGGGTCTTTGGCGTGCGCGATCGCGGTGTTGAGCAACACCCCATCGGCACCGAGTTCCATCGCCACGGCGACGTCGCTCGCGGTGCCAACGCCCGCGTCGATAATCACGGGATAATCCGGGTCATCCTCTTTGAGATACTCGAGAATGATTCTTAGGCTGTTCGGGTTCAAGATCCCTTGGCCGCTGCCGATCGGGCTGCCCGCCGGCATCACGCTCGCCGCACCCGCCTTCTTCAAACGCACGGCCGTGACCGGGCAATCGCTCGTGTAGCACAGCACCGAGAAACCATCCTCGGCGAGCTTCTCACACGCGTGCACCGTTTCCGCGGGGTCAGGCAATAATGTTTTGGAATCACCGAGCACTTCGAGTTTGACCCAATCCGCACCCGGATTGTCGAGTGTTCGCAAAATCTCTCGTCCCAACCGGGCCGCGCGAATCGCGTCGGCCGCGGTGTAGCACCCCGCAGTGTTGGGCAGCAACGTGTAACGCTTCGGATCGAGAAAATCCAAAATGTTCTGCCCGGTCTTGTCGTAAAGCCGTTCCCGACGCACCGCGACCGTCACACAATCGCTGCCGGACGCCTCGAGCGAATCACGCATCTGATCCATCGTGTCATAGCGACCCGTGCCAACGATCAAACGACTGTTCAGCGTGTGTTTGCCGATTCGCAGCGGCGAGTCTCCTGGCGTGATCGCAGATTCGTCGCCGTTCTCGTTCGGATGCGAAACAGGGGTTGCCGTGGACATTGCAGTTCTATGGGGCACGTGAAAACAAACACCGTCAGAAATCGTATCTGGCACGAAGCGATCGTGACATCGCTCGGCGGTCATTGTTGCATCTGACACGAAAAGCGATAGTGTCGTTCCGCGGTCCGCGCCCAAACGCCCTATCCGAACGGGCCGACTACCCCGCCCACTGCGGCACATTCTCGCCGCGATGCAGCTTCATCGATTCGATTTTTCGGTTCGTCGCCCGCAGAATTTCGATGTCCAGATTGCCAAGTTTGAACTGGTGCCCCGAATCAGGGATCGCACCGATGTTGTACAGCACCCAACCGGCGATCGTTTCGTAGTCTTCACTTTCGGGGATGTCCCAGTGAATCTGTTCGTTCAGGTCATCGATCATCACCCGCCCGTCGACCTCGATCGTATCGTCGTCGATGATCCGAATCCCGTATTCTTCGTCCTCGTCCGATTCGTCAACAATCTCGCCCACGATCTCTTCGAGCGCGTCCTCGATCGTGACCACCCCCGCGGTTTGTTGAAACTCGTCAACCACGATCGCCATGTGCGACCGGTTGTGCAGAAACTCTCGCAGCAACGCCTCGACGCTACGGTCCTTCGGCACCGACCACGGTCGGCGGCACAACTCGACGATCGGTTGTTTGGGCAAACCGTCCGAAACTAAGAACGGCAACAGATCCTTCACGAACAGAATGCCGACCACGTTATCAATGTTGCCTTCATAGACCGGATAACGAGTCCGTCCACTCGCGATGATCTTTGCGAACGCGTCGTTCCAACTGCACTCCGCATCGATCGCTTCGACATCACCACGCGGCGTCATGATATGACCGACCGTGTCTTCGTGCAGTTCCATCACGCCCTGGATCATCTCGCGGACGCCCGGCCCGAAATAACCTTCGCGGGTGCCCGCTGCAACGATCGTGCGAATCTCGTCTTCGAGTTGCTCTTCGTCTTCGTCTTCCGTTTCGAGTTTACCTGCCAACCGCCGCGTCATGATCGCGAGCAACTCGCCGGGTGCCTGCAACGGACGCATGAAGATCGACAGCATTAACCAAAAGGGCCACGTGTAATACAACAGCGGCGCGGACGTGAACCGCGTCACCGCCGAAGGCACCCACAAATGCGTTAACATCATCAGGATCCCGGCCGCAACCGCCCAGGAAACCAGCACCCGCGTGGCTTCGCCGAAATGATCGATCACCGCGATCGTTCCGAACATCAGGAACATCACCGTTCCAATCATTCGCAAATAATCACTGCCACGAATCGCCGCGTCTTGGTGATCGAGAACCGCACCGAACCGGTCGCGGTTCTTCTTTACACGACAGTAGATTTCAAACGAACGACCGGCAAACCCGTCGAGCAGTTCGACGCCGAGTCCGCCGACACTCCCGAGGAGAAATCCGAGTATCGTCCAGGCCACTGCGACCCAGATTGGCAATTCAATCATGGAAGGGGTGAGAGAAGAAAAGAAATAAACAAGGAATCACGACGACGAAACAAAACAGACGCGACCGGCAACGTGCTAGCCACTCCTCAATCCTTCCATCGCCCGTCTTTCAGCGTTTCGCATTTCCTTTCGCGACTCGTCATCGGTGTCATCAAAGCCGACCAGATGCAGCGTCCCGTGCATCACGTACAACAACAGTTCTTCGGCGACCGACCATCCCGCATCGACCGATTCCACCTCCGCGGTATCGATGCTGACCACCAACTCGCCCTCGACCATCGGCGGTTGCAACTCGTAGGGGAAACTGATCACATCCGTCGGATAATCATGTTCCAGGAAATCGCGGTTGATTTTGTGAATCGTCGGATCATCGGTCACTCGCACACCGACGCGGCAATCCGAACATCCACCCACCGAGGCCGCGGAGCGGACCGCGTTTGCGATCGCCGTCACCCCGAGCGGGAACTCCTCGGTCGAATGGTTCTGCAATTTTTCGCGGACCGCCGCGTCAATCGTAATTTCGATATCGCTCATTAAATCGGTCACGCGGATTGTTGCCCCGGATATTTCACGCGGGCGTGATAGATCGCCGTCAACGATTTCACCAGACTTTGACGCACCCGGTGCAACTGCGAGAACGTCAGCCCGCATTCGTCGAACTGCCCATCACTGACTTTCTTTTGAGCGATCGCATCGACCAGGTTAGAGATCCGCGCCGGTGTCGGATCGACCAACGTCCGCGACGCGCTCTCGACCGTATCGGCTAGCATCAGCACCGCCGCCTCGAGAGTTTGCGGCTTCGGACCGGGATACCGGAAGTCTTTGTCACTGACCGCTTCACGGTTCGGGTCCTCTTCGCTTCGCTTGGCCGCCTCGCGATAGAAGTACTCCACCAACGTCGTGCCGTGGTGTTGCAAGATGAAATCAATGATCGGCCGCGGCAAATGGTGATTGCGGGCCAAGTCCGCACCGTCTTTCACGTGCGCGATGATCACCAACGTGCTCATCGCCGGTTGCAGTGAATCGTGTTGGTTGATCCCGGCACTTTGGTTCTCGATGAAGTACTCGGGTTTGAACATCTTTCCGATGTCATGGAAGTACGCACCGACACGGACGAGCAACCCGTTGGCCCCGATCGAATCGGCCGCGGCTTCGGCGATCGAGGCGACGTTGATCGAATGGTTGTAGGTCCCCGGTGCCCGTTGAGCCAAACGACGCAGCAACGGATGGCTCGCGTCGCCGAGTTCCAACAGCGAAAGGTCGGTTTGCACCCCAAACGCTTTTTCCACCAACGGCAACAATCCGGTCATCGCCAGCGACGAAACCAAAATACACAACCCTGCCCAACCGGCCTCGCCGACCAAACCGGACAGCACTCGTTGCAACGGACCGCTGAGCAACATCGGCTCGAGCGTATCACCGGGGGCCCCCGACGACAGCGTTTGCCCCGATACGATTCCGACACCGATCGTCGTCGCCATCGTGATCAGCGCCGACAGAATCCCGACCGTGATCAAGTGAGTGCGACTGCGAATTCGTCCGGTCAACAGAGCGCACGAGGTGCACGCCGCAGCCATCACGACGAGGTTCGAAAGGTCCGCGCCGAGCAACAAAGTGACGCTCAAACTCGAACCCGCCATCACCAACAACGCGAAGTCGCGGCCATAAACCACCGCCGCAATAATCGACGCGAGCACCAACGGCACCAACTCCGCTCGCCACGCGTCCCGCGACGCATAGTAACTCAGCACAATCGTTGCGACGACCAACGTCAGCACCTTGGCGAGTTTCCAGTGATCGGTCACCAACGTTCGATCATCGACGAACCAAACATAGGAACCACACAACAGGTACAACGCGATAATCATCCCTGCGAACGCCGCCACGCGGGCGATTCGGTCAAAGGGCTGCATCTCGTCGACCAACACCGACCATTCGCTGCGCAACAATTCGAGTTCACGCACACTGAGCGGTTTGCCCGCGTCGGCCAATTTCGACTGACCGGCGTAATACGTCATCTGGACCGTCTCGACCGCATCGGCGGCTTGGTCGCGTGCCTTCTGGCTGAGATCGTCGTCGTACTTCAGCGTCTCGTAGTTGGGCAGTTGATCACGCAACCATTTCGCGATCATTTCCGCAGCGACCTGTCCTTCGTCCGACGGGAAACGGGTTCGGAAATTTTCCTTGAGTTTCGTTCGCAACTCCCCGGCTGCTTCCGCAATCCGGACTTTGCTCAACTCCACCGGCACCGCCTCGTCCACTTGGTCGCCTTGGAACACACGAATCATCCGCTGTGACCCTTGCTCGGGCGAGTGCTGCGGCGCCTGCAACACGCCGTTTCGATACAACGGCATCATCGCTGACTCGACGACGCTGTCGAGTTCGGTCAGTTCGACGTCTTTGGCGAAGACACGTTTGAGCAGCGCGAAACGCTCCGCCGGCGACTCATCGTCCGACGATGTTTCACTGCCTTCGTAGAACTCCGTTAGCGCCTCTTTTTCTTTTTCGCCGAGTTGCTCAAACGACGACGCACCGAGCACCAAGAACAATCGGTTCCGCAGCGCCGCCCGCAGTTGTTCGAGCCGTCCGGGCGTGTTGCGATACAGCGTCAGGACTTCGCGGCGTTTACGTTCGCGTTGATCGTCCGTCGCGACGCGGTCAGGAACCTGGAACGTCACGCGGCTCATCAAATCCCGCGCCGGGATCGCTCCCATGCGATACGAGAACGCCGGTTGCCACGTCCGACAAAGAGCCAACACGGCGATCGCCGCGATCAACGCAAACCCAAACCGGATCGCCAGATTTCCCTTGTCGCTTTTGTCCCACCACGTCGCCCATTTCGGTTTTGGAATACCGAGCGACTCGATGCGTTCTTTACCCGCACGTTGTGTTTTTGCATTGCTCATGATGATCTCTCGAGCCCGCTCAGTGAGAACCGTCGGTACGTTTTTTCGGAGAACCGTTCGTTTTCTCCGGCGCATCATTTGGTTGATCACGACGTTCGGACGCTTCATACGCCTCCACGATCGCCTGGACCAAACGGTGACGAACAATGTCATGCGTCCCCAAACGGATCACGCTCACCCCGTCAATTCCGCTGAGACGATACAACGCGTCATGCAAACCGCTCCGCACGCCACGTGGTAAGTCTAACTGCGTCGCATCGCCACTGACGACCATCTTGCTCCGTTCACCCATTCGGGTCAGGAACATTTTCATCTGCGCGACTGTCGTGTTCTGTGCCTCGTCCAAAATGATGAACGCATCATTGAGCGTTCGCCCACGCATGTATGCCAACGGGATGATCTCGATCAGATCCTGTTCCATCAAACCACGGGCTTGGTCATAGTCGACCATCTCGCCAAGAGCGTCCATCAACGGGCGCAGATACGGGTTCAGTTTGGCACGCAGGTCACCGGGCAGAAAACCGAGGCTCTCGCCGGCTTCCACCGCCGGACGCACCAATACGATCTTGCGGACCTCGCCGGCTTTGTAGGCCTCCACCGCAGTGGCAACCGCCAGGTAAGTCTTGCCGCATCCGGCCGGTCCGGTCGCGAACGTCAAATCATGCGTTCGGATCGAGTCGACGTACTTCGCTTGACCGGGCGTCCGCGGAGTGATCTTTCGCCCGGCGTGTTGGATGTTGATCGTCTCGCTGCTTGGCCGGGCCGCCGGACGACCGCTTTCGATCACCGCACCTTCTTCGTTGGCCGCGGTTTCGACATCGCCGATGGACAGTTCTTTCTTCTCACGCGCGATCACGCGCAACCGCTCGATCACGCGCGACGCCGCACCGACCTTGGACTCTTCTCCCGCCACCCGAACGCGGCCATCGCGGTGGGTGATATCAACTCCGAATAGACGGCGGAGTTTGCGAACGTGTTGGTCTCGTGGACCGAACAACATCAAGACTTCGTCGGGCCCTGCCGTTGAAATCGTGGCTTCGCTCATGACTGGTTTCACAGGACGACCACGACGGGGCAATTAGGAACGTTGATCAGACGACTCTCGTTTCGAGGAAAAAGCACAAACTACCGAGGACACCATCGGCGTGATTCTAAACGACAATAGAAAGCCCCGGCATGTTCGATTGAAAGTTAACCGGCATTTTATTGCAACCCGCGAGCGGGGTCACGCCACGGCCGCAAAACATAGAAAAGCTGGCAAAGACGCGAAAATCAGGCTATCCGTCACGTCCCACACGCCCCCCAATCCCGGTAACAAATTCCCGGAATCTTTCGCCCCGCACGCCCGTTTGACCAGCGATTCCGCCAAATCCCCGACCATCCCGCAAACCGCCAAAAGCGGCCCGAGGACGAACGCCAATCCCAACGGAGGAGCACTTCCCTGTCCGGCGATGGCGGGGAAAAGATACGCGATGCAGCCGGCGGCGACCAGTGTCGAAACGACAACGCCCCCGACCGATCCCTCCCAAGTCTTCCCGGGACTCAGCCGCGGGATCAACTTGGTCCGCCCGATCGATTTGCCCGTGAAGTACGCCCCGGCGTCAGAACTCTTGGTCACAGCGATCATCGTCAGAAGCGCTGCCATCCCCCAATTGCTCGTCGTCGCATCGCCGAGGTCCGCCCCACCGAGCCCGCGGAGCACGACCAACAAACTCATCGGCAAACCGACGTAGGTCGCCGTGAACATGCTCGCCACCAACCGCCGAAGCACCCCGGAAGGATCCGAACCGACGGAGTAGTCTTTCATCTCGTCAAGAAAGAACATCATCGCCGCGAAAATACTCGCCAACACGATCCATCCCATCTGACCGATCGGGCAATCGGCGGGGTACGCCGAAACGGTCTCCGGCATCCCAGCCGCCAAGGTGTTCCATACAACAGGAACATAAGGCGACAAGACGATCAATGCCGTCGCCGATAGGATCACTCCGCGGTGAACAGGAAAGCCGACTCGCAAGAACATCCCGCAGAGATCCAACGCCGTTCCCAACGCGAAGAACAACAGCAGCGGAAACAGGTACAAACCTGCTGCACCGGGGACGGAGAAATTCGCGTCGGCGTAGAGAGACGCTACCGCGATAAAAATCAAAACGCCGCTGGTTCGGAGTCGATCGAAAAGCAAAGCGAACTGCAGGGATTAAAGGGGAACCAACCGCCCGCGAAACTCCGCGGACACACTCAAACACAACAAAACCGAAGTGGATCTTGTGAAAGATCCCCAAACCAACCACACCCAAACAAAGCCAACCCGAGGAAGTTTAACAACTTCCACTACGCAAAATGCACGCGGGTCGGGATGCGTCTTCTTCCGAGACTTCGCCGGGAAGAAGAGCATCACATTTCGGGCACCGCCACCGGGTTAACCGCGCTGGGTAGACTAACCGAGCAGAGTGGCCTAACCGAGCAGATCGTTGATCGCGGCCAACGCCTTGTCGTAGTCCGGTTCCTGCGTGACTTCCGAGACGACTTCTTTGTAGACGACCTTGCCGTCGGCATCGAGAACGATCACGGCGCGGCTGAGCAACTTCAGCTCTTCGATCTCGACACCGTAGTCTTCGCCAAACTCGTGCGTTTGGTAGTCGCTCGCGGTCCGCATGTCGACGCTCTCGGCGCCACAGAAACGGGCCTGCGCGAACGGCAAGTCACGACTGACGGTGACCGCGTTGATTTTATCGCCGAGTTCACCGAGTTTTTCGTTGAACGTCTTCGTTTGAACCGCACAGGTTGGTGTGTCCAGGCTAGGCACGACGCTCAAAATCGTCGGTTTGCCTTTGACGTCCGCCAGGGTGAGTTCCTTCAAACCTTCATGGGCGTAGTGCAGTTTGAATTCCGGTGCGGCTTGGCCGATCGCCAAATCGCTGCCGGCCAAGGTCATCGGGTTGCCTTTGAATGTGATCACTCCGCTCTGACTCATCAGAATCGACTCTCGTGTACGTGTGTTGATGCGTGGGTTTACTCGAACAGACCCGAGCGATCGGTTCGCTCAGATGGCAAGAGTATGGCTGTCCGAGCGGAGATCGGGAAGCGGGCGGCTGATCCGGCGTAATCTCGCCACACGGGTCTCCAAACTGGGGTGCAGCCAACTGAATTTCCGCGATGACGGGTGATCCGCTGTTACTCGGATCAACGCGTCCGCCATCAACTCCGCGGCCATCTCACGGGTCATCGGCGGCTCGACGGGAACGGGCGACTCCGCATTGCCGTCTGCCGCGATGCCGGATTCGCTCGGCTCGTCCCGCGTTACGTCACATGCACGGACCGCGAGCCGGCACGCCGTCGCGTCCGCATCGAGCTCCGACAGGTGACTCACCGTCCCCAAAACCACCACGGTCGTGATCAGCCCCAACGCGCCGCCGACGGCCGCCCCCATCGACGCGTCGAGCCACTCGTGATCGATCAACATCGAACTCGACCAACTCGAAACAAACCACGCCGGCAGAATCGCCGCCATCCGAATCGGAACATGAAACCGCTTCACGTGAGCGATCTCATGCATGACCACCATCAACCGCTGGCCGCGTGGCAATTCATCGAGCAACCGATCCGACAACATCAGCAGTCGGCCCGGACGAACGATCCCCGCAACCAACGCGTTGAGCATCCGACCGCCCGTGTTCCACCTCGCGGCTTGCATTCCGAAATATCGATGCGTGGAAATTCCGCATCGTCGCAGCCAACTTTCGACCTCCGCGCGAGGACCGTCCGCCAACGGTTCGGTGTTGGCCACCCAACGCACGATGTAAGGAAGCGATACGGCGACCAAGAACACGCCAACGCCGATCAACGCCCAAACCGAAACCTCGAGATACTCGCTCTGCAGCCATTCCGAATCGGCCATGTAGTCGGTCTGGACTTTTGCGGCGATGTCGCCAAGAGCCAAAAACAACATCGTCGGCAAAATCAGCCACGCCGGGCCGCTACGCATCATCTGCAACATCGATCCGGCGTATTTCTTAATCGACTTTTCTTGCACGCCGATGATCGCGGCGAACCAGTACTCGGCGGACCAAGTGGCGACCAGCAACGTGATGCCGGGCGCGAGCAAACCGATCGACTGCAATGCCATGCTCTCGGAAAGATACGGCTGAACCCGCAACCACGCCGACAACGAAAACCCGTAGTGACACAGCAGCGTGATCGGCAGAGCGAACCAGCGGAACGTTTCCATCTGCATCCGCAAATAGTCGACCGCGTCACCATAAGACAACGTGCCACGAACCACCTGGCGAGCAAGCAGCCGGGCGGCGATGTGCGCGAGCAACACCCAACCCGACACCATCAACACGCTGGCAAAAACGGCACGCACCGACGGTTCGGCAACCGCAGGAGAGGAACCGCAGAGTAGCGAGACAATGACCAGCAAAAAAATGTAGAGCGTCAAGGGCTTTCTCACTCGGTGCGTAACGAATCCAGCCCATCGCTGACCCGAAATCGATTCCCGACCCCGAGCCCAACCGGCCACAACCTCCCATCAAAGCCGACGATCCCGCCCCGTGAAGCCTCCCCGTCGCAAAAAACAACGATTCCCACTCCCTAAGGACCGAATGCAACGATCATACGGCCCCCCACCCTCAAAACCGCCCAACCGGTAAAGCTTTATCAGCCGACCGGCGTTCGCCGCGGTTCTCACAACCGGCAAAACCGATAACCGGGGCTGACGCGGTGCGGTGCAATTTGTCTTGGGGTTACCCGCGTGCCTTTTCAGCCAGGCCTTCCCGCAACGATTCGATGGACTCTTTTGAGATCAACCCGCCGTACCGGATTGTGGCGTACTTTCGGTACCATTCTGCTGCACCGGACAATTCCGTGTCACCGCCTCGCTGCTCGATACGATTTGCGAATTGGTGCATGGTCTCGTGGTGTTCTCGCGTGACGCCCTCTCGGTGCCAACGACGGTCCATCTCGTTGAGCAGCGACTGCATCGCTTGAACCTGCGGATCCACGGGCGTGGTTCGTTTCATTACCCGCCGCCCCAAATAAAACTTGATCGCAACGATCGCGACGACCAATGCGATGCCGACCAACGCCAGCGGCCGCACCAGCAGCGCGAACGTCGCGATCAACAGGCCGCCGGCACCTTGCTTTCGCACCGCCGCCACCCATTGATCCCACTGCGCTTGGATCGCGTCCCACATTTGACTCGCCGTTGCCACCTCCGTCGACTGCGGCACGCCGCTCGCCGGAGTCGCTTCGACGAGCACCCAACCACGCTCCGGGTCGTATGCTTCTGCCCACGCGTGTGCGTCGCGGTTTCGTGCCACCCAGTAATCGCCATAATGATTCTTTTCCACTGCGACGAAACCCGTCACGTATCGACACGGCACACCGAGGCTACGCAGCATCAACGTCGCTCCACTGGCGAAATACTCACAGTGCGCCGGCGGACGCTCGGTCAAGAAATGCACCACGGGATCCACGCCGTGAGGGATATCGATTCCAAACTGATACTCGTAGTTCTTGAGGAAGTAAGCCTCAATCGCGGCAATTTTGTCGCCCGTCACCACCGCTTCCCCTGCAACCCGCTGAGCGATTTGCGAAACGATCGGTTCCAAATCCGCAGGAACTTCCAATAGCGTTTCCCACTCTTCGTTCGAGATCGTCGGTTCATCGATCGAGTCCACCCCGCCCTGGCCCGAACGCCAAACGACATAGTTTGTTTGAGGCGGCATCGTGTCTGCGGTTACGATACGAAACGCGTCGATCGAAACTTCGTCTACCGGTGCACGCAATTGGTTCACGCCCAATGGGGTGAACATCACCTCACGAAACGACTGGTCCGGCCAGACATCGAACTGAGCCTTCGGTGGCGAACGGTCGGCGGATTCGTTCGATGGATCGGGAATCTCTCGCTCGGTCGCTGCGCCGGCTTCGAATCGATCGAGCACGAACGTCATCTCATTGCCGTTGGGCAATTCGGTGGCAAGGGTCTTCGGCATCACTCGGACGGGTTTTGTCCGACGCTGCCATTGCCACTGCTGATAGTAGCCGAACGCTTTTCCTCGCAAATACCCGGGTTGCTGGTCCGAGTAAACACGCAGGGCCACACGTTTCCCCTGTGACCCTTTTTGCCGCGCCACGCTGCCGAGTCGTCCGTTCCCGGAAAAGCCGACCGAGTCGCGGCGCATCGACGGATTGATGAACGCGTTCATCGTGCTTTCGATCTGGCGAGCGTACCGATACAGCCCGCTCGCCGACGCAAACGACACGACAGCACAAACGAAACCGACCGCCGCCAACCAGACCAGATGCCGACGCGAGAAACGCCTCGAAAAGTGCAACTGTCCCCCTGAATCAGGAAACCCTGTAACAGGAAAGTGACGACCGGCCATGAAATAGGCGATCGACAACACCACCAACAGCAACGCCACAACCTGGTACCCCGCACGGCCCTGCGGGTCGACTCGAACGTCGCCGATAAAGACGACCGCGACGATCGCCAAGATCGGCAGGAAACTCGGCAACGCGTCGTTTTCGCTCCGCACGAAAAAACGCAACACCTGGTAGACCAACAGGTATTCGACAATCAACGCCGCGTCGGGAATCAAAAAGCTGCGTTCGCCCGCCACCCATGAAATGGGCGTCAACGTTCGCTGGATCGCGTACATCACCACCAACGTGATCGGGATCCGCAACGCCAACCGCGCCGACACCAGGCGCGTCTTCGTCAGGCTCGCGTACACGACCGCCAAGACCACCACGCAACTGAACACAGGAGTCTTGAAGAACATCCCCAACGCGACGGCTTGCAAGATCACCAACAACGCCCCGACAAACCGCTGCGGGTTGCGGGTAACGGGATTCCGCGTGAGCGATACCGATCGGTCGTCCTTTCCGCCATCACTCATAACGACTCAAACGCCCCCTCCCGGACTTCCGCGACGCTCATCTGAACCACGTCTCCTTCCTCCAGATCAATCGGTTCGGTCGTTTCGCCGTCGCGTACGACGATGATCTTCACTCGGCACCCGCGCTGCATCGCGACACGAGCCAACTCACGCCGGGACTCGTCCCAGTCCAAGAAAACGCCGACCACCGTCGAGATATTCGTCAACTCATCGGCGAGCGCCGGGGCGACCGTTCCGAACGGGTTCCTTCGGCACGCATCGACTCCCGCGACAATTTCCAAAACGTTGTCAAAGTGCGCCGTGTGACGGCCGGCTCGAAAGACATACAACTCCGGCCCCGCCGCAAAGAGATCGATCAGGTACTCGCCACGTGACAACGCGTCGGCGATCGATGCCGACATGCTGATCGCGGCTTCGAGGTCGTCAAAACCGTCCGCGCTGGCTTTGCGTCCCGGCGGCACGAAGGTATCCAACACCAACGCCACACGACAGTAATACTCCTCCTGGTATTCACGCACGACCGGGCGTCCCAATCGAGCCCACGACCGGTAGTCGATTCGCCTCGCCGGGTCACCCGGCACGTATTCGCGGTTGCCGATGTACTCCGGCGACTCGCCGATGTTCGACGTCAGCGCCACGCCGCCGGGTTGGTATCGGGCACCGACGGGCAGGTTCATTTCAGCCAACGGATGAAAACTCGGCAGGACGAGCAGATCGGCTTTCTCGGATTCACTGCGCCCGTCTCGGAACAAGTCAAACGGGAATGTCGAATAGCCTCGCGGCCGTGGCAGCGAATGAATACCTCGTCGGCGAGCCCGCATGCGAATATCGGTTCTCCAAACTTCGCCGGCCGGCAATTGCGGGTGCGTCTCCTCTGCATCGATCATCTCGACACTATCAGGCAACCCAAAGAAAGAGGCGCCGACATCGTAAGCCCGGCGTTTGCCGATGTTCCGCAACGTCATGTTGGCGGCGAACAACTCGCCCGCGGTCGTCTTTTCGGGCAGTTCGCAGTGGACCTGCAACCGAGGCCTTGTCGCGGCGCCGATCAATCGGTCGATAAAGAAGAACGCCATCAACGCGCAGAAGGCTTGGTAGATCGGGGTCTCGACCGAGGCGCTGCCGATCATCGCGGCAAAGATCATCCCCGCGCACAACCACTTTCCCGCCGTCGTGAAACGATACATCCACAGGAACCGCGAGTATCGATAAACGAACGACCATTCCCAATTCATGACGGAACTTTCACGCGTTGCAAAATCTCGGCAACCATCTCGTCCGCCGACGCCCCGCTGTATTTCGCTTTCGGGGTCATGATCAAACGGTGAGCCAACACGTGCGGCGCCAACCGCTGCACATCATCGGGCAGAACGAAATCTCGCCCGGCAACGAACGCCGCCGCTTGGCTGGCCCGGAACAACATCAACGACCCTCGTGGGCTGACGCCGAGTTTCAGCCGCGATTCGTCTCGCGTTTCCTGAATGATGTTGACGATGTAGCGCGAGATCGATTCGTCGACGCGGACGTTTCGCACCATCGCTTGATACGCGATCACTTCGTCCTTGCTCAGCACCGGAGCCAGCCGTTCGATAGGATGTTCGAGTGCCTGAGCGTGGAGGATTTTGACCTCGGTATCGGCGTCGGGATAACCGAGTTCCAACTGCACGAGAAAACGATCGAGCTGTGCCTCGGGCAACGGATACGTGCCATGAAATTCGACCGGGTTCTGAGTCGCCAGGACGAGAAACGGCGACGGCAGGTCATGCTGCACGCCTTCGATGGTGGCATGCATTTCACTCATCGCTTCCAAAAGCGCAGACTGCGTCCGTGGCGAAGCCCGGTTGATCTCATCGGCCAACAACACATGGCAAAACACCGGCCCGGGTCGAAAGCGAAACGTGCCTTCGTTCGGGTTATAGATCGACGAGCCCAAGATATCCGCCGGCAACAAATCCGGCGTGAACTGGACGCGGTGGAACTCGACATCGATCGCTTTGGCGACGGCTTTGGCGAGAGTCGTTTTGCCGACGCCGGGAACGTCCTGCATCAACACCGAACCGTTGGACAACATCGCGATGATCAAAACTTCGATGCTGTCGCGGTTTCCCTGGATCACCCCCGACAAAGCATCCGTCAACGTGGTGATCTTTTGTTGTGCTTCCTGCATTCTGCCCCTTTCTCTAGATGATGTCGCTTTCACGAGAGACGCGTTTTCTCCCACGCGTTCTGAACCGTTGCCCCTTCAGGCTAACCGATTCAAAAGCCGCTCGGTGGCGGCGGGGTTCAATTCGGGCGGCGGGACTCATTCAGGCGGCGTTCGATTAGGGCGGCGGGCGATTGCGGGGACTCTCGTCGGTACACTTTCGCAGGCTCCTCCCGATCGGCCCTACTGATTTTGCGACTCGTTCGCTAGGATTGGGGATTGTCCGCTTAACCTTCCCCACATTTTCCTTTCCGATGTGTTGATTGCCGCATGACCGCGACCGAATCGGCCACCGCCGCTCCCCACCGTTTCGATTCCATTCCGTTGGCCCCACCTGATGCCATTTTGGGGCTGACCGAAGCATTCGCTGCCGATACCCGCAGCGAAAAAATGAACCTCTCGGTTGGCGTTTACAAAGACGCCTCGGGTGTGACACCGATTTTGAAATGCGTCAAGGAAGCCGAAAAGCAGCTCATCGAAAGCGAAAAAACCAAGGGATACCTGCCGATCAACGGGCAGCCCGATTATCGCTCGCAGGTGCAACAGTTGGTCTTTGGCGACCACGTCGAATCGGACCGGATCGCGATGGTGCAGGCACCTGGTGGAACCGGAGCCCTCCGCGTGGCCGGCGAATTCTTGGCTCGCCAGTGTTCACCGACGCGGGTTTTCCTGCCTTCGCCGACGTGGGCCAACCACAACGCGATCATGCAGTCCGCCGGCGCACCGGTCGAATCGTACACGTACCTGGCCGACGATCGCCGCAGTCTGAATTTCGAAGGCATGCTGAGCGACCTTCGCGACAAGACACGCCCCGGCGACGCGGTCCTGTTGCACGCGTGTTGCCACAACCCGACCGGCGTCGATCCGACCGCCGAACAGTGGCAAGAGATCGCTCGCGTCGTGAGTTCACAAGGTCTGATCCCGGTTCTGGACTTCGCCTACCAAGGGTTCGGTGACGGGCTCGAGGCGGACGCCGTTGGACTGCATACGGTTTTGGACAAGTGCGCCGAAGCGATCGTTTGCTCTTCGTACAGCAAAAACTTCGGTCTCTACAGCGAACGGGTCGGCGCGATCGCACTGGTAGCATCCAACCCGGCCGCCGCCTCGGCATCGCTCAGCCAATTGAAGGTGCTCGTTCGGTCCAACTACAGCAACCCGCCACGTCACGGCGCAGCGATCGTTGCAACGATCTTGGCCGATGAAGAGTTGACGCGGCTCTGGAAAACGGAACTCGACGAGATGCGGATTCGCATCACGCAACTGCGAGAAAAGTTCGTCGAAGGCATGGCCAAACAAGCCGGTGCACCGGACTTCTCATTTCTGTTGAAACAAAAAGGCATGTTCTCCTATAGTGGCCTGACGGCGATGCAAGCCGACGAGCTGCGGACCAAGTACGGCGTGTATGTGGTCGGCAGCGGTCGGATCAACGTCGCCGGTATGGACGAAGACCGAATGGATTGGTTGTGCGGCGCCGTCGCCGACGTGCTTTCGTAACGCGAACCGCCCCCTCGGCTGGGACGCAAACGCGATTGCAATTCGTGGCAATCCACCGATAGCCTACCCGTAGCGACCGACAGCGGCGTGTTAGCGACGATCGACGTTCGAAAAGAACGCCCGTTGCTACACGCGCCTTCGGACTGCGTTATCATTGGCCAACCTGCCGCCCATCCACCGGTTACCAATCTCGCCCCGGTTCCTAATCGCCCTCCGCCCGCAATCGCCTTCCTGCTGTCACACGTCGCCCTGCTTTCATTGCAATGCTTTCGAGAGAACGTTTCCACCATCGCCGTTCGCCCCGCGAGCTCGTTGAAACATCGCCGCGTTTTTGCGTCAACGCACGACGCGAGGTCGTCTCGAAATTGCAGTTGAATGCCTATTCGCCTGACGCCGCGGGCGACCTGCCTCGTTAAGTCCGCCTCCCTCCTGAACACCGAACGTCAACAACATGCCTCCCGAACTGCGACGTTTATTTGTGATTCTCGCTGTGGTGGTCATGGGAATTGCAGTCGTATGGGCGACGCGTTTTGACTCCATGCCGCCGGCCGATTTCAGCATCCAAAACGGCACCGACCCCAAAACCCTCGACCCGCACCGGGCGACCGGGCAACCCGAGAGCCGTATCCTGTTCGGCATCTTTTCCGGTCTGTTACAGATGTTGCCCGACGGCGATCCCGACCCGGTTTCCGGTTTGCAACCGATGTCGCCGCAACCGGCCGTTGCGAAGAGTTACGAGGTCTCCGACGACAAACTCACCTACACGTTTCACCTGCGCGACGACGCGGTTTGGTCCGACGGTGTGCCGATCACCTCGGAAGATTTCGTTTGGTCGTGGACTCGGATGCTGCATCCGGCGACCGCCTGTGAATACAACTTTCAATTGTTCAGTGTCCCCTTTGCGGAACAGTTCAGCTCGGGCGTCGTCAACGTCGGCGACCGCTGCGAAGTGGAACTGTTCGACCGTCCCAATCCCGACGGAACGACCGAAGCCGACACCGGCGAATTGAACATTCAGAACTTCCCCCGCGGCACGATGCTCTATGGCACGCTGCGGGAAATCCGAAAGCCGCCCGAACCGGAGTTGGCCGAGGACGTGACCGAAGATGACCGCGAAGAAGCGATGCTGAATTGGCAGGAGTCGTGGGTGTTTGTTCTCGACATTGCCGATGAGGATGAAAACGGCGGCATCGATTGGGACGGCCCGACGACGCGGCAAACCTTTACCGCCGACATGGACTCGCCCGTCGCGGATGAAGACACGCAGCGGGTTCACAACGTCTTGGTCGCGTTCTCGAAACTCGGCGGCATGGAAACGCCCGACGAACATACTTTTGTCGTCAATCTCGAAGACCCGTTGCCATACTTCCCCAGCCTCGCGGCCTACTATCCGTTGTTCCCGGTCCCACGTCACGTGATCGAGAAACACGGCGCACCGATGTGGACCAAAGCGGAAAACATCGTTTCCAACGGTCCCTACGTGGTCGGTCTGCGACGTTTGCGAGACCGCGTTCGACTGGTCAAAAACCCGCGTTGGTTCGGCGCCGATTCGGTCGCGATTGAGACCATCGACGCGTTGTCGACCGAGGGACAGAACACGGCGCTGAACATGTACGAGACCGGGCAAATCGATTGGGTCACCGATCCGCCGACGGCCCTGCTCGAAACGCTAAAACAGCGAGACGACTTTTACGCCGCGCCGATGTTGTCGGTCTACTTCTTCCGTATCAACACGACTCGCAAACCGCTCGACGACCCTCGCATCCGCCGTGCACTCGCGATGGCGATCGACCGGCAACAGATTGTCGATCAAGTCGCCAAGGCGGGACAGGTTCCGGCGTACGCGTTGGTACCTCCGGGCATTGCCGGATACGAACCGCCACCGGGTTTCAAACCGGACGTCGACGCCGCCAAACAACTGCTCGCCGATGCGGGTTACCCCGGCGGACGCGGAATCCCCAAAATCACGCTGCTGTACAACACGAGTGAAGGCCACCGGGCGATCGCGGAGGTCGTGCAGCAACAACTGCAAAACAACCTGAACGTCAAACTCGAACTGCAGAACATGGAATGGGGCAGTTTTCTCGATAAGACGAACCAAATCGATTACGACATCGCGCGTGCGGGCTGGATCGCCGACTACGCCGATCCCAACACGTTCCTGGATTTGTGGCTGACCGACGGGCCTCAAAACAGCACGGGATGGTCGAACGCTCAGTTTGACCGGTTGCTCAAAGAGGCCGCCGCCGAAAGCGACGCGGCGAAACGCATGCAATTGCTGTCACAAGCCGAGGCGATCTGGATCGACGAGATGCCGGTCATTCCGTTGTACTTCTACGTCGGAATCAACATGGTCAAACCGCGGATCAAAGGCTTCTTCCCGAGCCCGCAGGATTTGCACCCGCTGCACTTGATGAGTATCGACGACAATCCGGATCAGCCCGCCGATTCCGAGGTCGCCCGCAGACCAAGCGGACGTGATCTGTTCATCGCCGATCGGTTGTTGTCGAAACCACAACCGACCATCCGTCCCACCGCCCCGAGCCAACTTCCCAACGAAAAGGTGACCGCCCGGTGACAGATTTACTCAGTTATGCCATCCGGCGATTCGGTTGGATGCTGCTCACGGTGTGGGCGGTTTACACCGTGTCGTTTGTCCTGATGCGGGCCGTTCCCGGCAACCCGTTCAGTAGCGAACGAACCGTGCCTCCCGCGATCGAGCGACAACTGCGGGCACGTTACAACCTCGACGCCCCGCCGATCGAACAGTACACCGATTACTTGGTCGGCATTGTCACGCGGGGCGACCTCGGTGTTTCGATCCGGTTGGAAGACTACACGGTCAACGAAGTCCTCGCCGAAGGGTTCCCGGTGTCGGCTTCGCTCGCGATTCTCGCTCTCGTTTTTGCACTCACACTCGGCGTGACGGCGGGCGTCGTGTCGGCGGTCTACCGGGGTTCGGCCGGCGACCTGGCGTTGATGGGGACCGCGGTGCTGGGGATCGCGATACCGAACTTCGTGCTCGCGTCGCTGGCGATTCTGCTGTTCGTTTTCATCATCCCGATCTTCCCGGCGGCCGGTTGGGGGACGCTGCGTCAGGTCGCGTTGCCCGCGTTGTGTTTGGGTGCCCCCGTTGCCGCCTACATCGCCCGGTTGACCCGCGCCGGAATGCTGGAAGTGCTCGGCCGCGAACACGTTCGAACGGCGTTTGCGAAAGGGCTGCCCAAGAGCACCGTGATTCTAAAACACGTTCTCCCCGGTGCTTTGTTGCCGGTCGTTTCTTACCTCGGCCCGGCGACGGCGAGCGTCCTGACCGGCTCGCTGGTGCTCGAAAAGATCTTCGCACTTCCGGGCATCGGCAGTCACTTCATCTACGCCGCAACGCAGCGTGATTACACACTCGCGATGGGCATGGTCCTTACTTACACGGTGCTGTTGTTTGTGATGAATTCGTTGGTCGACTTGTCCTACGCCGTGATTGACCCGCGGGTGAAATTGCAATGAGTGAATCGCCATCCCCATCGCTGCCGTCGCGTCAAACGGAAGGGCCCGACGAAGCCGCCTTGTCGCGTATCTTGCAGGAGTCCCGCGAGATCCGCGGCGTCTCGTTATGGCAGGACGCGTGGCGCCGACTGCGTCGCAACCGAGCCGCCATGGCGTCGCTCGTGTTTCTCGTGATCTTGATGTTGGCGGCGATCTTCACACCGCTGCTGCCGCTGCAAAGCCCGATCGACAAAGACCTCAACAATCGGCGTTTTCTGCCGCCGAATTTCGACTCGGTCGTGATGGGCAGCCGCGAGGGGCTGAAGTTCGAAGACGGCCGTTTGACGGCGCAGCTCGCAAAATACCACGCATCCGTCGAGCAAGAACGATCCGAGATCCTCGCGATCGACGATCCGGTCGAACGAGCCGAAAAGCTCGACGCGTTCGAAAAACGAGCCTCCGTCGAACACCCGTTCAATCAACTGTGGAATCAACTCGGACCGGTCGCCTTCACGATGTGCCGCGTCCGCGTTGCGATCTTCGGCGATTGGGCCGTGCCGTCGCTGTTCGGTACCGACAAACTCGGCCGCGATCTACTCTCGCGGGTCTTTTGGGGTTCGCGGGTATCGTTGGTCGTCGGCATCGTTGCGACAATCGTCAGCCTCATCATCGGCGTCAGTTACGGTGCGATCGCCGGTTATCTCGGCGGCACGGTGGACGCGATCATGATGCGGATCGTCGACATGCTGTATTCGATCCCGTTCATCTTCGTCGTGATTTTTCTGGTGACGTTCCTCGGCGAAGACAGCGTCAAGAAAATCCTCGACCAATACGGCATCGAACAGATCACGATTTTCTACATCATCATCGGTGCGATCTACTGGTTAACCATGTCGCGCGTCGTGCGAGGCCAAGTCCTCTCGTTGCGGCACGAACAGTTTGTCGAGGCGGCACGCACGGTCGGTGCGTCGCCGGGACGCATTATCTTCCGACACGTCGTGCCCAACACGCTCGGCGTGGTGATCGTTTACTTAACCCTCACGATTCCATCGGTGATGCTGTTTGAGGCGTTCTTGTCATTCCTCGGTCTGGGCGTTTCGCCGCCCGACGTCTCGCTCGGGCTGTTGCTCAACGACGGTGTGGAAGCCCTCTCGATCGTCAAACTGTTTTGGTGGGTGGTGGTCTTCCCCGGTGCTGCCCTCGCGTTGACCTTGTTCGCACTGAACTTTTTGGGCGACGGACTCCGCGACGCCTTGGACCCGAAAATGAAGAACCGATCATGACGCAAACGGCCTCACCCAACGATCCCGCCGAGTCGCTCTCCGCGGATGCCCTCAAGGCCTCGAACGATCCGATCTTGCGAGTCGACGATCTGCACGTCAGTTTCAAGACCGACGAAGGAATGGTCCGCGCCGTCCGCGGCGTCTCCTTTGACGTCCGGGCCGGTGAAACCGTCGCGATCGTCGGTGAAAGCGGCAGCGGCAAGAGCGTCACGAACCTCGCGATGATGGGCCTCGTTCCTAAACCGCCGGGTAACGTCGACAGCGGCCGGGCTCTGTTCGGCGGCCGAGACCTGTTAACGATGTCGGACCGCGAACTGCAAGACATCCGCGGACGTCACATCGCAATGATCTTCCAAGACCCGATGACGGCACTCAACCCGTTGATGACGGTCGAGCAGCAACTCACCGAAATGACACGGTTGCACCTCAGCGTCACGCGGCACGAAGCCCGTCGACACGCGATCGAGATGCTAGGCCTCGTTGGCATCACCGCCCCAGAAAAACGCTTGCGAGACTACCCGCACCAATTCAGCGGCGGGATGCGGCAACGCGTGATGATCGCGATGGCACTGTCGTGTGAACCGGAACTGTTGATCGCGGACGAACCGACGACCGCTCTCGATGTGACCATCCAAGCACAGATCATGGAACTGCTCGCGGATCTGCAGGCAAGAAAAGGGACAGCGATTGTTTTGATCACGCACGACCTCGGCGTGGTTGCCGGCGTCGCCGATCGTGTCCTCGTCATGTACGCGGGCCGGATCGTCGAAAAAGCCGACGTGCGGACGCTGTTCGCCGGACCGCAACACCCTTACACGATCGGTCTGCTCGGTTCGCTGCCGAACGTGGAATCCAATCGTGACGAACCGCTCGCGGCGATCCCCGGTCAACCACCGGATCTTTCCCAACCGATCGTGGGATGTTCCTTCCGCGACCGATGCGACCACCGATTCGAACGCTGTCAAAACGAGGCCCCGTTGCTGACGCCGAGAGCGGACCTCGGCGGCGAACCGCACCTGGCCGCCTGCCACGCGGATTTGAGCAACCCTGACTCCCATACCGCGAATGCCACCCATTCGGAGAACGGTCAATGAACAACGCCGTAGAATCCAACGAGACACCGCTGTTAAGCGTTCGTGATCTGAAGGTGCATTTTCCCTTTCGTCGCGGTTCGTTGTTCAACTCACAAAAAGGGGTCATCCGCGCGGTTGACGGTATCTCGTTCGACATCGGTCGCGGCGAAACACTCGGCCTCGTCGGCGAATCGGGCTGTGGCAAATCGACCACCGCCCGAGCGATCATCAACCTCGTCCCACCGACCAGCGGCGATGTGCAGATTGACGGCGTCTCGATCGCGGGCATGTCGGACGCGGCGATGCTGCCCTATCGACGTCGCGTGCAGATGGTATTCCAAGATCCGTTTGCGTCGCTCAATCCTCGGATGACTGTCGGCGCGATCATCGGCGAACCGCTGGTCGTGCACTCGCTCGCCAAAGGTCGCGACCGGAAACTCGAAGTCCTCCGGTTGATGGAACTCGTCGGTTTGAACCCGCGATTCCTGAACCGTTATCCGCACGAATTCAGTGGCGGGCAACGACAACGGATCGGCATCGCACGCGCTCTCGCCGTTCAACCGGACATCATTCTGTGCGACGAACCGGTCTCGGCTCTCGACGTTTCGATCCAAGCCCAGATCATCAACCTGTTGATGGACCTGCAGCAGAAACTCGGGTTGTCGTATCTGTTCATCGCACACGACCTCGCGGTCGTTCGTCACATCGCAACGCGAGTCGGCGTGATGTACCTCGGCCGGATCGTGGAACTCGCCAAATCGGAAGACCTCTACGCCGGCCCCAAGCACCCGTACACGGAAGCCTTGTTGTCGGCCGTCCCGGTCCCCGACCCCGAGGTTGCAGCCAAACGACAACGCATCGTTCTCTCAGGCGAGGTTCCGTCGCCCGACCGGTACTATCCCGGCTGCGCGTTCGCCGATCGCTGCCCGGTCAAAATCGACCGCTGCACCACCGACCGTCCTGAGTTACCCACAAAACCGCACGCCGCCGCCTGCTGGGTTCGCGAAGAAGCGTTGGCAGCCCCCCCCGCCAATGCGTAGTCGAGCGACAAATCTTAGTCTTCGGGTGGCGATACTCGTCAACGGCTTGTCGATTGAACGAGTGTCGCCGATCACTCCGTGATCGGAACGTCCCTCACGATCCGATCACGCAATGATCGACGACGTTAG
>JBICHZ010000290.1:0-8297 GCA_043101355.1 Rhodopirellula sp. JB044
TGGTAGCGTTTCATGGATCTGTCATCGTTTTGGGGGGAACAGGAAAGAACTCGATTCGGGAAACGGCTATGCGTGAGCGGCTTCCCTTTGGGGCGGTTTTGTCCCGTGCAGCATACGATTTCGAGTGATCCATACGCTGCATGGTGCGTGTCGCAGGACGTAACGTGTGAGACTGCCCATGAGGACGCGACCGAGACGTGTACGTGGGGTTTCGCCGAGCACGACCAAATCGACTTCGTGCGATTCGGCGTAGCGAACCAAGCCTTCGGCGATATGATCGCTTTCGATGATTTGGCCCTTCGCGGTAGGCGCCGATTCGTGCAGTTGCTCCGCGGCACGCCGAACGGTTTCAGCCGAGACCTTTGGCGGAGGCACGTCATAGAATCGATCGGGATAGCGAACCGACAGCAGCCGCACGTCGCTCTCGACGCCCCATTCGAACTCGGCAAACTCCTCGAGCGCTGCCAGGGAAGGACCGGAGTCTTCGTATCCGATCACGACACGTAGATCATGCACGCCCTCGACCGCACCGGTCGGCCGGATGACGAGAACGCTGCATGGCGCGTGGGTGGCCACGTAATCGCTCGTGCTGCCGAGCAGAACGCGTGCGATGCCGGAATGTCCTGTTGCACCGAGCACGAGTAGTTCCGGTTTCACTTCTTTGGCGACTTCGATGATCGTTTCGGCAGGGTGTCCTTCCCGCACGATGTGTTTGAGAACGACGTTCGCGCCGCTGAACTTCTCTTCCACCGATCGGAACGCAGCCTCGGCGACCTCGCGTTCGCCATCCAAACAAGTGCTGTACCAGTCACCGCTGAGGTAGCTCCGCTGTGTGCCAGGAACATGAAGAGCCGTCACGACGGTCAATTCGATTCGCTCGTCGTGGGGCAGGTGTGCCAGAAAGCGAGCGGCATCATTGGCGGCGGACGAACCATCGGTTGCTAACAGGATCGATTTCATCAAAGTCTCCTTCGAGTCGAACGCGCAAAGTGGAAAGAACGACGGGGGATCGGTCGCGCACGCGTAGCCCGTTTCGTGCTAGCGTGATTCGACGGATCGTTGAGCGTTTGTTCGGTAGGCGGGCGTGAACGCACCGAGAGTATGCTGTTAATTCGGTGTCACGCGGCCGTGCCCGTCTTCCCACATCGAAGGGATTTCGGGATGCGGCGATTGGCCGGCGACCGGCTGATGAAAGATGCGTTGTGCGTTGTATTGCTCGCGGCACTCATCCTCGCGTCCGCGAACAATTCGCGAACCCTGGAGTTTGCCGAACTGTGACGTGATCACCGTCCAACTGCCATGCGATTGAGCGTCGTCTCGAAAAATCACCACCCAGTCCTGTGTGGTGTTCAGTTCATGTGCCCGCGCGGTGTTGGAAAACAATGCGGTGTAGTGACGTCCGCCACGTTCGGTATGCAAGATCGGTAGCCAGGCGATGTTCTCCGGGTTGAGCTTCGCAGGCGAGATTTTCGGTAGCTGGCCGGAGATCGCTTTTTCGCGATACTCACGATCGATGTCGAGCAATTCCGCGACCGGTACGGAACAGTCCGGACAATGTTCGTCGGGTTCTCCCGCAGCGGCGTTGACGTTCGTGTCGTTCTCGTTTGCCGCGTCGGACATGCCTTTGGCAAACCGGATTGCGAGTGCGTCTTTAATGGATTGGACACGTTTCGCGCCGATGCCTGGCACCTGTTCGAGTTTGCCTTCCCAGGCTGCGGCGTCGAGTTCGCACAATGTTTCGATGTGCAAATGTTCGTGAATCCGGTGGGCCAACTCACGGCCAATTCCCGGCACGGTGGTGAACAAGGCCTCGCAGTGCGATTCGCCACGCAACCGATCGAGTAACGACATGTGTCCGGTTTGCAGGTACTGATGAATCAGATTCGCGATTGATTTGCCGATGGTTGGCAATGCGATCAATCCGTCGACGCCATCGTGTTCGACCAGCGTTCGGAGCGAGGTGGGCAAACTGCGAATCGTGTTGGCAGCGGCGTGGTAGGCACGCACGCGAAACTCATTCGCGTTTTGGTCGTGCAGCAATTGAGCCGTCTCGTCGAGCGCTTTGGCGACGTCTCGATTCTCGTGAAGCGACTCGATCTCGGTTCCCGCGTGCAACGGGTCGGAGGAGTTGATGACCGCCATGACGATTCCCTCGTGTGAGAGTTTGGCCTCGTTCGCCTTGTTCAGACGATACAGAAGTCAACCGACGATGCAGTCGAGGGTGTGTGCGTCGTGACACAAACCAAACGAGAGACCGTTGCGGTTGTCTCCGATTGGGCATATTGGCACGTCCGGTGGAGTACCTTGCTGTTCGTCGAAATCGGGTATCTGCGCCGAGTCGGCGTTTAGAGGTGTCCATCGCGGGGTTGTGCGAGGGCGGCGGGTGTTCGCCGCCCCTATATGCATTGTTGCCGTCGCATGAGCGAAAGGCAAATCTTCGTTGTGCATCTGATCTATGCAAACGTTGTACCGCAGCATCCAAAGGGCATCCAAAGGCTGCATCAGGACGATGTGTCACGAATGTGTGCCACCGTGGCGCGCTGCCGCGGTCTTAACCGCACCGTTTGAGACGAAGTCTAACCGCCGGTCAGTTTGGCCACGCGGCTGACCAAGTCGACTGCATCGACCGGTTTCGCGACGAACTCGGTGCAACCCGATGCGAGAGCGTCGTTGATTTCCTCCGACGTCGCACCGGCGGTGAGTGCAATGATCGGGGTGGTGATTCCGTGGTTGCGGATCTGCTGCGTGGCTTGGCGTCCGTCGAGTTCGGGCATTTGCATGTCCATCAGAACGCAGGCGAAAGGACGTCCCTCTCGTTCCGCGTCACGTACCGCCTTGACGGCTTCGGCACCGTTGACGACTTCGGAAACATCCGCACCGGCGCGGGCCAAGAATCGTGTCGTCACGAGCCGGATATCACGTGCGTCGTCGGCAACGAGGATGCGAGCGTTGATCCTGTCGAGGTTGACGCCACCGGCGCGGCGCGGTCGCAGGTCCGCTTCGGTGGGGCGGATCATCTCTTCGGATTCATCGACCGGTAGCGAGAGCGTGAATTCACTGCCGCGACCTTCGACGCTGGTCACGGTAATGTTTCCGCCGAGCAGGTTGGCGAGTCGTTGGCTGATCACCAATCCCAGGCCGGTTCCCTCCATCCCCACGATCTTTCGGTCGTGCACCTGAGTGAAGGTTTGAAAGAGACGTTCGACGTTGGCCGGGGAGATACCGATGCCTGTGTCGATGACTCGGAAGCAGACCGTTGTCGGGTCGTTTGGGTCCATCTCGGTGACGACTCGGACGCTCCCCTGCGGGGTGAATTTAAGCGCGTTGCCGATCAGGTTCACGAGGATCTGTTCGACCCGCGATCGGTCGCTACGCAGCCTTTGTGGGATCTCGGCAATGAATTCAAAATGAAGCGGAACGCCGGACGATTCGCTCCGGTGTCGCATCAGTTCATTGATGTCGGCAAGCATTGGGACGAGTTTGAAGCGAGAACGTCGCACATCGAGTTTCCCCGCCTCCACCTTCGAAAGGTCGAGAATGTCGTTGATGATCCGTAAGAGGAAACGTCCGTTACGAATGACGGTTTCCAAGTGCGTCGCATCGACCGGTTTGCCTTCGCGGATGTCGCGGAGCGAGAGGTCGGCAAAGCCAAGGATTGCGGACATCGGGGAGCGAATCTCATGACTCATGTTGGTCAGGAAGTTGCTCTTGGCTTGGCTCGCATCCTCCGCCGCGATGCGTGCGGCTTCGAGGTAGGCCTCGGTTTCCTTACGTCCGGTGACGTCGGTCATGTAAACGGCCGCACCGTTGTCGACAGGGAACACGCGAGCGTCGTACCAACGTTGCAGCTCACGCGAGTAATACTCTGTCGTTTCTCCCTTTTGCGATTGGTGAACCCGCGCCATGGCTGCTACCAACGGTGCTTCGACATGATCGGAAAACAACTCGGAGTACTGGGTTCCGACGAGGTCTCGGTCGATCCCCGAGAGTTGCCGCGCGGCATGGTTGGCGAACTGGATAATGCCTTCTTCGTCAAAACTGATGAACGGATCGTGGCTTTGTTCGATCACCTCGGTAATGATCGCACGTGACGCGGCGAGTTTCTGCTCAGTCAGTTTGCGTTCGGTAATATCCTCGACCAACGAAATGCAACATTCGAGTTTGCCTTCGACATCACGACGCAGCGACGTGGTCAGGTTGGTCCAGATCGTTTGGCCGTCACCACGGACGTAACGTTTCTCGAGCGTGTATCCCGGAATCTCGCCACGCTTCATCTGATCGAACAGCAGCATGTCTTTTCGAAGGTCATCGGGATGGGTGATGTCTTGGAACGTCTTTGACTTCAGTTCCTCGAGCGAACGGCCTAGGATTTGACAGAGTTTTTCGTTCGCGCGGATCCATTTTCCGTCGAGCCCCACGTGGGCGATTCCGATCGCGGCGTTCTCAAAAGTGGTGCGGTATTCGATCTCGCTGTTTTGCAACGCGATGTTTGCTTCGACGACTTCCGTCACATCGCTCTGGATGCCGACGAAATGAGTCACGCGTCCGTTGACGTCGGTAACGGGGGTGACGATCAGGTCGTTGTAAAACGGTTCTCCGTTGCGACGATAGTTCAGTATCGTGACACGACAGCTCTCTCGTTTGGCGATCGCGTCGCGAATTTTCTGCACATCGGCCGGATCGGTCTTGGGACCTTGAAGGAAGCGGCAGTTTCGTCCGGTGATGTCTTCGAGGCGGTAACCCGTCAGCGCTTCGAATCCTTGGTTGGCGTAGACGATCGGCATGTCATCCCGCTGGGCGTCGACGATCAAGAATCCGTTGCTGGCCGCATCGATCGCGCGGGTACGCAGTCGCAGTTGCTCCTCCGCCCGCCGCATTTTGGTGATGTCGTAGAGCGTCATCGCCACGGCGGAGATCCGTTCGTAATCGTCCAGGATCGGCGTCGCGCGAATTTGCAGTGTGAGTTGGCGGTTGCCGACCTTCGTGTTCAACTCTCGTTCGCCGGTTTCACCCTTGCGAATCAGTTCCCGCAGCAGTGCCTCGCAAACGTCGCTCACGTCGTCTGGCAACACTTCGCTGAGTTGCACTTGGCGGGACACCTGTGAATCCAAGTCGAGATCGACGTCGAACAGGCGGCTGGCTCCACGGTTCCAATTCGTGATCGTTGATTTCAGGTCGACGCCGATGATCGCATCGGTGCTGTCTTGAACGATCGACGTGAGTTTTCGCAGTTTTTCGGCGGACTCGCGAACACTTTTGAGATTGGTCATTGTCACGATGAAGCCTTCCCGTTCGCGATACGGGGCCGCCCGCAGGAGGATCGGCTCATTGCGACGGTCGATCGCTTCATACTCGATCGAGTGGTTTTCGTTTTCAACCCTGCGAATCATATCGACGAGATTGATGCCTTCGAACGCGTTGGCATAGTCAGAGAGTTTCTCGCCCTCGACTTCATTTCGCCGGATCAGCAGAATGTCGGCTGCGGCAGGCGTGACGCGGCGGATTTGCAGTTCAGTATCGAGCAGGACGATCCCGATGTCGCTTTCCCGCATCACGTTCTCGAGGTCGCGGGTCATTTCGGTCAACAACTGCAGACGCCGGCTGCTTTCGGCGTTGGTCGTGTGCAGTTCCTCGTTCAGGCTGTGCAGTTCCTCGTTGGTGCTCTGGAGTTCTTCGTTGCTGCTGGTCAGTTCCTCGTTGCTCGATTGCAACTCCTCGTTGGTCGTTTCAACTTCTTCAATCGTTGCCTGCAGATTTTCCCGTGTGAAATCGAGATCCATTTCCAACATGCGGATTCGTTCTTCGGTTAACGCGTTGCGTTGGAACGTGGCCGAATCGATCGTCCCTTCGCCGTTCGCTTTCGGTTCGCGGTCGACTTCGGCGGGAAGATTCGCAATCGGGCGGATCGCGGGCACGTCGTCCGGAAGGTGGTGTGGTTGTTCGGTGAACGAGATGAAGTAATGAGTTTCCGATTGCGTGGGATGATGCATCGCACGGACCGATACAGTGACCCGCTCTCCGTCAACGACTCCGCTTTCGGTCATCACCGCGGCCTGCTGAAATCGCAGTCGTTGAACCGTGACGGCCACAGGAAGGCGGAGTGATTCGATCAGCAAATCGTCGATCGTCCCGTTGAGTCGTCCGGCTCGCGTTTCGGTGTACCTCGAAAGGTCACCGAATATTTGCAGCGGACGCATCGAGTCGTCGATCAAGATTCCCGGCGGAGCGTACTGTTCGAGCAGGCGATCGTAGGAGCCAATCAACGCCGCCGACGGGGCACGCGAGGACCGTGACCGCAGTGACACCGAGGCGTTCGTGGGCGGACGTTTGCGCAGGCGAAGGTCGAGTGGCAGACGTGTCTCGCGTTCCTTTTGAAAGATCCGCCATTGTTTGTCCAACACCGCAAAGTCTTCGTCGACATCGCCGGGGGTTTCGCTCGGACCGAGCCAGAGAACGCCACGCGACCGCATCGCATGGGTGAACATGCTCAGCACCCGAGACTGGGCGTCGTCGACTAAATAAATCAACAGGTTCCGACATGAAATCAAATCCATGTTGGTGAACGGCGCATCCTGCAGCACGTCGTGTCGGGCGAAGACGATCGAGTTTCGGATCGATGATTCGATCTCAAACCCCTCGTCGAGTTGGACCAAATACTTGTCACGAAACTCGCTGGGGATCTCCGCGAGGGAACTGTCCGGGAAAACGCCTCGTTGAGCAAATCGAATGGCTTCGGGATGAACGTCCGTGGCGAAAATCTTGATTGCGAAATCGATGCCCAGCTTTTCACGTTCATGATGGATCAACATCGCGATGCTGTAGGCTTCCTGTCCCGTCGCACATCCTGCAATCCATGCTCGGAACTCGTCGCCGTCGGCTTTGTTGTTCGCCGCCGTGCGAATGAAGCGGTTGGCGAGACGATGGTATCCGTCGGGGTCACGAAAGAACCGTGTCACGCCGATCATCAGATCGTCAGCCAAACGTGACAACTCGTTCGGGTCCTGTTCGAGAAAGGCAACGTACTGATCGAGTTGGTCGATCTTCGAAAGCATCATTCGCCGAGCCAACCGGCGGGTGAACGTGCCGTGTTTGTACTGACCGAAATCGATCCCGCATGCTTTCTCGAGTTGTTTGTAAACCGGGGCGAGGTCATTGCGTTCGATCGATGGGGCGGTGTGGGCAACCACCGATTCCACCGTGGCTCCTCCGAGAAACTGCATCAACGAATCTGCTAGCTCGGGGACGGGAGCGACGACGTGAACGGATCCCGTCCGGATCGCATTAAGCGGCATGCTGTTGAACTGCGCACTGTCTTCGTCCTGCGAGATGACTAGGCCACCGGCTTTGCCAACGCTGACGATCCCCTCGCTGCCGTCGCTGCCGGTGCCGGAGAGCACGACGGCAGCGATTCGTCGTTTCTGTTCGGCGGCGAGCGAGTGGAAAAATTTGTCGATCGGCAAGTTCAGCTCACCGTCATCTTCCCGGTCCTTCAGACACAACGTCCCGTTCTGCAACACGACGTGTTTACCGGGCGGCAGCAGGTAGACCGTGTTGGCTTCGGGAATGGTCCGCTCGGTGACCTGGTACGTGTTCATTTTGGTTCGCCGGCCGAGCAGTTCGCTCATGTGGCTTTGGTATGCCGGCGAGAGGTGCTGAACGACCACGAACGCACCGCCCGTGGTCGCCGGCAGTTGTTCGAACAGAGTTTCCAGAGCACTCAAACCACCGGCCGAGGCGCCAATGCCGACGATCGGAATTTTCACGGGCGTCTGACCATTGCCGCCTTCGGTTGCCGGGGCGGTGATGGAATCATCGGTCGTGCTGGAATCGGCCATGGGCGGTGTCTTCGAGTCTCTGCGTGTCGGCGAGACGATATGGAATCAGCGGTGAGTTGGTTGAAAAATTTACAGGTAAACAATCATTCGCGAAACAGGCGAGCTCTTCGGGAAACGAACGAGACACCTGTTTGCTTCCGGCGTTTTCGATTTGCGTTTGGGAGGCGTTCAGGCGACTCGCACACGCGATCGAAACGCCACCGCGAGTTGCCGGGCGGTCGCTCGCCGGCCAGGTTGGTGGATTAGCGATCGCTGCTGTGATTGTACAACAACCGGCCAAAAAATAAGTGATTGTTTCGTTCGGGGACTGTCGATCTGCGGCGTTTCGACGGCGTTTCGGGAGTGGTGTTGCCGCCATTGAAACACCGCCGGAGATCGAACAAAATGTTCGCAACACCAGCAAAACACACGTGACCGCGGGGGTCCGGAACCTCGCGTCGAACGGAGGCCGGAGTCTGGGTT
>JBICHZ010000291.1:0-3710 GCA_043101355.1 Rhodopirellula sp. JB044
CGCGTTCTTGTACTCGCGTGATGGCGACGAGTTGTCAACGCTTACGGCGGGCGAGTACGACCTGATCGAAAAAGGGACTGTCGATGAGGAAAGCGGTTGGTACTACTTCTACGCGTCGCCGGAAAATGGGACACAGGTGTATCTGTACCGGGTTCCTTTGGACGGCAGTGCCACGTTGCAGCGGGTGACTCCGGATGATCAGCCCGGGACGCACGAATACGTGTTTGCTCCGAATGCCAAGTGGGCGTTTCACACTTATTCGACTGTCGACATTCCGCCGACGATTGATTTGGTCTCGTTGCCTGAACACAAAAGCTTGCGTGTCTTGGAGGCGAACGAGCAACTTCACGAACGGGCCGCCGAGGTGGTCTCGCATCCGACGGAATTCCTTCAACTGGACATCGGAAATGGCGTGACGATGGACGCGTTGTTGATGAAGCCAAAAGACTTCAACGAGTCCAAGAAGTATCCCGTGTTTGTGTACGTCTACGGAGAGCCGTATGCCCAGACGGTGCTGGATAAATGGGGAGCCGTCCAGAGTGACTTTCACCGCGTGGTTGCCGACCAGGGGTACCTTGTCGTTTCGATCGACAACCGGGGAACGCCTGCACCGAAGGGAGCCGCGTGGCGACGTGCCAGCTACGGCAGTTTGGGGCCGCTTTCGACGGAGGAACAGGAAGAGGGGCTAAAGGAACTCGGGCGGATGAAGCCGTACGTGGACCTGTCTCGTGTCGGCATTTGGGGGTGGAGCGGCGGAGGTTCTAACACGCTTAACGCGATGTTCCGCAAACCTGATTCGTATCACGTCGGTATCGCGGTCGTCCCCAAACCACAACCGCATCTTTACAACGCGTGGTTCCAAGAGATCTACATGCGAACCCGTGAAGACAACCCAGAAGGATATCGAACGGCAGCGGCAATTAACTACGCCGAAGGTTTGAAGGGGGATCTGTTGATCATCACCGGGTCAGGAGAAACCAACACGCATATTCAGATTATCGAAGGTCTGGTCGACAAGTTGATCCGCCTCGGCAAACCGTTCGACTACATGGTTTATCCGAACCGCGATCATGGGTTGCGGGAAGGCGTTGGAACGCCGGTGCATGCTCGCATGTTGATCATTCGTTATCTGCGTGACCATCTGCCGCCGGGTGGGGTTTGAATCAAGCACGGCAGGTTTCCGCATCCGGCTTCCGTTGCGGCATGCTGTGACCAGTGAGCGTTTTGATGTTAGAACGCAGGCTATATCGGTTGCGAGTTCACTACCAATACCATTGTCCTCCAACCATGCCGCTTTGGAATGTCGATTGGGTATTGAGGTTGGCTTGATACGCGAGTGTGAGTTGCCCCCCAAGGATCACACCCCAATCGAGTTGGGCACCGAGCGAAAGCCAATCGCGTCCCGTGTCGGCACTCTGGATCGTCATCGCCTGCCCGCCGTCTTGAACGGTTGAGACGACCGTTTGGTAGTGATCCAAGTACTCGTGTAGCCAACCCAAGCGTACTTGAGTGGTTGCGTTGCCAAGCCCGGTTAGGTTGCTGCCTGTGAGTGTTCCCCCGAGCATCGATCGCAAGGACTCTCCGTCAATGCTGCTGGTGTTTAGCAGGAAGTCGGAGTCACCTGTTTCCGAACCGCCGTCGAGATTCGCCTGCGCCGCTTGAACGGACGCGAACGATGACCATAGCCATTGCGTGGTTTCGAAGAAAGTGCCGATTTCGACCGAAACAAACTGATCGTCGCTGTCGAGTTCACTGTTCGCTGATGTTCCGGACTGGAGCGCGGACATGGATCGTGTGATCGAGTGTTGGTGGAAGCCAAAGCCGCCTGTGCCCAACGCGTAGCACACGTCACCGACGTATTGCACCGATCCACCCACACGGTAGAAATCGGATTCGCTCAGTTGACTATCGTCGACAACAGTCGTGTCCGCTGACCCGAGTTGGACGAAGCCGTTGAAACCGAGGCCCGCGGTTGAGAAGTAACCCGTTCCCAGTTCAACGCCAGCAATCTCACGTCGATATCCCTCGGTAGGGCAATGGTCTTCGCCGGTATCGAGCGACATACCGAAAGCACGTACCCATGGGGAACAAGATCCGTCGGTGGTGACCTCCAATCGTTGCATCAGCACGCGATCTCGCAGGATGTGAACCCCGTTGTGGGCTTCATTGATTTGTGCGTCAACGAGTGACGGATACAAAGTGCCTGCTAGCTGTCGAGCGGCCGAACTGACCGCGAATGAAGATTGAGTACGCAGGTCGTTGATCGCAGTTTGCTGGTTGCCAGTCCCTGCGGTTCGTAGGCGGTCCAGTTCCGTAGCGGCTTCCAATTGGTCGCATTCGTCGCGAACGTCCGAGAAGCTCGCACCGTTGTCGCGAATCGTCAAACCCAGATCGTTCGCACCTACGTCGATGATTGCTTCTAAGAATGGGTTTGAAGGAAGCTGGAACACTTCTGTTGCGTTTGTCAGTGCGCCCGACAACCCTCCGGTCGCGAGAAGCGTGAACGTATCGCCGATCGCGTATTCGGAGCCGATGAAATTGGGGGCGAGTGTTGCGCCATCCACCGTTGTCGTACCGGTCACTTCAACTTCGTCGCTCGAAGGAGTGGCGCCACCCTGCACATCCATTTGAATCGTTGAACTATCGGCGTCTAATTGGCCATCGATCACGATCTTGCCAATGTTGCCCGCCGTGGCGCTGCTTCCTGGAGCGATGGTCCCTTGGTGTTGAATGTCTCCGGTGGTTTGTTCGCCATCGCCGATTAATGTCGATGCGGCACCGAAATCGAAATCGGTCGTGCCGCCTGCCGACGCGGTTACGTTTAGTTCGCCTAGGTCGATCACGCCACCGGTGAACGTGAGCGGATCGAAACCATTTCGGTCGATCGTTACCGCCGCAACGTTCGAATTGGTGAACGTTAAATCATCGGTGATCACCGGAAGGTCGGATGCCAAGGTGATGGTCGTTGAGCCCGTCAGGTTGAAGACGATACGGTCGCCGGCGACGGCGGTGTTGAGTGCTTCACGAAGCGTTCCTTCACCGGAATCGTCGGTGCTAGTAACCTCGATGTCGGCGGCGAAAGAAGACGTGGCGGTTGACGCGAGAATTCCTGCGAGTGCTATTTGCAATAAGCTTCGTTTCAGACTGGCGTTCGGTCTGCGAGTTTCCGTGGTGAACGGACGTTTGCTCTTTCGTCGCTGATGTCGTTTCATTCCGATGATTCCAATTGTCGAGGTGAAACGTATCTTCGGTTTCGTGTCAATTTGAACGACACTCATCGTGCTCAATCTGAGCGATCGGGCGGTCGCACCGGCCTCGTAGCCCGAATAATTGATAAGGGTTGCCTATCTTGTTTGAATCGCACTCAATTGCGTCGTCTGTCTCGCTCGAATGGATCAGAGGTAGCGAAATTCACCAAACCGAACGTCTTGGCGAGGTTCTTTACGTGGGGCGTTGTTGTTGGTCATTGTGTTCGCTTGGGGCCTTTTGACGGTTGGGGGCTGGATGCCGGTGGTGTGTGTCGGTGCTGATGGTTGTTTTTTAGGTGGGGATCGCTCTCTTTTGAGCGAGGGGCGGTGTTCGTGTCGATGTGAGAGGCAAACGCGTTCTCTTGGGGTGTATGACAAAAATGTGCTGCTATCGATCGATCGGGATGACATTGCTCGTGCTAGTTGTAACGACGGGCCACGCTTACTCTCAAGATTTCACCT
>JBICHZ010000292.1:0-5125 GCA_043101355.1 Rhodopirellula sp. JB044
ATACTACGATGGCTGAGTGGACAGACAAAGACGAGCGGCAGTACGAACACATCAAAGAAAGCCAGCTCGATGACGGAAAGTCGGAGGATGACGCCCAAGAGATCGCCGCGCGAACCGTCAACAAGCAACGTCGTCAAGAAGGGCGTACGCCCAACAAGACGACACAAGGAACGGGCAATCCGAATACGTCTCTTGAGGATCGTACGGTGGACGAGTTGCACAACCGGGCTGCGGAGCTCGATATCGCTGGACGAAGCAAGATGAACAAGTCCGAATTGGTCGACGCGATTCGCGATGCGAACTCTTAATGGCGACGACGATGATTTCTCCTCCTCGATACTGAGTCCTCGATACTGAGTGTGCCCACTATCAACTAACCGTTGATAATTTCGCCACCGTTAGGATGCATGACTTGACCGGTGATGTAGGAAGCGTCATCGCTCGCGAGGAACACATAGCAGGCTCCGCATTCATAAGGCTGGCCCGCTCGGCCGATCGGAGCGTCGGCGCCGAACTCGGCGACTTTGTCCTTGGGAAAGGTAGCCGGAATGAGCGGCGTCCAGATGGGGCCAGGGGCGACCGCGTTAACACGCACGCCGGACTCCACGAGGTTTTGCGAAAGCGAGCGGGTGAAGCTCACGATCGCACCCTTGGTAGCGGAGTAGTCCAACAACCCCGGGCTGCCTCGGTAGGCGGTCACGGACGTGGTATTGATGATCGTGCTGCCGTTCTGTTTCTTCAGATGAGGCTCGGCCGCTTGGCAAAGGTAGAACATCGAGAAGATGTTCGTTCGAAACGTGCTGACGAGCTGTTCTTCGGTGATCTTCTCGATCTTTTTTTGAGGGTGTTGTTCGGCTGCGTTGTTGATCAAAACGTCCAGTCGACCAAACGTATCGACGGTCTTCTCAACCGCCTCCTCGCAGAATGATTGGTCGCCGATGTCTCCGGAGAGCAGCAGGCACTTCTGTCCTTCCTTCTCGACCAAACGTTTCGTTTCCAACGCGTCATCATCTTCGTTGAGGTAGACGATCGCCACGCTCGCTCCTTCGCGTGCAAATAGAATGGCGACGCTTCGTCCGATTCCGCTGTCACCACCACTGATCAATGCGACCTTGTTTGCTAGCTTGCCACTCCCGACGTAGTCATCGCGGATGCTGATCGGTTGAGGGTTCATCTCGCTTTGAATCCCCGGCTGGCTGGATTGGCATTGTGGAGGCTTGCCGTCGTTTTCTGAACTTCCGCGTTTCTTAGATTTGTTCGCCATGGTTGGTTTCCGTAGATGTTGCTCGTCGCTTGTTCAGTTCGGGACGATCGCGGGCGGACCGCATCGGAGTCGTTCGCAATCTTCACCAAACCACGTTGCGAACCGGGTGCCACGTTGAGCGGCTAAGAAAAAGCGGGAGTGGTGAGTTTCGCCATGCGAAAGGTTATGATGGCGACCCCCTCTTCTCTTTGACGAAAAAGTGATGTTATGAATACCAGGATCGCTGCTCTGCTTTTGACCTTTGCGTTTGGTTCGATGGGGTTCGCCGATTTGAATCGTGAACAATTGCGGGAGCAGTTGGCAAAATATGAGACAATCGAGAACATCGTTTACAAGACCGTCGATGGTCGCCGTCTCGACATGTTGATCTTTCTGCCGGACAAAAATCTTCCACGACCAATGCCGGTAATGCTTCACACGCACGGCGGTGGTTGGAGCGGTGGGAACAAGTACAAGGTGCTGCGCAGTTCGTTTGTGGGGACACTCGATCAATTGCTCGAGAGCGGTGTCGCGGTCGCGACGATTGAATATCGGTTGGCTCGTGGTGATTCAACTGCAGTGGAGTGTGTGGTGGATTGCATGGACGCCGGGCGGTTTCTGGTGAAGCACGCGTCGCAATACGGTTTGGATCCTGACAGGATCGGTGTGTGGGGCGGTTCGGCCGGCGGGCATTTGTCGTTGATGACAGGGCTCACACCGGGAGAGCTGTTCCCGGGGGCGTCGGAACTCGCAGGTTACGATCCGACGTACCGCTGTGTGGCGTCTTACTTTCCGGCGACTTCGTTTGAGCGGATCGATCTGCTCAAGGGAAGTCATTTCGAGGACCCGCAAAAATTCGTCCCGATGCTCGGTGGACCGTACGAAGATAATCTCGAGAAGGCCAAACTTCTCAGTCCAGTGAAACACCTTTCGAAGACATCGCCGCCGGTGCTGTTGTTGCACGGAGAAAAGGACGACGTGCTACCCATCAGCGGTTCGCGGTACATGGTGGACGTTGCGAACGAGGTCGGTGCGAATGTGAAACTGTTGAGCGTCAAGAACGGTCGGCATAGTTTCGGAGGAAACAACCTGGACCCGTCGTTACCTGAAATTCAGCAGCACGCCACCGAGTTCATCCTGCAACACTTGAAGCCGGGCCAGCCAGCAAAAGACCGAGCGGTGAAGGACGAGAAACCGTGAGCGTGCGAGCGTTTGGGGTTTGATAGGTTCGATCCCCGCAATCGGATTTGCCCGAATTCAGACCGCCGAAGACGTGCGAGTTTTCTTTGAGGACCTCTTGAGTACTTTCACAAAACAAAATGTATGGCATAAGGGCCGCGTGGTCGTTGCCTAGTGGTCGGCTGGCGCTATCCGCGGAACTCGGTTGGCGTTTGACCGGTTTCGCGTTTGAAGGCGGCGGCCATGTACTCAACGTATTCGAAACCCATTCGGTTGGCGATCTCTCCGATCGACAGATCCGTTTCTTTGAGCAGCTCTTTGATTCGGTTCATGCGCACCCGCTGGATTTCTTCGTGGGGTGTGTGACCGACGTGTTTTTTGAATCGGTGTTCGAGAGCACGCCGGGAAAGGCTAACGTGCCGCAGCACATCGCCGACGCGAATGTTGGCGTTGGCATGGCGACGGATGTACTGCAGCGACTTGGCGATTTCGCCGTCTTCGATCGCGAGGGTATCGGTCGACTCTCGCAGTTGAACGCCGAGCGGTTGGGTGATCAGTGGGTTTTCGGTAGCGACGTGTTCTCCGCTCATCATTCGGTGTAACAGATCGGCGGCTTCGTATCCGGTTCGGCGGGTGTCGGGGATCACGCTCGAAAGGGACGGTTCGCAGAGTTCGCAGATCAATCGGTCGTTGTCCACGCCGAGCACGGCAACCTCGGCAGGCACCGAAATGTCGAGTCTGCGACATGCATCGAGAATCTGTTGAGCCTTGAAGTCGTAACACCCCATGATTGCGATCGGACGCGGCAGGGTCTTCAACCATTCGATGATTCGTCGTTGTTCTACCTCGAGGTCGTAGGACGCGTCGTAGCGTCCGACCGACTCGAATTGATGCACTGTGCAGTCCGCGGCGGTTGCCTGCCGGAGGAAGTGTTCGCCACGTTTCCGAGACCAGGCAAAGCCGGCGTCACCGCAGTAAGCGACATGCCGAAAGCCTCGTTCGACAAAATGGTCGACGCCGAGTTTCGAGATCGCCTTATCTTCCGTGTCCGCCCAGGGGACTCCGCGAACGTGCCGGGCGGCACTGAGGTCCACGATCGGAACGCGATATTTTCTCAGATGTTGGCCGATGCTGTCGGTTTCGATCCGCGCAATAATCCCGTCGCCTCGCCAATTCTGCAGCCACGCCGGGGGGTCTGCTCCCCTCTCTTGTTCGGTCAGGTGAACCGACCAATGGCCGCGTTCCTTGACGTAGGCGATCACTCCTTCGAGCAAACCGCGGGAGTAGCCGTTGGAGGTCTCGATGAGCAAAGCGACGGATTTCCGGCCCATGGCGGTCCTTTTAGGGCGTGTTAAATTTCTCTGTTAGTATGCGCGATATCTACTTGGAACGCGATGATGGATTGTCATGATGATGCTCAATACCTCTGAATGAGTGTCCCTCCCCATGCGGCAACGCTTGCCCGAATTCGAGTTGAGAAACCCATGACTGCTTTTCCCGAAGTTTCTAAGATCCAGTACGAAGGTCCACAATCGGACAACCCGCTCGCGTTTCGTTGGTACAACCCCGACGAAGTGGTCGCCGGGAAGACCATGAAGGATCACCTGCGATTCACGGTCACATATTGGCACACGTTCCGTGGCACGGGATCGGATCCTTTCGGTGGTGGCACGATGCATCGTCCATGGGATGACGGCAGCGAGTCGGTTGAAAACGCGTGCAACCGGGCCCGTGCGGCGTTCGAGTTCTTTGAAAAGTTGGATGCCCCCTTTTACGCGTTCCACGACCGCGACGTTGCTCCCGAAGGTGGCTCGTTGTCGGAAACCAACGCGAACCTGGACGCGGTCGCGAAAGTGCTCAAAGAGGAACAAGAACGCACCGGCGTGAAGTTGCTCTGGGGTACGGCGAACATGTTCAGCAACCCATGCTTCATGCACGGTGCCGCGACGACCTGCAACGTTGAGGTGTTCGCCTACGCGGCCGCTCAGGTCAAGAAAGCCCTCGAAGTCACCAAGGAACTCGGCGGCGAGAACTACGTCTTCTGGGGCGGACGTGAAGGCTATCAGTGCCTTTATAACACCGACATGAAACGTGAACTCGACCACCTCGGCCAGTTCTTCCACATGGCGGTCGACTACGCGAAAGAGATCGGCTTCACCGGCCAATTCTTGATCGAGCCGAAACCGAAAGAGCCGACCAAACACCAGTATGATTCGGACGCCGCGGCATGTTTGAACTTCCTGAGGTCGTATGATTTGACCGATCACTTCAAACTCAACATCGAGACCAACCACGCGACGTTGGCCGGTCACGAGATGATGCATGAACTCGAGTACGCAGGCATGCAGGGAGCCCTCGGCAGTATCGATGCCAACACCGGCGACTTGTTGCTCGGTTGGGATACCGACCAATTCGCGACGAACTACTACCTCACCACGCAGACCATGTTGGTGTTGCTGAAGTACGGTTTGGCTCCCGGTGGTGTGAACTTTGACGCCAAGGTTCGTCGCGAGAGCTTCGAACCGATCGATCTGTTCTACGCTCACATCGGCAGCATGGACGCGTTCGCTCGCGGATTGAAGATCGCCGCCAAGATCATCGAAGACGGCGCGCTGCAAAAGTTGGTCGACAATCGCTACAGCAGTTGGGACGGGGACCTTGGCAAAAAGATCGAAGCCGGGAGCATGTCTTTCACTGAACTCG
>JBICHZ010000293.1:0-9017 GCA_043101355.1 Rhodopirellula sp. JB044
GCCAGCTTGAGAACTCTGGATATTTTTGGACCGACGTCGTTAAGCAGCACTGCAAGAAGGCGCCTGGCTTCCTGAAGAAGGTCAAGTTTGATTCGGAGAGTTCGATGTTCTGTGTCGTCAGCAAGCACATGGACTGTGTCAAGGCAATCCATCGCTTCTTCAAGAAGGCCACCGAAGACAATTCGAAGGTTGAAGAGCTGTTAAGTAAGAATCCCGATATCGTTTCGCAGTATTCATAGCCAACACGAATTGGCAGCAACTCACAAAACCGACCTTGCGAGATCGCGTGCAGCAGATCCACGCACCCCCCAGTGCCTATTTTGGACTCAGAAGTGACGTTACCCGGCGCGTCGAAGAACAGGAGACAACTGAGCGCCCCTTGCGGTTTGCGTGATCATGCGGTCAGTCGGTAGGTTCGGAAGCCGTTTGCGGCGGCAATGGCTCGTTTCCAGCGTGCGACCATCGGATCGCTGGGGCTGAGGTAGTCGCCGCGTAATTGCAGCACCGCTTCGCCGCCCTCACTGGACCAGAATTCCTCGGTGCCTTTGACTCGTCGGCTGACTTGTTTGACGGTCGACTCCATGATCGAACTCGTCAGCGGATGTCCCTTCTCTCGGTACAAAGGATAGTTCATCCGACTGCGGTGATTGTTGCAGTACACACGTGAGCGTCGAACGATCTCCCTCGCGGATGAGCCGTCCGAGACAAACACCTTGTCCGTCGCTTTGCCTAATCCGCGGTACCAAGCCTGACTTGCCACTTGAGAACCGAACTCTTTCCAGTTTCGACTGCTGGCGACAACCTCTTTGGAGCGCATTTCACCACGCTCCCAAGGTGAGCCTTGATCTTGATCGGTTTGCTTTTGAGCCACCGGGTTTTCTCCCTGAACCTGCCCGATTTCCGCGAGCTTCTTCGCGATGCTGACGTCTTTCAAAAAGTCTGGCAGGTCCGACCCAGGATCATTGCCATAGCTCGCCGCGGTCATCGACAGCAAGCATGCGACGCGGCTTTCACGCCAGAAGCTCCCCGACTCCGGCTTGGCCTCGCCGCGATCGAATCGTTGGTAGCGCCCGCCGTCGCACATGACCGCAGCAATCGGTGGAGCCTCTTGATCGGCCGGTCCAGGTCCACCACGCAACTGTTCGGGGATTGGTTTTTCCAGAAACGCTTGTTCAAGAAGACGCGTCAGTGCGAGCCGAGCTTTGCCATTACGCGTGGTGGCGCGACGGACACGCTCGGTTTTGATGTCAAGGTTGGCCAGATATAGAAGGTCCTTACGTGCTTGCTCAACGCTGGTCGAAATGGCTCCGGCGTAGACATTTTTTTTTCCACGCGTGGGCTGACGGTGGCTTCGACACGGAGTCCCAGTTCAGCGAGCTGAGGGAAAAGAAGACCGGCGACATCACCGGCAAAAGTAACCTTTGGTGAGGAAGTCGACCTCGCCACGATCGGTCAACAGGACGATCGGTTCGTCGTCATCGCCGAGGTCACCGGGGACCGCTTTGCATTCAGGACAACGGCACTGTGTGGGGGCGTCGGGAGCGTCTTTGGCGGTTTGTTTGATCAGTGCCGAGGCGACGATGCCAGTCACTTCGATGGCTTCTTCTTCAATTTCCGCGAAGGTCTTGGAGACCCCATCGGGCTTCATTCGCCCACCGGTGATTTTCATTAATTAACGAGCTAAATCCTCTGCCCGCTTGCGATCTTTATCCGAAAGTGTCGTCTCAGCTCTCCTTGCTAGCCTGAATTAAACGTGCCGGCTGAGAGTCTGGTCACTCTCAAAAACAAACCCCATACCAATTGCATACCGCGAGGTGCGCTCGCCGAGCGGACGCGGGGAGGATCTGACTAGCGGTCGCAGCAGTGTATTTGGTACAGCGGGTGTGAAACCTTCGCATGGCCTTTCAGGAGCTGTTGACACCATGAACTTTCGATCACACCCGTCGTCTTTCTCGTTCGGAAATACCGCGTTATTGACGCTCGCAGCCTTCAGTTTGCTCGGAGCCGGGGTGGTGCAGGCAGATCGGCCCACAGGTGCTGGAAGCGGACAGAGTGTGTTGGTCGACGGTGATTCCGAAAAATATCTTTTGCGTCATCAGCTCGCCCCGAATCAAACGGTCCGCTACAAGGTGACCCACGTCGCGAAGACGAAAACGCGAATGAACGGGACGGAAGAAGTCGCCAATGTTCATACGACGAGTGTGCGGTCGTGGAAGGTGCGAAACGCTGACGAAAATAAAATGACGTTCGACCACCAAATTGACTCGGTCGAAATGACGCAGCAGAACGGCGACCAAGCCGAAGTCCGCTGGGATAGCACCAACGATAAAGAACCACCGAAAATCTTCAGCGTCGTCGCCGAGCAAATCGGAACGCCTCTGGCGACCGTGACCATCGACGGCAAGGGCGAAGAAATCAAACGCGAAAGTCACGCGGGCTCGAAGTCCTCACTCGGCATGGGATCGCTGACGTTGGCGTTGCCCGCCGATCCGGTCGCGATCGGCGAGAGTTGGAGCGTGCCGTCGGAGATTCAAGCTCGCACCGATGACGGACAAGTCAAAACGATCAAAATTCGTCAGGTGTACACGCTCAAAAAAGTGAAAGCGGGCGTTGCGACAATCTCCGTCAAGAGCCAAACGTTGACCCCGATCGACCAGGAGTCGTTGCGGGCACAAGTTGTCCAGCAGCTCAGTAACGGCAGCATTCGATTCGACGTCGACAACGGATACTTGCTCGGCAAAGAGTTGGACTGGGATGAAACCGTCGTTGGCTTCCAAGGCCCCGGGAGCATGATGGAGTACCGTGCCCGCATGACGGAAGAACTCGTCGATGCGACCGCCGTGAAGTCGGCTGCCAAACCCAATCGCTCGCGACGCTAACAGGACTCGTTTTTATGTTCCGACAAAGGAACTCGGGCGGACAGCGGTTCTCGGTTTCGCTCGTGACGGTTGGTTTGACAATCTGCGTGATGTTGAACGTCGCGTATTCTCAAACAGCGGCTGTTGTTGATGATTCACACTATCCTGACCTCAGCATCACAAATTCTCAGGACTGCGACTCCTGTGATTCACACGGGTGTGTGGATGGCGAGTGTGGTTGTGATTCGTTCGCCTGTGATTCTATCAGTGGCCCCAATTGGATCGGCCCCGATTGCTACGCGGCGGCATGCGATTGTGGCGGGCCATGTTTGTGTGGTCAGGGCATCGGCGGCCGCGAAAACGCTTCCGATTGGCTCCGGCTGGACACACCGCTGACGGACGCGCTGCTGGATTTTCAGAATCGGCAGACGGATAAAGAGCTTCTGATTCTCGAGAATCACGCCCGTCACCGTGGTAACGACCCCGTCGTGATCGTAGGGGGACAGGCACGTTTGTCCTTCCTGGCGGCGACAACCAATGCGGAAGACAAATTTCCGTATCTCGGACGATTCCCGACAGACTTTAGCGGTAGCACTGCGACGGACGCGCGAATGTTGCACGCCAACGCTCACGCGACCGTGCATCTGACCTCGTATGCGAGTGTGTACAGCGAGTTACTGTTTTCGGACGTCTTCTCGTTCAGCGATTTCAAACAAGGCAGTCTGCAGGTCCGCCAAGCGTACGCGGTGATCGGTGATTTTCGCGTGTCACCGTTTTTTCTCTATATCGGCAAGAAGAACGTCGGCTTCGGCGACTTCAGCACGCTCAGCCCGTTCACCCAAAGTGTAACATGGCACTATTTCGCCGCTTTGGCAGAAGGTATCGGCGGCGGATATCACGACGATCGATGGGATATCACGTTGGCCGGAATCAACGGTGGTCGTGGGATTCGATTGAACGATTCGCCGGAACAGGGCAAACTCAACAACATGGCCGCCAACGTGACCTACACGCTCGGCGACTATCGCGACCGACAACTGCAACTCGGTGGCGGATTCCTGCTAGGCACGATCTACGACGGGTTTACCGCAGAACACCTGGACCGCAATCAATTCGGCGAGGACTACAACAGTGCCTGGTCGGTCAACGCGAGGTTGGACATCGACCGAATCACTCTCGCCGGCGAGTACGTCACCACGACAGACGATTGGCCGGTGACTCAGTCGCAGGTCTTTGCGTATCGAACCGAAGCGGCCTATTGGTTTGACCGCGGTCCGTGCGGTTCTCACGCGAGTGTGAGCTGGAGTTCGGGTGAGCAAGGCCCGTCGGGCAGTGAGTTTGAGTTCAACAATCAGTTGGTGATCGGATATGGAAAACGGTTCAGCCCTCGCTGCCGAGCGTCGGTTGAATACGTCCGCAGCAGCGGGTTTGCTCCGCTGATCGACATCACCACCGTGAGCGACCGTGACGTGGTCCAGGACAGCGTGGTGCTGGGGCTCAACCTCATTCTTTGATCGATTCCCCGAGCATCAATGATCGACTCTACGAGCAACCATGTTGGCTGTTCGCGGAATCGTCCCTTCAACGTGATTGCGTTTTTCGACGCGTGAACGATTCGCTCACGCGATGGGGCGCAGGTGGAAGGTGCCTGAGGCAACTAAACGATCGATTGTCACCGCACCGCGACCATTCTTGACCGCGTGCCGCAGGTCGCTCTTGCGGAGCACGCCGATGACGGAGCCGCCGCTCGAAACGAGAAAATCGTCCAACGAGTCGCTGCCGAGCCATCCCAATGCACTCTTGGAATTCCACTGGGCGCTGATGACGGGCATCGTGCGATGGTGGGTTTGGGTGCGATGGTGGGGTTGCGGTTCGTGCCCAGAGGGCTCCGCACTCGGACGACGTTGCCCCGCCGCCTCTCGCAGCAACCGGTCACGAACTCGTTGACTCGAATCGTAATTCGCGTAGGTATCCGTATGGCTTGGATACGCACTCGGGCCCGAATCGGTCGGCGGTGTGAACGACGAGTCCCATGAGTTGCTGGCTTGCGATTCCGGGGCAGGACGCTCGCCTGCGGATTCCATCCGGGTACGCAGCGATTCACCTTGAGCAGCCAGGATGATGAAGCCGGCAACGAAGACCAACAGCAAGTTGCCGCCGATCAATCCCAACAACCCGAAGGTCGCGGCGGTCAGTTGGCCGACGCGAGCCGCGATGACGGTGGCTCGCAGGTAAGGCAAACGCATCGCGAGGATCGAACGCAGAACCCGGCCTCCATCCATCGGGAACGCGGGCAGCATGTTGAACACCACCAACGCCACGTTGATGATGGCGAGTTGGTACAGGAATGCGGCCACTGTTCCAGTGAGCGGCGAGAGAAGCCAGAGCGTCGAGAACATCACCGAGGCGATGACCACGTTGACCGCAGGTCCGGCCACCGCGATGGCGAGTTCTTTCCAGGGCTCGCGAGGCATCCGTTCCAGGCTAGCGACGCCGCCGATCGGCAGCAGCGTGATGTCTCGTGTTGGGATCCCGAATCGTCGCGCAGTCAGGGCGTGGCCAAATTCATGCAGCAGCACGCATGCAAAAACGCACAAAACCATCAATACGGACCCGGTCGCCGCGAGAGCCCCGTTGCCGGACGCCAAGTTCGAGAAATAGACCCACAACGGCAGCAACAAAAATGTCCAGTGCACCCGCACGTCAATGCCAGCGAATCGACCCAAATTCCAGGAACTGCTCATTCGGAAACACCGTTTTAGAGGACACCGACCCTGCGATATCTCGTTCGAGACATCGACGAACCCAGGTCATACGTCGCCGACAAGAAAAATGATCGCTGCGGGCGGAGAAGTTGTTGCGTGTTGGCGTCCGAAACATGCGAATTGGACGCAAACGGACCGTTTCACAGGCTGCGGGCGAGCGAAAGCGGGGCGCGAGGATCTGTTGAAAAGGGCCGCTTTGCCGCATTTCTGGTGTGCGACCCTGTCCCACAAAGACGGCTTGCGGGTGAGGCGTTTCCCGTGGGCGTTTTGAGATCTAGCTTGTTTGATCGCGGTAGCTGGATCTAGCGGAATATTGGTCCCCGAAGTCTGGCGACATCGGCTGCTTCATTCTTAAGCTACGTCATTCTCAAAATGTTTTGGTTTCGCGTTTGATTAGAAGCCGGCTGATTGACGCCATCGGCGTTTGTGTAGGATCCGCCGGACGGTGTCGATCATCATCCATTGTAGGATTACTAACGCGATCGGCGCCGCGAACAAAATGAACTGACTCAACCGTTCGCCTTTGACCCACTCCACGCCGGCCGCCGCGGCGGTCGACAGCAACGCCATCACCAAGGCACCGTTGGCGACTAAAAGCCCGCTGGTAATGACCGCCGACAAAAGGGTGGCCAGGCAACCTCCGGCGAGAACCGGAAGCTCGATCTTCTTTGCGCCGATCCACTCTTCCGACTCATGATGAGACGGAAAATGGTGGTCTAGGTGAGATTGCGCGTCATCTGGGTTCATAATTCACGTGATATTAACGAGCACAGCCGTGTTATACGTTCGTCAGGTTTGTCGGCCAAAGCTATAATCGAGAAGTCGATTCTATACGAAAAACATATCGTCTCGGATCACCTCCCAAGGTAACCGATCGCGGGCTATCAACCCATCCTACTCGATTCACCACAATTGAATGTCCGTATCCAGCTTAAGGCACGACGCAATGCGACCCTCCGTCGCGACCGATCCGTGCTCGTGGCTGAGCATTGGACTGGTGGCGGTCTTGGTTGTGTTTTCCGTTCCGGCATGGGTGATTGCGATCGTCGCTTCATTGGCGATTTTCATTCTCGCCAGACGGAGTGCTAGTCGGGATGCGATCGCGATTCGAAAAATCCAAACGGTGGAATCGGACTCGCGTGACGCGGCCGCGAAGGCTCGTCGAGAACTGAAATCGCTCGAGGCCCAGTCGCGACTCGGAGCGTCGGCGTTATTGCAGTTGATCGATGGTGTTGTGGTTTTGTCGTCCGAGTTGTCGATCCTGTTGATCAACCCATCCGCGGTTCGGTTGTTGGGACTCGAGGGACGCGAACCCTTGCTCGGTCGTTCGATCGCCGATTGGGTTCGACAACCCAAACTGACACGTCTGATTGGACTGGCGACGAGCGAACGGCAACCTCAGGAAGCGGTGATCGAATTTCATCGTGGCGAGGTGGTGCTGCCGCTGCGGATTCGTGCCGATGTGATCGACGACGGTGAATCCGTCAAAGTCCAATTGTCGCTGCGTGACGAAACCGAAGCGAGAAAGCTCGAAGGTATGCGGCGCGAGTTCATCGCGAACGTTTCCCATGAACTGAAAACGCCGCTAGCCGCGATTAAGGGATATGCCGAAACGGTGCAACTCGCCGCGGCCGACGATCCCGACATGGCAATCCACTTCATGAACTCGATCACGGCGCAGTGTCTCCGCCTCGAACGGTTGGTTGCCGACATGATGCAACTCGCACGGGCTCAGTCGGGCCGGGCACAGATGAATATTGCGAGCATCTCGCTGCGTGAATCCGTCGCTGAGTCGATCCGCACTTACACGCCGGTCGCCCAGGCCAGCGGGTTGGAGTTGACGTTCCACGATGACGGCAACTCCGCGAAGGTACTCGCCGACCGCGAGGCGGCGCTCACGATTGCCAACAACCTGATCGGCAACGCGATTCGCTACACGCCTCGAGGAGGACGCATTGATGTGCGTTTGCAAAAAGATGCAGATCGGTGGTGTTTGATCGTCGCGGACACTGGCATCGGAATCGCGGAAAAGGATCAGACCAAAATTTTCGAGCGTTTCTACCGTGGTTCCAAGAGTGCCGAGATGGCAACGTCGAGCACCGGATTGGGATTGGCGATCGTCAAAAATCTGTCGATCGCGTTGGGTGGCAGCGTACGAGTGGACAGCGAACCAGGCAAAGGGTCGACCTTCGTTGTCGAATTGCCTTCGGTCGTCGTGCAGGGGGAGAGCAGCGGCGAGGTTGTCGGAACCGGGGTCCCTCACATTTCTTCGGAGACCTTGGTAAGCTGAGCGGTTATGAACCGTTCCGAGTCCTCGTCCCGATCGCTTATCTATCCTCCGTCGACAGAGTCGATTGCGCGTGCCGCGAACGCGCTCCTCGAAGGCAATCTGGTCGGAATACCGACCGAAACGGTTTACGGGTTGGCCGCTCGTGGCGACATGGAATCGGCGGTCGACAAGATCTTCGCCGCTAAGAATCGGCCGCGTTCGAATCCGTTGATTCTGCATGTGGCGGACGTGGAGGATGCCGAATCCCTGTTCGATATCGACGCGTCTGGAATCGTCGCCGAACGTCTCAAGCGTCTTCAAAGGCTCTGGCCAGGGCCGCTGACCGTAATCGGCCCTCGCGATCGTCAGATCCTCGATCACGTGACCGCAGGCGGCGATACCGTGGCCGTTCGGGTGCCCGATCATCCGGTGGCACTCGATCTGCTGCGAGAACTCAAACGCCTCGCCGGTCGCCCCATACCCGTTGCCGCTCCCAGCGCGAATCGTTCGAACTATGTCAGCCCGACGACGCCGCAGCACGTGGCCGAGGGGCTCGGCGATGGAGTCGCCATGGTCCTGGACGGGGGCCAGTGCCGTGTCGGGCTGGAGTCAACCATCCTGTTCCTGGGCAGCGAGTCGTCATCCCCGAGAGTTCTTCGCAGTGGCGGAATTTCGGCGGAGCAACTTTCCGAAGCCTTAGGCGAAGTCGTCGGTGCCCCGAGCCGAAATCGATTCTCCGATTCAGACGCCGCGCCACCCGAGGCGAAGGAGCACTTTGTGGCAGCCCCCGGCCAATTCGCGAAACACTATTCGCCGAGCACGCCGGTTGTTTTGCTTTCGAACAAGTCTGGCTTCGCTGAGCAAACCAGCGAATGGCAACAAAACACGACTGTCCCCTTGCCGCGGGTACTGCGAATCGTCTTTGGACCGCTCTCGAGAGAGGTCAGTCAAGGCGCGTCAGAGGTTTGGACGCTCGCCGATGACGGGCGTCTCGAAAGAGCCGCCTGCGAACTGTACGCAGCCCTTCGAAAAGCCGACGAAGGCCAATTCGACCGGATCGAAGTCGTTCCCTGTGAAGAGAAAGGGATCGGAGTCGCGATCATGGATCGGCTACGAAGAGCCAGT
>JBICHZ010000294.1:0-15454 GCA_043101355.1 Rhodopirellula sp. JB044
GAGATCAAGCCAGACGTCGTTTTCTCCGACATCTGCATGCCCGGTCATTCTGGCTACGAAGTCGCCGCCGCACTCTTACCGTTAAAAGAATCCTCACAAACAACCTTGATCGCGATGACAGGAAACGGGCAGCCCGAAGACGTCAACAACGCCTACGCAGCAGGCTTCGACCATCACCTGGTCAAACCAGCCAGCATCCAAATGCTGCGAAAGGTATTTGAAGAGATCATCACAGAGAAAAAGGCGTGACAGCCGTCAAGATACAACAACATCAATTGGTGGTTTCCCGTCCTGTTCCATTGAGTATCAACGCAACTGCATGACATCGAAACCAGCGACCATGGTTCGACATTGAAGGCCGCGAAGAGCCGATCGCCCCAATACCATCTCATACAAGGCTGACACCTCCGTAGCAAAAGTTGCCAAGATTTCTGGCGATTCCCCTGACCCACCCGAACTCACAGGGGCTCGTCCATCTAATCAGCCGTACCACGTTGGCGGCGATTAACCAATCGCCAACCGAACCCAACACCCACCGGCTAACTGTTGTCATTCGGTATACGACCAAATCAATAAACCGTTGGCGATTTTCGCTACGCATGTGGGTTTGGTATCTGACGTGTTCGATCATTGCATCTGAAGTCCTTTGCATACAATGCGCAGAAGCCTCGCGATGTCGACATATCGTTTCCAAACGCGTTCATAAACACGGACGAATACACCTGTTCCTGTTTCACAACCGGCCTGCCAACTGTCACCGCACACGATTACGACGGTGGCCATTCGAGACAGACAAAACAGGATCGTTTATTTGGGCCAACGAGCCCAAACGCCTCTCCGAATACTGAAGTTGTCCCAAGTGACAATGCAAGGACGACATTAAATCGGCAGTGAACAACGGCCAAACAAAAGCTCGCAACGTATTGAACATTCCGCGTGCCGCATGCCGTGCACAATTGGAAATCGCGGCTTCGATGCACGTCCTTGACGTCATTCGTCCGGGTGACTCAGCCCAGCCCTCTGCCCCCACTCCGTTGCCGACATCGGTCTCCGTCTGTTTGGCGAGCAACAATGATCGCGGCACTCACACAACAGCGATTAACCCAAAATTCATATACCGCGACTGATCCGTTTGTTTCGCTAGTCGCTTGTTTTATGGCACCCCATCTACCGAACCGCCCGCTCGCTTCATCAACAATGATCGAATCGATGCGGCAGCCACTAACGATATTTCTCGACTCGCACTACACTTCCCCGCGCTGCATTTCCTGTCCAAACCAGCTCAGTCAAATTTTTTCAAGAAATGATTGAATTCAGTGTCCAGTGCTTTCGCGTCGCGCATGTAGACGAGTGCGGTAGGTTTTCTGCTCCGACTCCTTCGGTAATTGAGACGGCACCTATTGCTTGACGAGCTCATCTCGGTATTCCAATCGGGATGGGTGCATGTCCAACAACCCTATGATTTCAACGAACAAAAGAGGTAGATTGTGTTAAGAGACTCTCGAAAGAAGTATGGATTCACGCTCGTTGAGCTGCTCGTGGTGATTGCAATCATCGGAGTATTAGTAGGATTGCTTCTTCCGGCTGTTCAGGCTGCCCGCGAAGCAGCACGCCGCATGAGTTGCGGTAACAATTTCAAACAGATTGGACTCGCGATCCATAACTATCACTCGGCATACAACCAAATGCCTGTGCAACGTGGCGGGACCGACGGTGGTGGCTACCTGGGGAGCCACTTTGCGAGCTCCGTCATCGACAATCGGCTCCAACTGAGTTTCTTGGTGGGTCTGTTGCCTTTCATGGAACAAACCGCGCTTTGGGAACACGTCAGCAATGGCGATCCAACCCTTCCGGTCGCTCCGAACTACTACCCACCCATGGGCCCCACTCCGAACCAAGCAACGTTTGCTCCTTGGGTGACGGAAATTCCTGCGTTCCGGTGTCCTAGCGATCCGGGCACAGGGTTGCCGGCGAACGGAAGAACGAACTATGCCGCGTGCATGGGCGACGCCATCGAAAAGATTAATTCGGGAGCCTACGACTGGAACCTGACACCTCCCGATAGCTCGCGCACCGAAAGACTGCGTGCGTCGCAGCGAGGAATGTTCGTGCCGATGGAACGAACCAAGTTTCGTGATGTTCTCGACGGACTGTCCAACACGCTCATGTGTGGTGAGATCGCAACGGACCTCGGGGACAACGATGTTCGTACGCAGCCTCATATCGGCAAGAAAGCATGGGCCTCTGTCATGAATAACCCGAGCTACTGCGAACAGTTTCGTGACTCGGAACGCCCTCAATTTTGGGATCCTGCCGTGAACAGTGACCTGCAAAACGCGTCGGCTCCTGACCGGGCACGCGGTTTTCAGTGGGCATCGGGTTACTTGCTTCACACAGGCTTCCAAGCAATCCTTCCACCGAACCGTGAGTTCTGCGTCGACAACAACCAAAACCCGAACTCGCTGAAGGCCGTGCAAATGGAAGCCCTGGGCTCTGCAGGTAGTCGCCATCAAGGTGGAGCCCACGTATTGATGGGTGACGGAGCAGTTAAGTTCATCACCGACTCCATCGACGCCGGCAACCAGTCAACCAAGACCGTCCGTGCGATTAATTCGGCGCCATCCAACGCGGGTGCTCAGAGCCCATTCGGGTTGTGGGGAGCTCTTGGGACTCGTGCGTCGAGAGAAGTCATCGACTCCGAGATCTAACACCGGACTCGACAAACCATTCGCGCTGGATGTCTTCTCGGGCGTCTAGCGTTCCCGGTCGTGCAATCGCTACTGAACCATCGGCTCACCAACGCAGAGATTCACAGCGAACGGACGACACCTCCCCACCTAATTTCCCTTCCCCATATCACCGCGCAGAGCTCAAGAGCGAGCGCATCTCAAACCAGGAATTCCAATGCGAAGGTTCGCTGCGTGCGGCGTAATTGCTTGCACCATTTTCATCACCACGGTCGGCTGCAGTGGCAGTTCAGAGCCCCAGGTCATCATGGACCTGCAAACAGCCGCCGACATTCAGGCCGAGCGGGACGCTCGCGATAAAAAGGCAGCCGAACAGGCTGAAAAGGAAATGAAAACGGCATCCAGGCAGCGATGATGGATCGAAGTGAAATGCTCAGTATTCTGATGCAAGAGAGAACCAAGCAGGTTGCGCTTGCTTGGTCGATCCTGCGTCAATCTCAACTAGCCGAAGATGCCTACCAGGACATGCTGGTGAAGGTCTTTGAGAACGAGAACGTCTTTGAAGGCCCGCGTCACCTGCGTGACTGGTCCTGGAAGGTCCTCCGTCGCCGCTGCTATGAGTTCATCCGCCGACAAAATTATCGCCCCTCTCTCTTGGACGAATCGATTTTGGATTTGGTAGACGCGGATCTCGAATACCGTGACGCCGATGAAGTTAACATGCGTGTCGATGCTCTTCATCAATGCCTCTCCAACCTGACGGTCCACTGTCGCGACGTAGTTCGGCTTCGGTTCTCCGAAGGACTCAGTGGCATCGAAGTAGCAGAAAAACTGGGACGCACCCCGGACACGATTTACAAAACGTTGCACCGAATTTACAGCACGTTGGGCACATGTGTTCAAGACCGTTTGGGTGCGTGGAACGAGGAAACATCCCACTATGACAGAAGAAGAATTTCAACAACTGACAACGCGTTACCTCGAGGGTGTGCTCAATGAGGAAGAACTCGAAAGACTCGGATATGAACTGAGTGGTTGCCAGGAGCGAGTAAAACAATTCAACGATGTTCGGTTGCTGACAGGTTTGATTCATGAACACGGTCAGAATGCCCCGAATCCGGAATTTCGCCTAAAATCCGCTGCTGCGATCGCGTCGCCAGGGTGGATAAAATCGAGGTGGACATTCCTTGCCATGCAAGCGGGACTGGCAGCGTCGATCCTGCTAGCGATCGTGTTTTTGCCTCGTTTCTTCGCTGCGTCACCGGTCGCGACGTTAACCTCAGGAGAGAACGCGTCTTGGGAAAGTGCTCTCCCAACCACGACAGGCTCTGATCTCTCCGCCGGACTTCTCGATCTAAAGACGGGAATGGCGACCATTCAATTCCGATCGGGCGTCGACGTTTCCATTCAAGGGCCTGCCCGACTGGAATTGATCACGCCAATGCGAGGCCGAATTTTGTCCGGCCGGGCGAGAATCGACGTTCCTCAGTCTGCCATCGGCTTCATCATGGAAACGCCGAATGGCTACGCGGTTGACCACGGCACAGAGTTTTCCGTGAGCGTTGACCCGTCAAAGAACAGCTCTAGCTTCAAAGTTCTTGACGGTGAAATATCTGTCTACGTTGCATCAACCGGCGAAAACACACGCCTGCGTGGAGTCGGCAGGGCGATCACGGTTGAGTCCAATGCTCTCGTCGAAGGAGGATCAACCGAACCGGAACCCGGTCCTCCTCATGGGCCGCAAACGCTAATTGTCGGCACCGGCGGTCGCGAAGGCACTGCGATCCGCAATGACCGCCGCGACTTCATCAATCCGAAATACCTAACCGTGAACCGCCTTCTGAAGAAGCAATGGGATCGCCGGTCGTTTTTTGCCTTTGATCTCTCGAATGTCGACTTCGATGAGGTCGATTCCGTGCTACTACGTCTCAACCTTGTCCCGTTTCCTTACGGTTTATTCAGTAGCCTACCGGAATTGAATCGATACGCGATCTACGGAATCACTGCCCCGGAAAAGGGCGACTGGGACATCGAATGTCATTGGGAAGACTCCCCCAGTCCCGACGATGGTGTGATCCTAGGAACATTCGATGTACCACGAAGCCAACAACAAGGAAGTTTTGCAATCAGCAACAAGAGGTTACTTCAGTTCCTGAAAGAACATGAAGGTACCGAAGCCACCTTCGTCATTGAACGACAGAACCTCCCGCTCAAAACCAATGACGTTCCCTGCCATGCCTTTGCGGGTGTTCCGCATCCGGAAGCCAGCGAACCGAAACTCGAGTTCACCTTGAAGCAATAGCATTCAACAGTCGCCGCGAAATTCGCGACCGTGCCGCCATAGTCAATCAAGACGCGTCAGCACCTCAGTCGCATCGAAGTCGCAACCTCACCTCATCTCATCTCATTTCGGAAACCTACCTACGTGATCGTTAAAAACGCCATCGCCATCTCATTGGCAGTCTGCCTGCTATCAACATCCATCGCCGAGGCGAAACAAGAACGCCCCAACGTCTTGATGATTTGCATTGATGACATGAATGACTGGTGCGGTTTCCTGGGCGGTCACCCTGACGCAAAAACACCGCACATGGATAAGCTGGCTGCAAAAGGCGTTACGTTTACCAACGCACATTGCACCGCGCCGGGGTGCTCCCCCAGTCGCAACGCATTGCTTCTCGGAGTGGAGCCCCATAAATCAGGGCTTTATCCGTTCTACAAACTGAAAAAGGTCGACCGGAAGGTACTCGATCGCTACACAAACCTTCCCCGCCATTTCAAAGAAAACGGTTACACCACTTGCGGCGTGACCAAGGTATTTCACAACCCTGACAACACCTATGAAGAAGACGAAACCTGGGACGAATACGCTTCCTTCGGCGACATCAAAATCAAGAGTGCCGAGGGAAAAGGATTCATGCCTGACAACAAAGACAGGAAGAATCGATACCTGAGAGTTTGTCCTGCGGTCAACCCGCTCGACCATTTTGTTGATTACCGGACTGCTTCCCATGCGGTCGGTTTCCTGAAAAAGCAGCACGCAAAGCCCTTCTTTCTCGCCGTTGGGTTCATTCGTCCTCACATTGAATTCATCACACCCGAGGAGAACTACGACCGCTTCCCCGACGAGATTGCACCACCGCCAACGACGCGGTCTGACCTGGAAGACATTCCCGCGGTCGGCCAGTCGATGGCGTTTCAAGCCGTCGTCGACCGCTTTGAGCAGCATGACTGCTGGAACGAAGTTCGCCGCGGTTATCTATCGTGCATTTCATTCACCGATGACAACATCGGTCGCGTGATGACTGCGCTCGAGGAAAGCACCTACCTGGACAATACCATCGTGGTCCTCTGGTCGGACCATGGATTTCACCTGGGTGAAAAACGGTCCTACACCAAGTTCTCATTGTGGGAAGAAGCTACGAGGGTCCCCTTCATCATCTGGGACCCGCGAGGCCAGGATGGCAACGGGAAAAAATGCTCAGAACCGGTGGGCCTCATTAATGTCTACCGAACACTTTGCGACCTTACCGGTCTCACACCACCGGAATACGTCGACGGTATCAGCCTAGTGCCGTGGCTGAAGAATCCCGAAAAACCGATCGACCGCCCAGCGATGACCACTTGGGGCCGTGGCAACTACACCTTGCGAACGAAGACTTGGCGATACACCCGCTATTTCGATGGCTCGGAAGAGCTTTATGACCACTCAAGAGACCCCAACGAATGGACCAACCTCGCGAGCAACCCAGAATACGCCCCCATGAAACGTGACCTAGCCGAGAGATGGTTGCCAAAAACGGAAGCCCCAAAAGTGCTCACCGGCAAAGCCCTGGACAATGTCAGGGATGCGGACTCGCCCGATCGCAAGCTAACCAACAGATAGAACATGATGACTCTACTCGAAACAGCTTTGTGGAAACGATGGCTGTGGTTGATGCTCTTTGCCTTCACCGCGTATCCGGTGCATGCCAAGCAAAAGAATGTGTTGTTCATTGCGGTCGACGATCTTAAACCGCTGCTGAATTGCTACGGTCACGAACACGTTCACTCACCCAACATTGATGCTCTTGCCGCGTCCGGAATGGTCTTCCAAAACGCACACTGCCAACAGGCGGTGTGCGGCCCGTCTCGCCTGAGCCTTCTGACCGGATACTATCCAGATACGCTCGGCATCTACGGAATGGGACCGGAACGATACAGGTTCCGCCCTCGATTTCCTGGTTTGGTCACACTGCCACAGCACTTCAAAAACAATGGTTATCTGACCGTCGGGACGGGCAAGATATTCGACCCACGCAACCTGGACGGCAATTGGAACGGGCCACAGGACGCGGATTCCTGGACCAACTTCTTCGGACGAAATCCCTACAACGCGGACGTCGGTGGGCCGATCATTAGCGGTCGCTATCACAACCCTGCCTTGAAAGATCTCGTTGCCGACCAAAAAAGGAAAGGTTCAGCACTCGGTCTGAAACACAAAAAGCTACAGCAATACGTGCGTGATCACGGCGGTGGTCCAGCCGTCGAATGCTATGACGTTCCCGACGACGCCTACCAAGACGGCGCGATCGCCAATCGCGGCATCGAACAACTCGAGACGCTGAAGAACTCGAACAAGCCATTCTTTCTGGCGATCGGTTTTGTCAAACCCCACCTTCCGTTTGTCGCTCCGAAGAAATACTGGGATCTCTACGATCGCGAGACCCTCGAACTCGCTGCCTATCAACAATATCCTCAGGACGCGCCGAAATGTGCCGAAACCGAATACGTAGAAGCCCGTACCTACAGCGGTGTGCCGAAGAGAGGCCCCATCTCACCGGCCACCCAAAGAGAACTCATCCACGGTTATCTCGCCTGTGTATCCTACGTCGACGCTCAGATCGGTCGCGTGATCGCGAAGCTCAATGAGACTGACATGCAGAAAGACACCATCATCGTGCTTTGGGGTGATCACGGATTCCACCTCGGCGACAAGCAACTTTGGGGCAAAAACACCAATTACGAGCAATCGACCCGAACTCCATTGGTCATCGTGAACCCAGATCTTCCCGGTGGCAACGCCAACCAATCGCCGGTCAATCTTATCGATATCTTTCCAACGCTCTGCGAATTGGCCGACCTGGAAACGCCGGCCGGGATCGAAGGAATAAGTCTCGCTCCAATCTTGCGGAACAACCGAGACTCAGTCAACGAATTTGCCGCGTCAATTTTTCCTCACAACAACCATTGGGGAGTTGCGATTCGCACCGAACGTTATCGGTACATCGCCTGGTACAAAGGGGTTCTAAACAAAAAACGCAGCGGCGCGCGGCTCAACCACAAACCACAGTTCACCGAACTGTACGACTACGAGTCTGATCCGCTCGAACGGACTAATCTGTCGGGGAACCCTTCCTACAAAGAAATCGAAGAAAAACTCGCCAAGATGAACCAAACGCACATTGCATCCACTCAGAGCCGACAATTCTCGAACGAAGCAGGTAAGCAGGACTGATCGGGCACAATCATGTGAGCCGTTCGGGCGTTTACCCGAGTTGCACGTCGCAGCAATGGCATCGACCGAAACAGTCCAAATGCCAAATAACATCTGCCAACCGGCCTAATCACTCGTTGATCCAAAGAAGCTCATAGTACCTGTCGCCAACGGCAGGTCACTAGCGGGAAACGTCCCGTCCGCCACGCTACGATGCGGCGTTCCAGTCGGTGAGTCCGGTATGCGTCCCGCAAAGAAGAACCCGTAGCTTCGCAGCGTGTCCCAATCGTCGGAATGAACAAAGAGATGTGCGGGAATCAATCTTTGGTAGTCCCCCCGTCCTCCCTGGTTCACGGCTTCATTGTGGGCCTTTGCGGCCGCGAATCGCCGATTCAATTCGTCGCGAGCTTCATCGATTTGGGCGTACGTGTAGATCGGTGACGATTGACTCTCCCCGCCGATTCGCAGGCTCGTGCGAGTGAAACCATAAGTTTCTCCGAGCAACTCAAAGAGCTGCAAAATTCTTCCGGGTCCAAAGTGAGCCAAACCATACAGCTTGTCTTGGCGGGCGGGTCCGTGGAAATGGTCGTCAATGTAGTACAGCCGACCTTTTTTGCTTCGACCGCCCTCTCCCTCGATCACTCCGGCTAAGAAATTGGGGTTGCGAATCGCGTCTCGCAGGAGCTGTGGATCTTCTGGGTTTCCCCCTGGCAGCGAATGGTTCCAGAACTTCCAAGGAGCTTTGATCTTCCTTTTATCGGGTTCGCCATCCGTGTTCGCCAATTGCATGCCAAGCTCGGGAACCGCCAACAGCCGTTCAACGACAGCTTGGTATTTCGCATGACGCACCTCTGATCGAATTCCGGTGACTTGATCGGTGTTCAGTGGCTTACCATCGGCCCAGACCCACCCCAAGAAACGAGACAAATCGGCTTGCTGCTGGGCCGTGAGGTCGTCGTACTCGCTGGCCGGAGCTGCTGCAGCAATAACGACGGACGCAAACAAGACACCAAGACTCAAACACATTCTCTCGCAATCAAGACGCCTCAACTCGGAGGCGAGATCAGCAAGCACAGACTCAAGAACACTTAACATTTTACCACTACCACAGATGTGCATCGAACACAAAATGGGGTTTCGCATCTTAGCTATATCAGCCTGCGACAAACCACACTCAACAGGGTCGCAAACTTATAAGATGAAGGGTTTGAAAGCTAACCCCCATGCACGCATCATATCTTTGTCGATCGCGGCGGTGAGACGGGAACAAATCAGCCCACTGCATATCAATCTTCTATCGCGGTCAGAGGTTCCCAGAAGACGGTAGGAGAAACGCCCGCCGGTTCGTCATCCGATGACGCGTCAATTATCAGAGACGACATCGTCGAAGTGCGCGGCACCTTTGTCGATCGCGTTTTTCAACTGCGAGATTGTTAGAACGCCCTGCCATACCGCCACGTCGTCGATTTCACCTAACCAATCGCCCCCGTTGCTAACCGACAAAGCTCGATCGGGACGTCGCCCGATGGTGAAGTTCTTGATCGCGATATGCGAGGTCGCGGAAACGTCGGCGTCCGCGAGGACGCCGTCACCGTAGAGTTTCAATCCATCCTCTTCATCAACCGTCATCGCCACGTGCGTCCAATCTCCGAGCGTGATCGCGTCGGGGATCGACGCGACCTCTGTGATAACACCGCCACCAGGCAACAGCGTCGCCGACACCGAACGGTCCGGCTCGACTCGCAAGAACGCACCTGCTCGATTCGAATGCTGGGTGCCCGCGATATAGGACTTGTCCGACGACTGGCGTTTCAATCGCACCCAAGCTGCGACTGAAAATGAGGTTTTCGGGAACGGACTTTCACTTGTAGAGATAAAGCCTCCCTCGGCCTCGAAAGATGCCGATCGTCCAAATTTCCCTGGCACAAGATGAACCATGCCGCCCACCAAGCCATCGCGGGAACCAACCGAATCGTCAGCGTCGCCGTCGAGTTTCCAGTGCCCTATCAATTTCGCGGGAGGCCCCGTCACCATGTTTCGCCTTCGCGTCTTCGGTTGATACTTCACCGTGAACGTCGCGTCGCCTTGCACCGTTTGGTCCAGGACCATCCGTTCACCAACACGAGTCGCGCTGATCACCTGACCTTCCGACTCAACCACACGTGCCAACTCGGATGCGGGCAATTCGATCCGAGCAGTCATCCCCGGGGGCAACGCAACAGACAATTCCAACAACTCACCTTCATGGGTCCAATCAATTTTGATCGGTCCGTGTGGTGTGGGCACTTTGCCCCTGGCGTACTTCAATCCGCCCACGCAGGGTCGAATGCGGGCAACGTCCCACCCCGGCGCCAGAGCTTCCGCGCCAAGCACGTATCGCGGTAGCAGGTTGGCTGGCGCGGCCCCCCAAGCATGGTTCCAATCTTGGTTCGGTTTGTATTTCTGATCCCATGCTTCCCACGTGATCGTGGTTCCGGCTCGCACCATGTTTCGCCAACTCCGTCGGTTCGTCGCCGTCATCATGGCAACCGCCAAATCATCAGCGCCGTTTTGAAACATCCCTTCCATTAAATACTGAGCGGCATAAACCGAACACCTCATCCCGCGGCTTCCTAGCCAATCGGCAATCTTTTCCCGATGGGATTCGGGCACCAATCCGAACGCCAAAGGGAATAGATTCGCGTGAACAGACTGGTGCTCCGTCCCGACACCATCGCGATAACGTCCCGACGTGGCGTCGAAGAGTTGCCGCTGAAATTCCAAGTAACTCTGTTTACGGTGTGCAGTGAACTCCTCGACGTCATCGTCGATACCGAGGCCGCGAGCCATTTGAATCATTAACCCAATCGCGCGAAGGTGGAACGCGTTGACGACGGTGTTGATCTCTTTGAATTGATAACGATCCCGTTCACCTGCAGGCCAATCAACGATGTCTGTTCGTTTGATCTGCTGAGCATTGCTATGGATCAACCCATCGGGACCGAGTCGCTCGAGCAACAGTTTTGACTTCACGGACTCGTACCGTCCAGCCAACCACTGGGCATCCCCTGTTCGCATCCAGTCCGCATGCAGCATGAACACCATATGCGGCGCCCATTCCGTCGGCCATGTTGCATGTTTCATAAGATGGTCGAATGTATCTCGGGCCATCTGAACATCGTGGTCGCAGTAGTAATGACTGAGTTGATTCAAATAAGCATCGGCTTCGTATGGGATACGTTCACGATCACCGTCGACATAAATACCAGCAAACGTGGTGGCCTTGATCGAATAGCGACAAAGTTCCCAAATTTGATTGAGCATCTCATCAGACGATTCAAACACAGCAGCCTCATCATTCCACGTTGCCGCATACGCCGCTTGACGTGTCACATGCTCCGGGCGCAGTTCTCCATCCCATCCTTCGATCTCGAGCCAACGAAACGGTACAACGACACCCCACTCCGATGGCGTTAGAATCGCGCCGCGATTCGGTTGCGTGTTGCGTCGATCGGCGTTGGGAGCCGCGATCACCGAGACACCACTATCGACGACAACAGTCGTTTTCATGTATCGGACGGTACCCGGTGGCTGGCGATCGACACGTCCATCCGCGAGAGCTTCGCCAAAGTGAACGTTAACTTCACCGCTAAACCCCGGCGGAGGATTCAACCGCACATTGCCAAACGCGACGCGACCAAAATCGACGAGGTACCTATCGGTTTCCATTTGCACAATGCTGACAGGACGCTCATCGACGAGATGCACCGGGGCGGCCGATGCATAAGGCGACAGGATAAACCATGAGAGAAGCGTAACCACGCTAGCAACTGGGGTTCTCATATGACTCGGTGTTTTGGGAATTCGCAGTTAAGCAATGGGCGTCACAATTACGCGATTGGCTCTGCGGTTCACCCATGGTGCTTTGCAGTAGAACTCTAGATTTTGCAATACGCAATCGGCTAAGACATTGTCCTCGCAACTTACCAATCATGGTAGACGACCGTCGCCGGAAATCAGGCCTTCAAAGTCCGGCGACGTCGGCTACCACCTGTTGAAGGAATTTAGTTCGGTGCGTCCGCTGCATCGCCTGGCACTTCGGCAATCGTTTCGTCCAAATCCAAATTGGTGTCGTTGGCATCGGGGTTTTCAGCGAGGTATTGCCCGATTTCATCGCTATTGGTCACAACACCTGGCTCACTATCATCACAACCGAAAAGTGCGAGCGTCCCGGTTACCAAAACCATCAATCCAAAACTACGAAACATGTCTCAATTCCTTTACAAAGCTAAAGATCAAAACCCAAAAAATGCCGGACGCGTTTGCATCCGGCCTAAAGAGACGAAACGCGTCCGACTCAGAACTCTCCTTCGATAATCTCTTTTCCAGCCCGCGTGCCCAACGCTCCCCAAAGCCCGAACGGACTTCGCGACCCTGGCGCGAGGTTGTTACTCGGGTCGTCGCCAACGTGCCGACTGGATTGGTTCCCCGCCTCGATCGAATCGGTGATGAATTTGACCGCCCCGTCTCCCATCAGAATATGACAGCCTCCTTGATGGCGACTTCCTGCGGGATAAAGTCCATCGGACAATTCATTCTCGTTCCCGTTCGAATCGACGCAGAGGTTGCTGTTCGGCGGTGTGACGATGGTTAGGTATCCATAAACACCGCGCCCCATCGCCCACTTGAAACCACGCCCGGCTTCGGCGGCGCCACCGAGTGCGATGCTAGTGAAGTTAGCATCCGACTTCCAAAATTGCGGCCGTTGTGGATCGATGTCACCGTCGCATGCTTGGTTGCCCCCTTCGTTACGCGAAACCACAACACTGGTGCTCCCTGAAACGAGACGGGTTCGCGTGTCATTGTCCCCGAGGTCCGTCACGATTTCGCCGGCACAAATCGTGTTGGCCAAACCATCGAGGATATCCCGGAACTTCATCACATGACGCGAACGAAAGAAGCCACGATTCGAAACACGTGACCGTTGGCGATACGTTTCGACTTGCCACCCCGATCCAGACTCATTCCCACGATCGTCGATATTGCTGAGCAGCAATGCCGTGGCATCGCCAAGACTCGCTGCATAATTCGTACGGCCTTGGGAAGGCAAACCGCGACCTGGATCACTCGGGCATCGCAGACCGGGAATTTCAGTCAGCCAAGGTGTATACGGATCGGTCGTTCCGTGGTTGGCGATCGTAAAGCGAGGCTCGCTGCCCATAGCAGGATGAACCACCGTGCCACCGGGTGCGATGTAAGGGTTGCTGATTTGTTCCCATAACGCTTGCTGCTCCATAAACGGAGTCAACCCAACCAACCAACTCAACTCGAGCACGTTGTCGGGGAGAGGCTTGGCCGCACCGACCTTTTGGTTGGTACCACCGTTTTGCATCGGCAACTGGTTGTAGGCAGAGTGATAGTTGTGCACTGCCAGACCGATTTGTTTGAAATTGTTGCTACAGCTCATTCGACGTGCGGCCTCACGAGCGGCTTGAACCGCCGGCAACAACAACCCTACCAAGACGCCGATGATCGCGATCACAACCAGCAGTTCAACGAGCGTAAACGCGGGACGAAAAGCAGAACGCTTCATTTTAATGATTCCCATAAGAGGAGAGAAAATTGGTGCATGACACCAACAGAAAGACATCGGTTCGAGTCCGATCTCGAGTACGGATGAAAGTTTTTGGTAGGCATTTACTTCTTCTTGGTTGCTGAAAGCTCGTTGAACCGTCCCGCACCGAGACGCATGACCAACTCCAATTCGCCGGCCGTCAGGGCACCATCCCATACCGCAACATCGTCGATCTTGCCGCTCCAATAACAATACGAACCGCCGACCAACACCGGATCAGGCCGTCGCCCGATGGTGAAGTTACCAGCCTCGACATGTGATTTGCCGGCGTCGCCGGAGCCAACCAGCCCGCCATTGAAATAAAGCTTCAACCCGTTCACCCTGCTGACCGTCATTGCGACATGAGCCCATTGCCCGACCACACACTTTCGCGCCGAGGAGGCAGCTTCGATAATCATATTTTCATTTGGGAGCACTTTGGCCATCAAAGTAAGATTGGGTTCCACACGCAAAAACGCACCCGCCTCGGACGACTTCTGAGTGCCCGCGATGTACGCTTCCGTTGTTGAAATGGCATCCATTAATACCCACGCCGCGACGGTAAAGTCCGTGCGAGGCAGTGGGTCGGCGGTCATCACAATGAAGTCGCCGTCACCATCAAATGCGGCGGCTTGCCCCAATCGTCCGGGCACGAACGCGACGTCTCCGTTCACTTTGCCGTGGCGTGCCCCGACGGAATCTTTCGCATTCCCGTCAAACGTCCAGTGCGCCACTAAATCGGCCGCCGACAACGCGACCTCGGTTTGATCACGCGGCCTCGATTGCCATAACTTTCTCATCGATAACGCGTGTGAATGGCTGTCTGGATCATGCAGCGAAACGACTCCGACTTCTCCATCCATCGTCGCAGCCTGATTGTCGGTCAATCGAATCGGATCCGCCGCCCGACCCTCGATCGACTCGGCCGACAACAATTCCACAACACCCGTTAAGACAACAACATTCAGTTCGCCGCTCGGTTGCACTTCGACACCGAAACGCGTCCCCAAATCAACCACGCGAGACTTCTCAGTACGAATCGTAAATCCCTTCGACTCCGGCGTTTCGCAACGAGCGACCAGCTTGCCGACTTTCAGGTATCCCGAGTTGACGCTACCCGGTTGGCTGCCCACCCAAAACTCCACCGGTCCCTGCAACACCACCTCTGCACCGGAGTTATACAGAAGCTCCGCGACGCCACTTTTGAGAACCAACTTCTGCCCCGCATTGATCTCCGTGTCGATTTGCGGGGAAAACCCTTCCCATTCCGGCAAATCCACTCCAACCAATCGTGCAATCGGACCGGGCGTCGCGCTCACGACATTACCGCGATCTGCGTCAGACCGCGGCGAGAAACGAGTCCCCCAGTATCCACCACACACACCCAATAAAACCGCCGCCGCCAAGTACGCTAGACGCAGCGGATGACTGTGCCAATCAAAAACACTCCATACAGCCCTCGGCAACGACACCGACTGAACAGCATCACTCTCGGCTAACGCTTCATTGGACTGCAGGCCGCCACCGGCCCAAGTCCGAATGTTTGTCGCGTCCCAAAGACAGGCTCGGTAAAACTGATTGATATCCGGACTGCTCGCCACGAGCCGGCTCAACTCCTCCGATTCTTCCTGCGTCAACTCATCGTGCAGAGAACCTTCCACGAGGCGGATGATTTCTTCTTGTAACTTTTGCGACAAC
>JBICHZ010000295.1:0-6990 GCA_043101355.1 Rhodopirellula sp. JB044
AGAACGCGACCTTCTGAAGATTGAATCGGAAGCCTACAAACGGGTCCAGGAAATTCAGGGTGCCGCCGACGCCAAAGCAACGGAAATTTACGCCAACGCATACAACCAAAGTGAAGAGTCAGGCGAGTTCTATGCCTTCATCAAAACGATGGAGACGTATCAAGAGATGCTCGGCGGCGACAGCACGCTGATCATGACGACCGACAGCGACATTTTTAAATTCCTAAAACGTGTCGACCCGACTGCGGAGTAATTCGGAGTCTGGGGTTTACTGCGGGCCATTTGCCAGCCGTTGGGCTGGACTACGCAAGCAGATGTTCCTTCGGAATCCCTTGGATTCCAACGAACTCGGCGATAGGGAAATCCCTCTACAGGGATCCGACCCGTCGAAATGTTCTACCTGACGTGAATCGATAGAAATTCGTCCATTCTCTTGATCACTTCTCGGTTCAGCGAAGCGTCCAACGCATCCGCGTGCGGATCGCTGAAACGTCCTCGATCGTTATCGAAGTACTTGCCGGACGCGTCGTTAAATTCGTCGCTCAACGAAGCACGCACCAAAATATCGACGCCTCTTTGCACGTCGCTGCCCGGGACACCGAACGCTTCATTGACCATCTTGGTCGCCAACAGTGACGCCGGGTTCTCCGCGACGACAACCGGCCCCTCAGGGCCGAGTTCCTCAGCCAACGCACTCGTCCACATCGTCAACGCGAGTTTGCTTTGTGCGTACGCGGAGTTGTCGGTCAGCTGAACCGTGTCGGTCAACGCGTTCAAGTTGACGGGCGCTTGTGCAGCCGACGACAAATTCACCACACGTCCCGACTCGCCGAGCGATGACAACAAGCGTCGCGTTAATAAGTAGGGAGCGATCACGTTCACCGCGAATCGCACATCGATGCCATCCTTGGAAATCGGATCGGTGGCGTTGAACACACCGGCGTTGTTGATCAACACGTCGAGCCGCGAATGTCGCTCGAGGACCGCCGACGCCATTGCATCAACTTGCTCGAGGTTCGACAGATCCGCAGAAACCGCATCCACGCGATCCGATCCGCTCGACGCTTTCATCTGCGTCACCGCGCCAGCGAGCTTCTCGTCGCTGCGGCCGTGGGCGATGACGTGGTGACCGAGTTGCAGCAATTTCTTGGCCGTCTCGAGTCCGATTCCCGACGTGGCACCGGTGATCAATATCGTTTTCGACATATTTCTGCTTTCTAAAACGAGGTTATTCGATTGAAAGGAATCTGCGATTGAATCACGTCTCACGCGGCGCAATCACCCGGACGGTGACGGCGAGGTTGGCTTATTCGACTAACGTCATCTCGTGGATCTTCAGCTCTTCCAACGCACCCTCGGTCGCGGCAACGAAATCTTGAAGGTGTTTGGAATTCATATGAGCTTGCCACAGATCGCGACTTTCCCACGTTTCATAGAAAAAAAAGTGGGCGGGATTGTCGTTGTCTTCGTGGAAGTCATAGCGAACACAGCCCTCCTCCGCCCGCGTGGGGGCAACAACCTTGTGCAGCTCCGCTTTCACGAGATCGATTTGATCTGGCTTCGCCGTGATGTTGGCAGTGATGGTCAACTGAGGCATTAAAAGACTCCTTGGTGTTGCGAGATGGAAACAGCCGAGATACGAACCCTCAGGACGAAGACCGTCAACGGGGCAAGGCAAATCTCCAATCGCGATCGTGCGGCGTGTTTCGGTTTGCAAAACACTGGACACACTGAGATACTATGAGTACCTCAACCAAAGACAAGTACGCACATAAAAGGCAGGTAGGCACACTTTGGATACCAACGATCCTGATTCGCTCAAACCCGCACGGCACGTCAATTACGACCTGCCCGCGTGCCCCGTCGAAGCCACCTTGGAACTGATCGGCGCCAAATGGAAAGGCATCATCCTGTTCTACCTGCTCGATGGACGTGTGCGGTTCAGCGAACTCAAACGAAAAGTCGGCTGCGTGACACAGCGCATGCTGACCAAACAACTCCGCGACCTGGAAGCCGGCGGACTGGTCAATCGAATCGTCTACGCTGAGGTTCCGCCAAGGGTCGAATACGAACTAACCGAGGCAGGAAGGTCACTCGAGCCGATCCTGCACGCCCTCAAAGATTGGGGCGAAACCCACGCGATGAAACTGATCACCGAAAGAATCGCAAGGGAAGAGAGCGACGCGCCCAGCTAACAACCGGCTCAACATACTATTTTGGGAACGTCGGAATAGATTCGGGCGAGTAGCCTTGTTGCGTGGCCTTCGCTGGAATCGCATCGAGAAAGAACCGATCACGGAGTTTGTGATAGCTTTTGTAGTTGTCCAGCCGACTGGCAACGTTTGCCTCATTCCATTCCAACCACGCGTTTCGCAGTTGCTCGGCGAGTTCGGGCTCTTCCTTCACGCGGTCGTCCTGTTCGGACACATCCGTTGCGAGGTGAAACAACTCGGGCGATCGGTTCGGACGATCGAGCACATGCTTGTTCAGCTTGTCGTCCAAAATTGACCACCGGACCCCGCTCTCTCGCCAGTACAAATAGCGACTACTCGGTCCGGCTTCCGGTTGCTTCACAATCGGGACCAGATTCACGCCTTCTAGTTTCCGTGGCAACTCTTCCGTACCGGCCGCCAACGCAACGGCAGTCGCGGCGATGTCCAGCGAAATCACCGGCCGATCACAGACCACTCCTTGCGGAAATTGATTGGGCCACGATGCGACAAACGGAACGTGGACGCCGCCATCGTAGAGATTCCCCTTCCCACCGCGGAATTCTCCATTGGATGAACCGTTCCAACCGGTCGGTTTGTTCGGGCTCGCTTGGGGGCCGCCGTTATCACTCAGGAAAAACACGAGCGTGTTGTCGCGAACATGGTTCCGCTGCAGCGATTCCATGATCATCCCAATTCCGGAATCCATCGCGTCGACCATCGCCGCATAGCGACGCCGTTTTGCATCTTCAATGTGCGAGTACTTCTGAAGCAGCTCGTCGGGTGCCTGCAAAGGAGCATGCGGGGCGTTGTAGGCGACGTACAAGAAGAACGGCTTTTCCGCATTGCGGTCGACAAACTCTGCCGCGTCGCGGCTCAGCGCCGTGGTGAGGTACCCATCGAACACGGCGGGTAAACCGTTTCGCTCAAGTGCTTCGGTGTACCCTTCTTTGACGGGTTGGCGAAGGTCAATGCGAAAGTAGTCGTGTCCACCGCCCAAGAAACCGTAAAAGTAGTCGAAACCTCTCTTGTTCGGATGGAACGGAGCCGCAGCACCGAGGTGCCATTTTCCGACCATCCCCGTCCGATACCCGGCCCGTTGTAAACGTTCGGGGAATAATGTTTCGTCGACGTCGATTCCCATGTAGGGATTCGACGGATCGTAGGCGGGATTGGTCTCAAAACCAAAACGATGTTGGTACCTGCCCGCGAGCAAACCGGCTCGACTCGGCCCGCAATACGGATGCGTGACATACCCGCTCGAGAACGTCACACCCGACGCAGCGAGCGCGTCCAGGTGCGGCGTCTGAATGTCGGTCGATCCGGTAAACCCTGCATCCGCGTACCCCATGTCATCGGCTATGATGACCACGATGTTGGGACGCTCGTCGGCCGCAGCTAACCCGCAGGACCAGATTGACAAAAACAATAAAGCGAAACGACGTAACATTGGACCAGGTCCGTTGAAAGAACGATCAAAACGCGAACTGCCGAATCCTTCGAGACGAACCGACTCGTGGCGGAACGTCTCGATTACGTTGCAAACAAAACGCGTAGACTCCGAGCGAAGTCTTGAACGACTACTCAGCACTGACGGCTTCGAAGATTGCGATTTGGCCGTCGTTCCGTTTGCCGTTTTTGTTCTCGCCGCCATTGGGCCATGACAGCGCGATGCCAAACAGTTTTCCGTCACGTTCCACGGCACAGAAACCGTGCATGTGGTGCATGTACTGCAAACCGTCGTACTCGGCAGGTACCAAACGTCCGACCGGTTTTCCGTCTGCCACGATCAAAACCGGAGCCACACCGTTGCTGTCGGCGAGCGGGTTGAGCAACGGCAGGTACATTTCGTCGCCGTGCAACGAAAGGTTGCACGGGTTCGATCGTGGTGGCAGTTGAATGAACTTCTCTTCGGTGCCACCAGGCATTTGGATCATTTCGCCATCGGCGGTGAAACCGTAGATGCGTCCGTGTGAGCGTGATGCCACTTCGACGACCTCGTCGCCATCGATCGTGCCGACTTCGACACCATGGGCGGTCGCGAATGGACCGCCTTGGCTGGTCTTGCCGCCCCATGCCGCGCCTGTCCACTGCCACGTTCCGTCGACATTCTTCGCGGTCAACGCGTAGTCGCCGGGGGCGTATCCGGTCACGACGATCAGCGACTGTGCCTCGGGTGCGTACACGACATCGCACGGCGCGAATCGACCACCGTCGGAGTAGTATTTGTTGATCGTGTCATCGTCGAATTCGCCACCCTTGGGCGACTTCAGAACGCCGACGATCTCGCCACGTTTTGAGATCACAACTTCGCCCGTATTCGTCGATGCAAACGCCCAATAGGACTCATCGTCAACGACGAAACAATCGGCGCCGTGCGAGTTCATTCCGGATGCGAACTTCGGATCTTGGTCCTCGACCAACGTCCATTCCTTCATTTCCGCATCCAACGCGACCAAACCGAACCGGCTGACCACGGTGACGATTTCGTTGGTCTTCAGGTCCTGGTCGGCGTTGTTATGCAATCCGCCTTTGGCGGCCGCCATCATTTTGTCCGACTGTTGGCCGAGATCGGCGCGATGTTCCCACCGATACGTTTTCTCACCAATTTGGAACGTACTCGACGTGGTCGCTTCTGCTTCCGCGGTCGCGGTCAACTGCGTCGCCGAGTGATCGTGACCTTCGTGAGCGTTCGAATCACTGGCAAACGAACCGGCGATCAACCCGGCGACAAGAACTCGGGCAATCTTCTTCGGGGCAAACGAAATAACGGGCATTGAACGCATAGAGCGGCTCATGTTTTGAGGGGATGCAGAGGTGGGTAGGAAGATTATAGCGCCGAACGATCGTTCATTGGACTCGATCGCGTTCGACACATTTTGCGCCGACGTCGCGCAGGCGGAGCACACCTGCACGTCCTTTCAGACGCCGCAAAATGTCACAGCCATCGCTTCGATCGTTCGAAGGAACTTCGCCGACGCGGTAGAATCCTCGTAGCGGAACGCCGGCGTGTCAAATCTATACAGGAAAAGAGTTCCTGTACCGAACCTACCGGCTAAGTCGCGGAGGTTATAACGCACCGCAAAACGTGCCGACATCCCCGGCACGTTGACCACCCGTTGACCGCTGATCGCAGCCACTCGGCCGCTATTTCAGCGGCGTCAAAACGACCGCGTGGCCGCCGTTGTCTGCCATCTCGGCCGTCAGAATCGTGTCTCGCGAAACGGTCCGGGATGAATTGCTGACTTTCGTTTTATTCGTTCCATCGGGATGCCCGTCCGCGTGAATCGACGCGGTGTACTGTGTCCCCGCCTCTAGAAACGACAACGGAATCTCCAACGTTCGCTGTTCGCCCGCGTTCATGCTGCCGATGAACCATCGATCGCCATCGCGTCGTGCGATCGTGACGTACTTTCCAATTTCGCCGTGAAGAACATGAGTCTCATCCCACTTCGTCGGCACCTCTTTGAACACGTCGAGTTCCGCTTCGCCGCGATACAGTGCCGGTTTGTCGTACCAAAAGATTAACTGGAGAGGACTGAAGTACACGATCGACGCAGCCAATTGATGCGCGCGAGTCGTTTTCAAACGTCCGGAGTAGTAGCAGACCGTATAATCCGCCGGTCCACAAAGATAACGGGTGAACGGCAAGATCACGTTCTCCTCCGCCGTCGGCATCGTTTCGTTTCCCTTAATACCTTCCTGAGTCAAAAAGTTCGGATACGTGCGACTCCATCCGGTCGGTCGGTAGTCGTCGTGGACGTCGACCACTAATTGATACTCGGCACACTTCGCGATCGCGTCATGCAACCAATTGGTCCACTTCTGTTCGCCGACGTTGACAAACCCGAACTTGATTCCCGCCACGCCCCACGCTTTGTAGAGCGGTAGCAAAATGTCGAGTTGCTGCTCCAACGCTCGGTGATTGACGTACAGAATCACACCGATCTGCCGCGTCTTCGCATAGGCAATGACTTCGTGCAAATCGAACGGTCCTGAATTGCGTTTCGGATCCACCGTCACGGTCGTGGCGTCCGACGCGTTATCCCGCTCCGGTCCATACCAACCTGCGTCGATCAATAGGTAGCGAGCGTTCATCTCGACCGCCCAATCGATCGTGGCCTTGCAGCGTTCGGTGTTTAACTCGCTGCGAATCGCCTTTCCAGGAACAATCCACGAGGTATCGGCAATCGCACATGGATCGTTCAGGTTGAGAACGATGTCATTGTTCTCGAGCAACTCACCTGGCGAATCGGCGATCATCACGTAACGCCACGGCGTCGAAAACGAAGCGGTCGCAGACACGTCACCGGCAAGGTCGGGAATCAGAGCGTTCTTATCTTTCGGTGACGTTCGAAACCGCATCCGCGAGTAGTCGACCATTCGTGCTTCGCCGAGGGCGACGTAAGGTCCGTCTTCCATTTCGACAACCAGAGGTCGCTCGGCACCGCGTCCCACCTTGGAGATCGGGACACGGAAGTACAACCCTTGTGCGTCTTTGGAGTCCCAGCAGAAGTAATCCTTGTCAAACCGAAACTCGGTCTGCTCGTCCGTAATGACAAAGTCCGACAGCTTCTCTTGTTCCGGCACCGTGTACGAAACGGCAAATCCTTCGTTATAGGCACGCAGGTGCACGTCGAGTCGTCCCGCGTCGTCTCCAGACTGCTTCATCCGAACGATCACTTCGTTGTAATGATCTCGAATCGTACTACGCTCGCCCGCGAGAGGCTGCCAAGTGGACGAGTGCGACCGTGCGGATTTGCTCTCAACAACAAACCCA
>JBICHZ010000296.1:0-6001 GCA_043101355.1 Rhodopirellula sp. JB044
GTTGGTGGTTGCCGCGGTGGTCTCAACGTTGTGGCTGCCTACGAAAGAACAGGAGGGCCGTGACGAACGCGACACGACGGCAGGTGATCTCGCGGTGGAACCGGCGGGAGCATAGGTCGGCTGAGAATGAAACCGACGGCCCTGTCGCGGCAGGGTTTTGATCGGTCCACGAAAGACTGTGCTGCGTGTTGGCTACCGCTGGAACAGTTCGGACGGCGCGACGAGTGCTTGTTCGGCGGCGGGTTCAGGCAGACTGGTGTGCGGTTGTCCGCCGTAGCGACGGGGCGGCTTTCCGGATCGGTTCCACAGCTCGATTTGTTTCTCTTTCGCTTCGTCGAGACTTTCGCCCATTTGCGTCGCGTTGCGTTGGGCGTCGGCGAGCAGACGTGACACGGAGCTCAGTCGCGGATCGGCTCGGAAGGTGTTCTGCTGCGTCAGGGTTTCGAGCTGTGTCTGCGCCGCGAGCAGTTGTTGTTCGAGTTCGGCAACCCGGTCGCCCGCGTTTTCGACTTCGACCAAAGTCTCTTCGTCAAACTCCACGCCGGCAAACGACCGGATGCCCGCGTCCTGCAGAACATCACGGACCGTTGTGGGGCTGAACAGGAGAACGAGCAATGCGACCACCAGCATGATTTCGCGGATCGCGGTGAACGCGTCGCGGACCGACGAAATCGTGTTGACGGATGAATTTTTGATGGTGTCTGGTTCGGACATAATCGCATCCCGGTATTCTTGTGGCACGTCTCACGGTTCAATCCATATCCCCGTAATGCCTCGGACGCCCAATTTTCGCCTTGGTTTTTGGTCGCGGCTTTGGATTTGTCGAAGGACGTTCCGTTAGCTAGCGAGGGATTACTTGGCGAGCATAGGTCTCGTGTTTTAAAAAGACCGTGGCGAATGCAGGCTGGTTGAGCGTTTCGTAGAGCGGAGCGTTGTTTCGGTTCGTTTTGTCTTTCGCTAATTTGGTTCGATCGTGTCCAGACCGGTTCGGAGTTGCGTGGCTCGCGAGAGCATTTCGCGAGATCATTTCGCCGGCGAGACTTTCGGACGGACGGATCGGGCTTCTGTCGCGTCCCGATTGCCCATAGACTGCGAGTTCGCGGCCGCTGCGTTTTTGAATCACATAAGGAAAGTCCGATGGATCGTGCTGGTTTTTGTTTAATATTGTTTGCTTTCGCCTTTGCGGTCACGCCGACGCTAGGTTCAGCTCAGGTCGTTCAGGAGCAGACCGTTCAGGCCGCTTCGGTGGTTCTCAACGAGGTACTCGTCGGTCCGCTGAGCAAAGTGCCGCACGCGATGTTGAATGATGCTCACGGAGTGGCGATCATCCCGAACGTGATCAAAGGCGGTTTCATCGTCGGAGCACGACACGGCCGTGGGTTGCTATTCGTGCGTGAAAAGGACGGCGTCTGGCACGCCCCGGTGTTCATCACGCTGACGGGAGGAAACCTGGGCTGGCAGGCGGGCGTGCAGTCGTCGGATATCGTTCTGGTCTTCAAAACCGAACGCAGCGTGCAGAATATCTTGGCGGGGAAGATGACCCTCGGTGCGGACGTGGCTGCCGCGGCTGGGCCGGTCGGCCGCCAAGGTGCGGTCGCGACCGATGCGATGTTGAAGGCGGAGATCTATTCTTACTCGCGCAGTCGTGGGTTGTTCGCGGGTGTGTCGATTGATGGGTCGGTGCTAAGCGTTGATCAACTGGCAACGGGCGACTACTACCGACCTGCTGTTCCCGGTGGCCCGGTTGTGGTGCCGGAATTGGCCCAACAGTTAACGTTCGCGGTCGCATCGCTGGCGACGCCGCCGACGACGGTCCCACCGGTCGATAACGCGAACGCCGTTCCGAGTACGCCGTATGCGTCCAATTCCGGTGCGTTGGCTCAACGATATGGTGCACAGGAAACCGATGTCCTGCGGAGTCAACTCGAACAACTCGCCCCGCAACTCGACGTGCTGCTCGATGCCCAGTGGCGTTCATATCTTGCGTTGCCGCCGAGCCTGTTCGTCGGCGGTCCCCATCCTTCTGCGGAGGAGTTGCAGGAAGTTGTGTTGCGGTTCCAAACCGTCGCGAGCGATGTGCGTTATAGAGAGCTGTCCTCGCAGCCGGCGTTTCAATCCGTGTTCGGGCTGTTGAAGCACTACCAGGTGGCTCTCACCGCGGAGGCGTCGACACTCAACTTGCCGCCACCACCGGCCCGTTGAGCCGTTTCCCACGCGATGGAATCGAGTCTGGCAAACATGGGTGACAGCGGATAACGCGAAACAGCGACTGGGAACAGCACGCCAAATCGCTGGATCGGCATCCGCACGATACGTCAGGTGCCGAGCTTGAGTCTGTGCGGGGTGGTGAAATCGTGCGCCCCTGGCTTTGTGGGCGACTATATTGGGGGGCTCCCGCTCGGGAGTTTGACCTCCGCTCCACACGACACACCCTCATGTTTCAAAGTATCCGCAGGCACGCCGCGAAAGCGAGCCGTTCGAGTCGCAAGCACGCAGGCAAAAAACGGTCGCGCACGCCTCATTCGAATTTGACACCGCTCGAACCGCCGATCGCGTTGGAGCCGCGTCTCATGCTCGCCGGTGATGCGGGGGTTGCCATCGTTTCAGCGGTGCAGAGCCCGGCTGGGGAGACGACAGGTTCGATTTCCGGTGGTGGAGATGACGGGGGTTCGGCGGTTGAGATGGCTGCGGGTGGACGCCAGCTCGTTTTCATCGACAGCCGCGTGGAAGATGCGTCGCTGATCGAGGAGGCTGTTCCCGCGGACGCCGATGTGGTGCTGTTGTCTGCGGATAAGGATGGCGTGGCTCAAATTACCGATGCGTTAAGTCAGCGGCACGATGTATCCAGTCTGCATATCATTAGCCACGGTGACAACGGTCTCATCGAGATAGGCAACCGGATGGTTGACCGTGACGCGTTGCGACAGGACGCGGCGAGCATCCGTCGTTGGGCCGCGTCGCTTACGAAGGACGCAGACATCTTGCTCTACGGTTGTAATGTGACCTCGAGCGATGAGGGGGAGCGATTCATTGCCACGCTTGCTGATCTCACCGCGGCCGACGTCGCCGCCTCCAATGATCTCACCGGCAATCGTCAACGGGGCGGCGACTGGGTGATGGAGTCGCAGGTCGGTAACATCGAAACAAACGTCGTGTTGTCGAATGCGTTCCAAACGCGATACGCAGCGGTGCTTCCGATAACGGTCTTTGCCGCCGGACACACTGGCAGTGAATCGATGCAGTTGCAGATCGATGGCAACACGGTCGCAGAGTGGTCGAACATTGGCGGCGACGCTCCAAACAATGAGTTCGCGGCCTACCAATACGAAAACGAATCGCCTGTGTCGGCCGATCGGATTCGAGTCGTATTTAACAACGACCTTTACCTGCCCGGACAACTCGACCGCAATCTTGTCGTCGATCGGTTGGTTGTTGATGGGGTAGAGTATCAAACCGAATCGGACTCGGTGTTTTCCACCGGTACATGGCGTGAAGGTGTCGGCATCGCACCCGGCAATCCGCAATCAGAGTGGTTGCACGCGAACGGCTATTTCCAATACTCCGAAGCCGCCCGCAGTGCCAATCACTTCGTCACCGTCTACGCGGCAGGTCACACCGGCACCGAAACGATGCAGTTGTCGATCAACGGCGAAGTCGTGCAGGAGTGGCAGAACACCGGCGGCAACGTCGCGACCCGAGACTTCGGCACGTTCGTCTACGCGTCGGAGACCGCCGTAGATGCGAATCAGGTTCGCGTGCATTTGCTCGACGGCAGCGTCACCGGGCAATTCGACAAGAATCTGATTGTCGACAAAATCATGATCGACGGAACGGCCTATGAAACCGAATCGTCCGATGTGCTTTCAACGGGCACGTGGAAAGCGGACGACGGGATCGTCACCGGGTATCGTGGCGACGAATGGCTGCACGCGGTTGGCTATTTTCAATTTGCCGCCACGACGCGAACTTACGACGGGTCCAACAATCATCTGCAGAATCTTGATTGGGGAACGAACGATTCACAATTGCTGCGGATGGCAGACGCCCGCTACGCCGACGGTGTTTCCACTCCGGTTAGCGAGGGACTGCCCAGCGCCCGAGAAATCAGCAACGCGGTCGTGTCTCAGGAGGCGGGATCGTACGGGAACCCCGAAGCCATGTCGGCGCTCGTTCACGTTTGGGGACAGTTCATCGACCACGACATGGATCTCACCGAGCCTCCTGAGCACGGCGGCGAAGCGATGCCGATCGATGTTCCATTGGGTGACCCCTTCTTTGATCCAGACGGCACCGGGAATGCAACCATCGGCATGACGCGGTCAGTATCTGTTCCCGGGACCGGCACAGGCACGTCAAACCCGTTGCAGCATCCCAACATGATATCCGCGTATATCGACGGGTCGATGATCTATGGCAGTTCGATCGAACAGGCCCGATCGTTGTGGGAGTTTTCGGGGGGCAGGATGCGAGTCAGCGGCGACGATCTGCTGCCGGTTGACGAAGACGGTGGTTTCCTTGCCGGCGATATCCGTGCAATGGAAAACGTCAGCCTGACCGCCATGCATACCTTGTTTGTTCGCGAACACAATTATTGGGCAGGCTTGTTGCAGGCGAATGCCCCTGAACTCAGCGACGAGGAACTCTACCAGCGGGCCCGCGAGATTGTCATCGCGGAAGTCCAATCGATTACGTTCAATGAGTTCTTGCCTGCGTTGCTCGGTGAAAATGTCATCGACGCGTATTCTGGGTATCAACCGGACGTCGATCCGGGGATCGCGACAGAGTTTTCCACCGCGGCGTATCGCGTGGGACACACGATGATCAATGATTCGCTCGAGTTCATGGACACGTATAGCAATCCGGTCCACGACGAGATCGCGTTGGCCGAGGCGTTTTTCAACCCTGCGGTGCTGCAGCAGTACGGGATTGATTCGTCGCTGAAGTTTGTCGCGTCGACACAAACCCAAGCGATCGATAATCAAATCGTCGATTCGCTGCGGAACTTCCTCTTTGGTGCCCCGGGCAGCGGCGGTTTTGACCTGGCATCGCTAAACATCAATCGTGGCCGAGATCATGGACTCGCGGATTACAACACCACACGTGAAGCCTACGGTCTCGCACGCGTCGATGAGTTTGCGGACATCACCAGCAACGTTGAACTGCAAAACACGCTGCGAAATCTCTACGGCAGTGTTGATCAGATCGATCTCTGGGTTGGCGGCCTTGCCGAAGACGCCGGCGAGAATCGTTCGATCGGGGAAACGTTCACTACGATCATTGCGGAACAGTTCATGCGAACACGCGATGGAGATCGACTGTGGTACGAGAACTCGCTACCCGAGCATGTCGTCAATGCCGTGCAATCGACTTCCTTGAGTGACATCATTTCTCGCAATACAGGACTCCACGCACTGCAAGACGATGTCTTTCACATGTGGGGTGTCGTGCGGGGGCAGGTCGCTGTTGAAGGAGGCAGTCCATCGCCTACAATACTGAGTGATCTCGATGTGGAGCTTTACAACGGAAGCGGCCAACTCGTTGCCACGTCCATGCTCGCGAGCGACGGCAGTTACGAGTTCACGCAGATTACAAAGACTGGCGCCTACCGAGTCCAAGTGCGTTATCGCGGCGCTGCGGCTCTCAGCGGCGGCACCTATCAGGACGTATGGTTTTATGAGGGAAACCAAGTCCTAGACGAGGTCAACTTTCATTTGGTTTCGAGCCTGGTTTAGATACCCGAGCATCTGAAAGTCATATTCAATTTGTCAGCCGATGGGCGTTCGTTCCGGTTGGCTTACCGAAACCGCGGCTAATCCCGTTCGACTAAGAAACCTCTGGAGTAGGCTCGTTCGGTAGTATCCCATTTGCTCTGTCTCACTTCCCGAAGAAGTCATTCCAACGTCGTTGTCGTTGCTCTCGGATCTGATTGTTCTCGCGGGTGATCGCTTGTTGATCCGCTCCGGGTAGCCATCGACGGGTGTTGTTTCGGTCAATCAATTTT
>JBICHZ010000297.1:0-14161 GCA_043101355.1 Rhodopirellula sp. JB044
GGTCCTGCAGGACGATTTGGCGGCGATCCGTCATCGGGCGGCCAAAATTCAAGATCTCGCTCCCGGTGTCGTCGACCGCTACCGCGATCGTTTGCTCGAGAAGATTCAGAAGCTGCTCGCCGAACATCATCTTCCGGTGGAGCCGGTCGACATCATTCGGGAAGTCCAGTTGTTCGCCGACCGAAGCGATATCAGCGAAGAATTGACCCGCCTGGCGAGTCATTTGGAGCTGTTCACCGGAGTGTTGGAGGGGACGCACACGGCCGACGCAAAAGGCGGGGCTTCCGGCGAAATCGCGAACGAGGCGGTCGGGCGTAAGCTAGATTTCATTATTCAAGAAATGTTCCGCGAAACCAACACGATCGGCAGCAAAGCGGGGAACGCGAAAATTGCCGAACATATCGTTGAAATCAAGTGCGCTATCGAACGGATGCGAGAGCTTGTGCAGAATTTGGAGTGACGATTGAGATGGCACTAGAAACCGAAACCGAGCCCGTGAGCACTCCCGCGAATGACGATCGACGTGAATTGGAAAAAGGGCAGTTGATCATTGTCTCCGGGCCGAGCGGTTCGGGGAAATCGACGGTGACCAAACGTCTGCGAGAGGTCTGCACCCTGCCGCTGATCCCTTCCATCTCGGCGACCACCCGGAAACCCCGCGACGGTGAAGTCGACGGAGTTGATTATTATTTCCTCTCCGACGAGGAGTTTCAGCGTCGTCGACACGCCGGTGAGTTCCTCGAGGCGAAGCAGGTTTTCAGCCTCGGGCACTGGTACGGTACTCTCGCGGACCAAGTTGCCACTGGCCTAAACGCAGGAAAGTGGGTAATTTTAGAGATTGACGTGCAGGGCGCCATGTCGGTGCTGGAGGATTCGCGTTACGCACCGATCACCATTTTCATCCATCCCGGCAGCATGACCGAACTGGAACGCCGGTTGCGAACCCGCGGGACGGAGACGGAAACGGCAATCCAGGCTCGCCTAAAGACAGCCGCGGGCGAAATGGAAGCCCGTGGGGCCTACCAGCACCAAATCATCAACGAAAATGTCGACCAGGCGGTCGACGATATCTGCCAAATTTTGCAAATTCACAAGGAATCCACTTCGTGCTCGAAGAACTAAAAGAAGAAGAGATCGTCAACAAAGTCGGCGGGCGATTCAAACTGAGTACGCTGATTCAAAAACGCTTGGTGCAGCTCAACCAAGGCTCGCGTGCGTTGGTGAACATCGACACGCACGACAAAATGTCGATCGTGTTGCAGGAGATCGTGCAGAACAAGATTTTCCTCAACCTCGACAACGAAGTCGAAACCGCTGACGACTTGGACACCATCGTCGCGGCAGCGGAAGCACCCGAATTGGATGCCGCAGACCTTTAATGCTGCGTTTGATTTGAATTCAGGGGGGATGCCGGAAATGTTTCACGCACCGGAACGTTCTCCCCACAAGTGAGCCGAACGGCCGTGAGGCCTCGGGTGGAAACGTCGATCGATCGTCCAGGCCCAACCCGCCGGCAACCCGAGTGCTCACGCACTTCGGCTCATCTGCGGGTGGATGTTTGGACTAGCTGATGATGAGTTTGATTCCGGTCGCCAGCATGACGGTGACGAGGAAGAAGAACACGAATCGGCTGCCGCGTTCGATTGCGAGTTTCGCGCCAACGACCCCGCCGGCAACGTTCCCCGCCGCCATCACCAGTCCCGGGATCCAGTCGATCATTCCGTAGATGGCGAACACGATCGCGGCGACCAGGGTGACGACCAGGCCGATGCTGTTCTTGATTGCGTTGGAGGAGACCAGCTTCATGTTGGTGAAGTAACTCATCGCCAAGAGCAACAGGATTCCCATGCCCGCTTGGATGAAGCCGACGTAAACGCCGATCGCGAAAAAGACAGGGGAGCGATAAAAGGCGGGGTAGGTTGCGTGGTCGCCTGATTCGAGAAAGCGTTTCGGGTTCGCGATGAGTAACAGGGCCATTCCCAAAAACAAAACACCGAACGCTCGTTCAAACGCGTCCGCCGGCAAATAGACGGCGAGCAACGCACCTAAGGGGACACCAAGCAATGTTGGCGTTGCCAGGCGGATGGTGGCTGCCGAGTCCAGGTGGCCGTGTTTGCGGAAGGTCACGACGGCGGACGCGGTCGAGCACAGGATCGCAACACGATTGGTCGCGTTGGCCACCTTGGGATCGAGACCGAAGAGCATCAATGCGGGCAGCGTCAAGAACGAGCCACCGCCGGCTACCGTGTTGATGATGCCAGCGAGAAATCCCGCGAGCACGAGCGAAAGGTAAAGCAAGAGTTGCCAGAACAAGAGTTTCTCGGCGTGCTAGTAGCTCGAGTCGGTCGGCGTGGACGTCGGCGAGGACGTCGCGATGGAAATGGCCGGCAGTCCGAGTTCTTCACGCAGCGGATCCAAGATGGCTTGCGTGCGGCTGGCACCACATCGGGTAACGCCGAGTTCTCGAACGGTACGCAGACCATCGAGGTCTCGCACGCCACCGGCGGCTTTGACCTGAACGTTTTCGGCGGAGTGTTTTCGCATCAGCTGCAAATCTTCGTGCGTCGCACCGCTGCTGCCAAACCCGGTCGACGTTTTCACCCAGTCGGCGTTGAGTTCAGAACAGATTTCGCAGAGTCGGATCTTTTGTGCGTCATCGAGGTAGCAGTTTTCGAAGATCACTTTGACCTTTTGTCCGGCGGCATGAGCGACATCCACCACGGCGGCGATGTCGCTGCGGACATAATCCCAATTGCCACTGACGACGCTGCTGATGTTGACGACCATGTCGAGTTCTTCGCAACCGTCGGCGATCGCCTGTTCCGCCTCGGCCCGTTTGACTTCGGTTGTGTTCGCACCGTGAGGGAATCCGATCACGGTGGACGTTTTCACCGTGCTGCCGGCGAGCATTTCGGCCAGACGTTTGACGTAGAACGGCATGATGCAAACGCTCGCCACGTCGTAGGCGATTGCCATCTTCACACCACGTTCGATTTCGTCGCTGGTCATGTTCGGCGTCAGCAACGCGTGGTCGATCATCTTGGCGAGGTCGGTGTAGGATTGGCTCATGCTGGCTTCGTGACGATGGGGGAGGCGTGAGAGCAACGAACGCGTTGTCAGTGACGGGAACGGGGCGGAGGGCGCGTGCGTGCGGCCGGCGATTCTATCAGGCGTCCAGGTCGGCTGCCATGACGCGGAGTCGGCGAGCGGAACAGGGGCTCGGTCGTGGACGCGGGGTGCATCGTGTTGACCGGCTCGAGCGTCGATCGGCTGGTACGCGGCCGGATAGATCGCTGGTACGCGGCCGGATAGATCTAGGAGCATTCGCGGATGCTGACGCAGCGTTCGCGTGCGACGACGATGTGATCGAGAACGGAGATGCCAATCAGTTTGCCTGCTTCGGTCAGCCGTTGGGTCACTGAATGGTCCTCACGGCTCGGCGTCGGGTCACCGGAGGGGTGGTTGTGCACCAGGAGCACGGCCGAGGCGGCGTCGCGGATGGCCGGACGAAAGACTTCACGCGGATGGACGAGCGACGCGTCGAGTGTGCCGATCGTGATCCGGTGGGAACGAATCGGTTTGTGTTTGGTATCGAGGGTGACGATATGAAACTCTTCTTGAACGGCATCGCCGGCAAGGTAAGCGAATTTTTCGGCACAGTACTGAGTCGCTTCGAGCGTGCTGGTAATTTTGTGAATCACGACCGGTCGTTCACGCAGCGCTTCGGTCGCCCGTTTGCCCAGTTCGAGGGCGGCGAGGATTTGGCAGTAGCTCGCTTTGGTGACGGCGGGAGTGACTTCGCGAAGTTCAGGAAGGCCGGCGTCGCGAATCCGATCGAGTTCATCATGAAAACGGTTGGCGAGTTTCTGTGCTCCCGTGACCGCGGACTCTCCCACGACACCGACACGGATGAGGATCGCCAACAAGTCGGCGTCGGACAGCGACGCGGCACCGAGCCGCATCAGTCTTTCTCGCGGGCGTTCCTGTTCGGGCGTTTCTTTGACTTGATCACCATGGATGCGGCGATCGATCCACTGGTCGACCGAGCCGACCGGATCGTTCGCGGTCCACGCGTAGAGGATCTCGTCGTCTTCGCGGATCGTTTCCAAAACGCCCGCGCGGACGACCTCGTTGACCGTTCGGGTGACAAAGCTCGCGGTTTCTTCGTCAACGAGATCGGCCATTTCGCTCCGCCGGAATCGCGAACGCTGCGCTAGCGGATAGAGTACGCCCTGATAACGTTTGCGACGCTTTTCGCTCATCGACCGCGAGTCTCGTTTAAGTTCGGTGGGTTGTCCTATCGCAGGGGCACTGGACAATGTGTCCGTCGATATTGTGTCCATCGATATTCAACTGTGTTCGTGAGGTCCCGTTTCATGCCCAGCATTTTCAGCAAGATCATTGCTCGAGAGATTCCAGCAGACATCGTATACGAAGACGACGACTGCATGGCGTTTCGTGACATCGCCCCCAAGGCGCCGGCTCATATCCTTGTCATCCCGAAACGTGAGATCGTTTCGCTCGCTGATTTAACTGATGAAGACGAGGCGGTGATGGGGCGGTGTGTTGTCGTCGCGTCCAAGATCGCCGCTCAAGAAGGACTGGCCGATGGATACCGATTGGTCGTCAATTGCGGGGACGACGGAGGGCAGGAGGTGCCCCATATTCACTTCCATCTTCTCGGCGGGCGCAAAATGACATGGCCGCCGGGCTGACTTTCCGCTGGGCTGGCTTTCCGCCGAGTTGAGGGCGCATTTGGAGCGGGCGTCGGTGTTCGCTACCTGCAAAATGAGCGGCGTTTGGCAGCTCGCGCAGGGGACGCAGGAAGGAAGCAGATGCGGTTTAGGTAAAGTTTGCGGGCTGAGCGGACGATAACGATTGTGTGGCCGATTTTCTCGGGCGAAAAACGTTTTCGCAGGAGAGCAGCGGTCGGTCGTCGCGGTTCTACTTGATCGGAACGCGGCTCAAAACTAGCCCATGTGAACACGGATCGTTTGCGATGAACTACGCCGCTCAATCCCTCTTGCTCATCTTCGGTTTGACCTTATCGGTCGGTTGCTGTGGACCGTTGTGGAATCCGGGTTGCGGAACCGGCTGCGGTACTGGATGTGCGACCGCGTGTGGCGACGGCTGTGGTGCGTGTGGCGGCTGTGGCGAGTTGTATGTCGATCCTTGGATCAACCATCCGGCGGATTGCTGCGACCCATGCGATGCCTGTGGCAACTACAACGGACAATCCTGTGGCAAATGTCGACCGGTTTTCGCAGGAGTCAAAAGCCTGTGGGGATATCGTTGCGACGACGGATGCGGATGTGACTCCGGGTGCGGTGTCGCGTGTGATGGCGGTTGTGACTCCGGGTGTGGTGATTGCGGATGCGGTGGCGGTGCCTACGGCTCTGGCATCGTTCACTCCGACGCAATGGTTGGCGGATACGTCAGCGACGGCGAGATGCAGTACGACGTTCGCGAAGGTGAGACGATTGTTGAGTCGAGCATCTCGAGTGACCCGTCTACAACATCGACGAGCAACCCACGAATCATTTCACAACCACGGGTGACACGTCGCAGCGGAAACGCTCGGCAGATCTTTCAGCCTCGCCGCGTGGACGAGCCCAAGCCGGCACTCGCGTACTGATGTCCCCATTTGAGAATTGGATTCTTCTGTGGAATCACGAGCCGAGTGCTGAAACGATTCGGCGATGCGTGAGGACCGGTTCTCGACGCCGCGATCTAGCCTTTCACCGTCGCGTCGGATTGATCCATCTGCAGGTGAACCATGTCTTGATAGCGCCCACCGAGGGCCAATAATTCAGTGTGTGTCCCCGTTTCGATGACTTGGCCGTCTTCGAGCATGACGATCAAGTCGGCGTTGATGATCGTGCTCAACCGGTGAGCGATCACCAGCGCGGTCCGGTCTTGGAGAAGTTCCGAAAGGCTTTCCTGGATCAGCCCCTCGCTTTCGCTGTCGAGGTTACTGGTGGCTTCGTCGAGAATCAAAATTTGCGGATCGGCCAAGATCGCTCGGGCGATCGCCAACCGTTGCCGCTGGCCACCGGACAGCTTGACGCCACGCTCGCCGATCAAGGTGTCGTAACCGAGTTCGAGTTTTTCGATGAACTCATGAGCGGCTGCGGCGCGAGATGCGGCGATCACGTCGGCACGATCGGATCGCGGTTGTGCGTATGCGATGTTCTCATGGATCGTGCCGTCGAACAGAAACACATCTTGCTCGACAATCCCGAGCAACGAACGGTAGCTCGATAATTGGATGTCGCGCAGGTCAACGCCGTTGTAAAGAATCTCGCCTTCGGTCGGATCGTAGAATCGTGCGATGAGATTGGTCAGCGTCGTTTTGCCGGCTCCGCTGCGTCCGACAAGGGCAACCGTTTGCCCGGGAGCGATCTCGATCGAGACATCTTTCAAAACAACTGTTTGCGTCCCGGGGTAGCTGAACGAGACATTCCGCAGCGAGATCGCGCCGCCACCGACGTGGGGTTGCAAGCGAGTGGCGCCTTCGCGGCTGGGCAATTCTTCTTCGACGTCGAGCACATCGAGAATCCGGTCGAGTCCCGCGAGGTTGTTTTGGAACATCACCGCACTGCCGGCGATCGTCGCGAGCGGGTCGAGCAGCATGGTCAAATAAACGAGGAACATCATGAGGTCCCCGAGCGTCAGTTCGCCACGTGTGATTTGGTAGCCGCCGTAGAGCAACAGGCCGGTCGATGCGAGTGGGATGATCACTTCCCAAATCGTCTCGATGATCCGCATCCACCACCACGTGAAGAGTTGTTGGCGGACCAGGAAATCGCCCTCGCGGACGTAACGCGATGACTCGCTGCGTGCTCGTGAGAACGTTCGCACCACGCGAATGCCGCCGAAGGTTTCCGTCGCTCCGCTGTCGATCCGTTGTCGTTGTTTGCGGACGTCGCGAAAGAGCGGTCGGATGCGATTGATGTAAGTGCGATGCGTGACCCAGACGACGGGCAGCAAGATCAGCCCGCCGACCATCAGTTTCCAGTCCACAAACATCAGGATGACCAGCGAGCCGCCGAACTGGACCACCGCCCGCCACGGGTTGTAGAGCATGCTGAAAATGAGGTCGGCGACCCCGCCGGCGTCTTCTCGGATCAGGCTCGCAACCCCGCCACTTTTCATCGAGTACACATGATGCAGTGGCAATCGCACCGCGTGATCGAAGACCTCGCGACGAATGGAAACTTGGGCTTTGTTGACCGACTTGGTGGCCATCCATCGTCCCATCAAATTGACCACGGTGCCGATCGCCGTGAGGACGGTGACTGCGGCAGCGATGGCAACGAGGGTTCGCATCGGCGAGGCGATGGGATCACCGAGAACCCAAACCGCGCCCGGTAGCTCTACCAACCACGGTGGCAACGGAGAGGGCGGCCGTGTCAGGACCGAGTCGATTGCGAGTTTCGTGCCCAGCGGCGGGATCAGACGCAGCGCGATTCCGAAAGTCAGGAACGTCAGGGCGACGACGATACTGCGTCGATGCGGCGCGATCAGTCCCCAAAATGCCGCGAACAACTCGAAAAAGGATCTGTCCCGGTCGCCAATCTTTTTTCGACTGCGTTTGGACCGGGAATCGTCCATGTCGGAATGCGGTGACGCGTCGGTGGATCGTTCGGATCGGTGCCGTTGGCGGACGTTGATGCGATAGTTGTCGAATCGACGGCGACTCGGGAGGACAGTCATGGAGTACGTTGGCAAGTTGGAAGATTGGAGCGGGCGTTCGCATCCAAATAACGCAGTATTGCGACGCGTCCAGCGAAGTGGCCGATGGCGAACGCCGGTCCGAGTGAAAACATCCTAACGCCTTCGAGGTGGAATCGTCATGACCGGCGAAGGCGGCTGCGGCACGGCGGCAACGTGTAAGCCTCCATCGCCGCCGGAATCGACTCGTAGTGGCGTGTTCTCGTTACACTTCAAAAATTAACTTGATCCTTGCAATCACCGGCCGTACAACAGTTCAGTTGTCGGCCGCGTCACACGAGAGAGGGGCTTATGAATAGGTTCATTTTACAATCGGCGAGAGTAAGTCTGGCGTTGGTGCTTTTGGCCAGCCCGGTGTTGCTAGCGAGTGGCGGATGTGGTCGCCAAGGTGGCGTCGTGGGCGAGACCGACGAGTATAGCTACGAGGATGTCGCCGCTCAGATTCGGGCTGACGACGAAGCTTCCGAAGCCGAAAGAGAGATGCGGGACCAATGAGATATCAAATGATTCGTCGCTCGCGTTTGGGTTTCACTCTCGTTGAATTGTTAGTCGTGATAGCGATCATCGGGGTGTTAGTCGGATTGCTTTTACCCGCTGTTCAGGCGGCACGAGAAGCGGCCCGGCGTATGAGTTGTAGCAACAACGTCAAGCAACTCGGCTTGGCGATGCACAACTACCATTCCGCCTACGGCCAACTGCCGATGCACGGAACGGGACCGACCAACGAAACAACTCGATCGACAACAGCGGCCGAGAAGAGTGACGGAACCGGATTCACTCGATTGGAATTGTCGTACCTCGTCGGCCTGTTGCCGTTTTTTGAACAGCAGGCACTCTGGGAACAAATCAGCAACCCGATGGTGGAGTCCGATGGTGACCGTTGGCCCGCGTTCGGCCCGCGTCCGTTGGTGCTCGAATACCCGCCGTGGCTGACGGAGATCCCAACCTTGCGTTGCCCGAGTGATCCCGGTGTCGGTTTGCCGGCACTCGGCCGGACCAACTACGCGGCCTGCACCGGCGATGGTTTTTACGATGCCGAAAACGGGGCTACCGTTTGGGATATTCCTAATAACCGGTGGCTCTACAACTCCGACCAACAAGCCATGGAACGCACTCGGTGTGGCATGCGAGGCACTTTTGTTCCACGACTGACAATGCGTTTTCGTGACATCACCGATGGCTTGTCGAACACAATCGCCATGGGTGAGATCATGACGGGACTCAACGACAATGACATTCGTACCGTGGGCACGAGTTCTCCGTCGAAAAAGTCAGGCAGCAAGACGTCGGCCCAATCGGTGGCAGATAACCCGAACCAATGTTTGGACCTGGGCTTTGTCGATGCGACGCGTCCCACGTTTTGGGATATGACCGTGGTCAAACCGTATTCATCGGTTTCGCGACGTGGATTCCGTTGGGCGTCGTTTCATACTTTGCAATCACAGTTCAACACGATCCTTTCGCCCAACTCGACGGTGTGTTTGGTGGGCGGGGCGGATACTTATGGGGTCGCACCTCCGAGCAGTCGACACGTCGGTGGTGTTCATGTTGCGATGGCGGACGGTGCGGTGAAATTCATTACCGATTCCATTGATGCGGGAGACCCCAACGTGCCTTGCGTGTACTGCGATTTGCTTTCCGGCGGCGCTTACAGCACGACTCCTGCAGGCTCGCGAAGTCCGTATGGTTTATGGGGAGCGTTGGGCACGCGAAATTCACGCGAGGTGATCGACCAGGAGTTTTAATCGGCACAATAAGGTCTCTGCGCTTTCATCCAAATTCGACACACCCGGTCTGGATTCCGTCGGGGGTGCAAAGTTCTTTTATGTCAGCGATTCGCTCGTGTCGCTGGTCCTAATCAACGTGCTGCCGTTATATTTCAGCGTTTTGGAATTTGGTCTCCTTTCGTACCAAATTACCGTTCGTTGATCTTTCGGAAGTGTCGAACCGTCATGCAAGCAACCCATGCTGCCTCGACGACTGAGAATCGATTCCCGGTGCTGTTTTCGCCGGTTGTTGATTTTCTCGCCTTTGGTGGCAGTGCTCTTCTCGCGTTGGCGATGTTACCGATCGGGGCAGCGCTGGGTGTGCTTCACGCCGATTCGCCCCGTTGGACGTGGGTGACGGCGATCCTTCTGATTGACGTTGCTCATGTCTACGCGACCGGATTTCGCGTTTACTTTGACGTTGACGAACTTCGCCGGCGACCATGGTTGTATGGGCTGGCACCGTTGCTCTCGTTTCTCGTCGGCGCGGCAATCTACAGCGAGAGCGTTGCTTTATTTTGGAGCGTGTTGGCGTATCTCGCCGTATTTCATTTCATCCGTCAACAGTACGGTTGGGTTGCGCTCTATCGATCCCGCGAGGGCGATCATGAACGATTGGGATGGTGGGTCGATGCGGTCGCTATCTACATGGCAACGGTGTATCCGTTGATCTACTGGCACACGCATTTGCCGAGACAGTTCACTTGGTTCACCGAAGGTGATTTTCTAACGCTGCCGGCGTGGATCGGAGTTGTCGCCGAGCCGATGTATTGGGCGTCGCTCGCCACGTATTTCGGGAGGTCGATCTATCGTGGAATGCGTCAGGGGGCATGGAACCCGGGGAAAGATCTCGTGGTGGTGACGACGGCGATCTGTTGGTATGTCGGGATCATCTCTCTGAATTCAGATTATGCGTTCACAGTAACCAACGTCATCATCCACGGCGTTCCCTACATGGTGCTGATTTATTGGTACCGCTGGCATCGCTTGTCGGCATCGCGAGATTCGGCATGGGATGCTACCGACGTGCATGCTATTTCGCGTTGGAAGACGACGGCCGGTCGGTTGTCGCTTTTCTTAGGTGCGATATGGGTGCTCGCCTACGCCGAAGAACTGCTGTGGGATCGCGGCGTTTGGAATGAACAGGATTGGTTGTTCGGATGGGTAACCTTTGGCGCAGGAGATTCGAGCCCGTCGACCGGATCGCGATCGAGCGGGGGCGATTTCTGGCTCGCTCCACTGCTCGCGGTTCCTCAGATCACGCACTACGTCCTCGACGGATTCATTTGGCGACGATCCGCGCGGCGAGACTGACGTTATCGAAGTAAATCGATGACTTGGTCGTGAAGGACCGCGTTGGTGCCCACGCCATCGCCTCCGCGAACGGTTGGTGTCCCCGTCCAGTCGGTGAAGCGACCGCCCGCTTCGGTAAGGATGGGCAGCATGGCGGCGACATCCCATGCGTTGCAAATAGGATCAACCATCACATCGGCGCGACCGGTTGCGACCATCAGGTAGCCGTATCCATCGCCCCAGGTGCGCGACAGGAAGCAGGCTTCCTCGAGTCTTTGGTAGGCGTTTGCGTTACCGCGTTTTCCAAACGAGCCGACCTCACTGGTGACGAAGATGGCATCGGAAAGTTGGTCTCGTTTGGACACCTTTGCCGGCGTCCAGTCGATCGACGTGTCGGTATCGAGTTTCGACGCGGTGGACGGCAGACCGGCCGCATAAAACGCGCCGTGGCCGATGGCTCCGACGACTGCCTGTCCGAGGGCGGGGATCAGGATCATGCCGCCGAGCGGTTGGCCGGCGTGTTCGATTGCGAGCAGGGTTGAATACAGCGGTACGCCGCAGATAAACGATTTTGTTCCGTCGATCGGATCCACCGTCCACCGGTATTCGTTGTCTCCGGTTTGCTCGGCGAACTCTTCACCGGCGATCGTGTCACCAGGAAACATCTCGGCGAGCAACTCGCGCGTGCGGAGTTCGGCCTCGCGGTCGGCGATCGTTACGGGAGAGTCGTCACCTTTGCGGATGACTTCCAGCGAGCGGTTTTGAAAGTGCTCGAGAGTCTTCGCTCCGGCGGCGAGCCCCACTTCGATCATCGCGGTGAGTCGGCCTGCATGAGGTGCACGCCACTGGTCAAATAGTTCTTGAGACTGCATTGGAAAAAGAGATCTAAAAGGGAACGGTTTAGAAACGACGCTCGAGTACGGGTTCGTTGCCGATGTGATATCGGTTGACGACAACGGCTAGGATCATTCCGGCGGCGAATCCGCCCGCGTGCGCCCACCAGGCAACTCCGTCGACGAGTCCATTGGTCAGTGATCCGATGCCGCTGAAAACCTGCATCGCGAACCAGAGTCCTAAGAAGACGGGCGCGGGGACAACGATGGTGGTAAAGATAATGACCAACGGCAGAATCGTCAGGACACGAGCGTGCGGATATAGGAACGCGTACGCACCCATGACTCCCGCGATCGCCCCGCTCGCTCCAATCGTCGGCACGGGGCTCGAGGACTGAGTGACGTAATGTGACAACCCGGCGAGTATTCCCGTCCCGAGGTACAACGCCGCGAATCCGACATGTCCGAGACGGTCTTCGACGTTGTCGCCGAAGATGTATAGGAACCACATGTTGCCGATGAAGTGCATCCAACCACCGTGTAAAAACATGCAGGTGATCAACGTCACCCAAGGCGGCACCGGTGAGGGGCCCATCTCCTGTCGCACGTTGACGACTTCGATCCCACGTGGAGTGCGTACCTGTTGTTGAGTTTCAATGACCGGAACCGCATCGGGGTCGCTCAGTCGCAACGGGATCATCGCGAAGGCCGACACGATGCCTTCACCATGGTCGGGCGCGGTTTGCTGTGCGAAAAACGCCAGTGAGCACAACGCGATCACGATGTAGTTAACGACCGGTGTTCGGCGGCTGGGGATGTCATCGCGAAGCGGTATCATGCTGGACCGTTGGAAGGGATGTCAAAGCTGCCGCCGCAACCGGTGGCAGGCTGAGGTGCGAAAGCAGGAATTCTGAAAGACAAGGGGGGATTCTGAGAGGTGAAGTACTCTAATTTCAGGCGACTTCGTTTCTGCCAGCAAAAGCGGTAGTTTATCTGGTTCAAGGTAGTCTACGAACACCCGGTCACCAACGTCACGACGAGAAGCGAGCAGGCTGATGTCCGACACCCATTCCCCGCGCCAATGGCGAGCCGAACTATCCGCAGCGGCGGACGCCAGCCAAATCGTAGCGGTTTTGCAAGATCTCTCCGCACACGAGGACGTCTGCGGAGTCGCCCGGCAGTGCCTCGATTTGCTTTCGCATCAGGACTCCAACGTTCGCCTTTGGGCGTCGGAAGTATTGGAATCGGCGGCAAGCCCGACCGCCGACGAAACGCAGGAATTGACAGACTATCTCGACGGTCTGCTCGATCAGCAAGCGGCGGCGTCCAAGAAAAAGTTTGTTTGGGCGGGAACCCAACCCGCAGAACCTGATACCAATTCCGCCAGTAACGAAAAAGAGAATGCATTGCGTGCCGATCAGATGTACTGGGCGGCGACCATGTTAGGCCGGATCGGTCCGGACGCGGCGAGCGCGGATGTGGTGTTGGCGAGGTTAGAAGGACTGGCTCAGGATGCCGGTGCGGCGTCTTTCCACGACGCGGCCGCACGAGCCAAAGTCATGCGAACCCGGTGTACTCGGTGAGAACGCCGCGTGCTAGCTGAGGATGGCCGAAGGTTGTTCGCCGGAGGTGGTGTCTTGACGTCGCCCCCACGCGACTCGGGCGGTGAAATACAGTCCGACCGCGAGCAATGTCCCGAGCGAATCGGCGAAGAAATCGTGGACGTCGGGAGTTCGGCCTCGCACGAGTGATTGCGTCAATTCGTCAAGAATTGCATAGCTGATGCAGGCGACAACAATCGTGCCGAATCGCCGCAGAAGCCGGGTGGAGTTGGTGCAGTAGCACAGCAGGGTCGCTAGCATGAAGAACGCGGTGAAATGCATCACCTTGTCATTCATGCGGGGGACCGCTGCCGGAATTTTCGGCAAGTGAGTGCCGGTGAAAATCACGCACCAATACAACGCGAGCAAAACGACACCGAGCCGAATTCCGAATAGACGAATTCCCGAAACAGGTTGCATTGATCATGCTCTCTAGCAAACGTTGACTCACACAAAGGTCTGTATCGTGTTTTTCAATCTCTCGGTCCAACTCAAATTGACCAACAACCACACTTCGCAGCGACACCTCGCATCGTCTTTCGGCATCCCGGTGTGCGTTGGGTTGCTCGTCGCGGCGTGGGTAGTCTCGGCAGATTTCGCGTTTTGCCAAGACTCGAACACGAATTCTTCATCTGTGTCGGAATCAAAGTCCGAAAACGGCGACTCAGGGGCCGGTTTCTTGCCGATGCGAGGAAATTGGAAAGCGGCCTCGTTCGGAGGTGACGGGCCGGTCTATTTTCATAAGGCGGAATCGGAAGGCGAGCGAATCGAGATGTACGCCGGTGACCCGATCACCGGAATTCGGTGGACTGGCAAATTCCCGAAGGACAACTATGAAATTCGTTTGGAAGCGCGGCGGGTGGAAGGATTTGACTTTTTCGCCGCTCTGACCTTCCCCGTTGCGGACGAACACTGCTCCTTCGTGCTCGGGGGA
>JBICHZ010000298.1:0-20515 GCA_043101355.1 Rhodopirellula sp. JB044
CCCTCACGCTCCGCAATTCGCCTAGAGTACGAGTAGAGTCGTTGCTGCGTTTTCTGCGTGCGACGATTCGTGATACCAGGCCTGCGATGCATGCGGGTCGCTTTCGCTGGACGAGACTATGATGAACGCTCCCATCCCCGAAGAAGAGAAACTCAACCCGGGTCACACCCAAACAAGAGGAGTACTTCGCGTTTTGGGCCCGTTGATTCTGCTCACCGGTATCGGGTTTACCATCGTTGGCATGGTCAGCTTCTTTGCCTCGTTCGGCAGCTTTGAACCGCCTCGCTATTTTTGGTGCGGTTTTGTCGGCCTGCCTTTGATGTTTGTCGGGGCGGTGATGACACAGGTCGGATTTGTCGGTGCGATTGCCCGGTATCATGCCGGCGAAATCGCTCCGGTCGGAAAAGACACATTCAACTACATGGCCGAGGGAACGCAGGGCGGGGTGAAAACCATGGCATCGGCGATCGGCGCGGGCCTCAGCGAAGGAATGCAAAGCAACTCCGTTCGATGCGTGAAATGCGGCAGCGCGAACGACGCGCAAGCCAAATTCTGCGACGAGTGCGGTACCGCACTCTCAAAAACGTGCGGCCAATGCGGCGAAGTCAATGATAGCGATGCCAAGTTCTGCGACAGTTGCGGTACCGCCTTCTAGAAACGGTCCTTACCGCTTCGCTGCGAACACACGGCCTCGACTGTGCGTCGTTCTTGCCAATCGACATTTCCTCATGCGGGTCGTTAGAATGGACAACCTGGATTCGACCGCGCAAAACAGCCATTCAACATTGTGATGGAGGCTTCCTATGGACGTTTCGATACGGTGCGAATGTGAGGCCGATCAACAAGCGATACATACGCTGCACCGAGACGCTTTTGAGTGTGAGGACGAGGCCAACCTCGTCGACGCGTTGCGTGAAGGCAATCACGTGAGTGTTTCCCTCGTTGCGGAAACCGAGGGCAAAGTCGTCGGGCATGTTCTTTTCAGCCCCGTCAAAATCATCGCCGACGAAACCTCGATTGACGCGGTTTCTTTGGCCCCCATGTCGGTCTGCCCGAAGTACCAAGGACTCGGGATCGGCAGCCGACTCGTGCGAGCCGGTTTGGACGCCTGCCGTGATCGCGGAGAATCGATCGTCGTCGTGCTCGGACACGCCGACTACTACCCACGGTTCGGTTTTTCTGCCGAGCTAGCCGAACCGCTGCAATCTCCGTTCGGCGGCGGGCCCGCGTGGATGGCGTTGGAACTGACCTCTGGTGCGTTAGACGGCGTCCAGGGCCATGTCCGGTACGCCCCGCCGTTTCGCATCTTCGAGGCGACATGATTTAGGCGTCATGCCCCAATCACCAACCCGGCGAAGAAAGAAAGCGGATGGGGTGGGATTCGAACCCACGGTAGAGTCACCCCTACGCTAGTTTTCAAGACTAGAGCCTTCGTCCACTCGGCCACCCATCCGGCTGAGAGGCAGGATTTTAGCAGGTGTGGTGAGGTTCGCCCACAGGCGATGGAAATGAATCAGTCGAGGATTTTTTCGGATTAGGCAAAGTTTGCCTTCGCCCTTGCCGATAAGTGAACAGGGGGTGGAGGAAATGCGCGGTCATGCTACTGGCTTGAACCCGTGAAACTCGCACCAAACGTTCAGACAACGTTCGATACTGCATCCGCTGACCCGGCGACGGGGACCGCGTCGATCGCGTGTCGGTTTTCTCGCATGGTCGTGCTCGGGCTGGTCATGCTCGTCGCGGGCGGCGGTTGCGCGTTGGTTCCGGAAACCCGGACCCGCGATGCGTTGCACAACCCGTTCCCGCAGCTTAAACGCGTGGCGGTGCTGCCGTTCTTTAACCAGAGCGACCAACCCAACGTCGACGGCGAAGCGGTCGGGCGAGCCTATTACGCGGCTCTCCAAGCGGTTCCCGGATTCGAAGTGCTGCCAGTCGGCGTCACCACACTGCAGTACCGTGCGTTCTCCGCTCAATTCGGCGATCCGCGATCCGGCGAAGACTTTCAAAAGCTCGCCCAGATGATGGATGTGGAAGCGATCGTCGTCGGATCGGTCACCGACTTCGACGCCTATTACCCACCACGGATGGGTTTGACCGTCCACTGGTACGCCGCCAACGAAGGATTCCACGCGATTCCGCCGGGTTACGGACTGCCGTGGGGAACCGAATCGGAAGACAAAATCCCAGCCCGCATTGCACGAGAGGCTGAATTCGAATTGGCACGCAGCCAACTCAAAACACAGGAACCGCGTTCGGCACCGCTGGCGTCGATGCCATCCGTTCCTGGCGTCCAACCGGGATCCGCAAACCACTCCCCTCCAGCCGCTGAGCGTAACCCCGCAGATCATGCCCCTGCGGAATTAGACCCGTGGGGTGAACCCATTGCCCAATCATCAATCTCTCGCACCCAGTTCACCGAGAACATTGCCGGGCAACGAATCATGCTCCCTTCGCCCGGCCAACCGGCCCAGTCACCGACCGGGCTACCCAACAGGCACGCTGCTCAGCACGCGGAATTCGAATACGCCGAGACCGGATCGCTCGACAGTATCGTCTCCGGTCCCGTTTACGCAGACGACTGCCTCGCCGAAGAAGGTGGATGGGTCAACGCGCAGCTCGACGCATCCTCAACTCTGCCTGCCAATTGGCCCGAACCGACCGACCTGATCCCCAATCCGCCGCAGCCGGTGGCTCCGATGATGATCCGGCAACACGAGCCCGTTTTGACACACACGAGGCTTTATCGCGGTGACGATCCTTACTTTACGGCAAGACTCGCGGATTACGTCGAGACGGGCGACGACGCCCGAGGAATGTCTTGGCAGGGTTATATCAAGCGTAGCGATGATTTCATTCGTTTCTGTTGTCACCTGCACATCGTGGAAATGTTGGAGTCTCGAGGTGGTCAGGACCCAAGCGACCTCATTCTTCGTTGGCCTGTGAGCCGATACTGAGCACACGTCGGAAGTGTTGCGTGGCCCGATCTCCCGAACCGAGGCCCCTCGACGCGACATTCCTCCCCCGCCGTGTGACCCAACTCAGGACGAGATCAAAAGATGGATAAGGAAGTCAACGTATTGGCCTTGGTCAAAGGTGAAGAGAAATTCATCTTTCTGTTTGACGACGACAACCGTGATGAAACGCTCCGACAACTCGCCCGCTTTGCCGCCAACCCCGATCTCGATTTTTCTTGGTACGACGCGGCCATGTTGTCCCGCAAAATTCGCGAAACCGTCATCACTGAATACGACGAACTCGCTGCGAGTGAAGAGTTCGACAGCATCTCGATCGACGACTTCGCATGAGAATCACCCCACAATAACGTGAAGATCGGATTGATTCCTTCTCCAGCAGCAACCACGCCACGAGTGAACGCGAGGAACCGATAATGGCGCGAGCCCCACTGTCTTCAGCGATCACTCGGTTCCTGCGTTACATGGCGACCGAACGAAACGCTTCCGATCTGACGATCAAAGCCTATCGGGAGGATCTGTTCGGATTCGCGCAGTGGATTGAGAGTGGACCGATGGCAGGCGCGACCCTCGACACACTCGATCCGTCGCACCTGCGTCAATTTCAGTCGGCGCTTCAGCAAGCCGACTACGCCAAGAGCACGATTTCGCGAAAGCTCGCTTCGCTGCGTAGTTTCTTCAAGTTCGCGATGCGGGAAGGCACGGCCAAAACCAACCCGGCGAAACCTCTGCGGAACCCACGTCGCAATCGGAAGCTCCCGTTGGTTCTTTCGAACGAAGAAATCGGCCGACTTCTCACCGCCCCGCCGGCTCACGACCCCGCCGGCCTACGCGACCGAGCCATTTTGGAAACGATGTACTCGGCCGGACTCCGGGTCAGTGAATTGGTTGCCCTTCGCGACGGCGACCTGGACTTTCAACAGGGAATCGCCAGGGTCCGCGGGAAAGGCCGCAAAGAGCGGATCAGCCCGCTCGGATCCTACGCCATCAAAGCAATCAAAGCCTACGCGGCCCGGCGTAACAGATCGGCCGAGAGCGAGAACCTTGGTCAGGCTGCACCGGTTTTCGTCAACCGATTTGGGAACATCCTGACCACTCGCAGCGTCGGCCGCATGCTCGACAAGTATATCGCCGAAGCCGAACTCGATACCCGGACGAGCCCCCACACGCTTCGCCATTCGTTCGCGACTCATCTACTCGATCGAGGCGCGGATATCCGTAGCGTGCAGGAACTGCTCGGGCACAAGTCACTCACAACGACGCAGATCTACACGCATGTTAGTGCGGCGAATCTGCGAACGATTTATGAGCAGGCTCATCCGAGGGCCCAGTAGGTGGCGCACCAAAGAATTCAGTCTTTCCAGTTTTCACGTCGTACAAAGCACCAATCACTTTCGCGCGTCCCTCGTTGACAGCGTTGCGAATCACCTGGCTGCGACGAATGATCTCTTCGGCGGTGTGAATCACGTTGGCCTTGGCAACGTTGTCAACATAAGTATCGAGACCTTCTTCACCCAACTCATCGAGTGAATCCGGAAGGCCCTGGATACTCGGGGCGATTTCATCAACGATGGCCTGCAGATGCTCACAACCTGTCGCCTTCATCGCATCTTGTTTGCCGGCGACGAGTTTGACGGAAGACGTCACCGCACCGCACCGCGTGTGCCCGAGCACGACGACTAGCTTCACGCCCGCTACTCCAACGGCGTACTCGAGACTGCCGAGCGATTTTGTACCGACAATGTTTCCGGCAACTCGAACACTGAAGATGTCTCCGACACCGAGGTCAAAGACTAATTCGGTCGGGACGCGTGAGTCGATGCAGCTCAAAACCGCCGCTAAAGGGTTTTGGCCAATGGCGGTCGCGTTGACTTGACGCCCCAAATCCCGGTTCAGCCGAGTCCCCTCGACAAAACGACGATTGCCCTCCCGCAAGATCGTGATCACTTGATCGGCGGTTGCTTTGTCTTGTAACTCACGCGTCGTGTAATCGGCAAACTGAACGTCATCACTGAGTTGATACTTCGAACGAAAGCCGACCAAATTCACCTTCACGTCACGTGCCGGTGCGGTGTTATTCTTGTAGTCTCGGATCAGGCTGAGAACGTCCGGATCGATGTAGTCGGAACCACTCGCGTCAATCATCAACCGGGTTCCCGGCTGAGCTTCGTCGAGTATGCGTTCGATCGCGGCGCGGTTCAAAAAACTAACCTGGTTCGCCAATTCGATATGGGTAATATCCCCTTCGAGGTGCGTTTCCACCACGCGCCGAACAGGCCGGCGAAGGTTGCTGTTGAGGATAAACAGCACCGCTACGCCCAAACCGATCAGGATTCCAATCAACAAGTCCGTGAACACAATCGCGAGCACCGTGACGATGAAAGGCACGAACTGATAGCGTCCTTCCTTCCACATCTGCCTGAACAATGCGGGGCTGGCGAGTTTAAAACCGGTAACCAACAGGATTGCCGCCAACGCGGACAATGGAATCATGTTCATGTACTTGGGCAAGATCGCCACGCTGAGCAACAACAGGATCCCGTGGAAGATCGCCGCAAATTTTGTTTTCCCGCCCGAGTTCACGTTCACGCTACTGCGGACAATCACTGACGTTACCGGCAACCCACCGATCATCCCGCAGACCACGTTGCCGCATCCCTGTGCGATCAACTCTCGACTCGGAGGCGAGGTTCGTTTTTCCGTATCGAGTTTGTCGACCGCTTCCAGATTGAGCAGCGTTTCGAGTGACGCCACCACCGCGATCGTGATCGCTCCGATGTACACCTTCGGGTTGAAGATTTGCGAGAAGTCCGGAAGCGTCAAAAAACCGATGAACTCCGACACACTGCCGGCGATGGGAATCTGAACCAAATGGCTTTCGCCGATGAACCACTTTCCGCCAAACCGGCTGAAGAGAACACTCATCGCTACTCCCAACAGCACCACCAACAACGGTGCAGGTACGAGCGATTGCTTCAGTCTCGGGATCCGATCCCAAATCGCGAGAAACAAGATCGACGTCACACCAATGACCATCGCTCCGATATGAATGTCACCGGCGATCATCAGGAGAATTTCAGTGAACGTGTTCTCGCTGTCTGGTTGGATAAACGACATCTCGCCTTCAGGGTCGGCGTCGTGGCCGAACACGTGAGGGATTTGTTTGAGAATCAGGATCACCCCGATCGCCGCGAGCAACCCACGGATCACACTCGAAGGAAAGAACGCCGACAACGCACCTCCCTTGGCGATCCCAAATCCGATCTGAATCAAACCGCCAAAGAGCACCGCGAGCAGGAACGCTTCGAACGAGCCCAGCCCAGCAATTTGTGCAGCGACGATCGCCGTCAAACCCGCCGCAGGACCGCTCACGCTCGTGTGTGAACCGCTGATCACCGCGACGACAAGACCGCCAACAATTCCCGCGAGCAATCCAGAAAAAAGATTGGCACCTGAGGCCAATGCGATGCCGAGACACAGCGGCAAAGCGACTAGGAAAACGACCAAACCCGAGATCAAATCTCGGACTAAAGTCGATCCTGAAGGAGAAGTGGAATCAGAAGACATCGATGCAGAACCTTGGTGGAGAGGGGGGGGCGTTCGCGACATTCGTCGACGCGCAACAAGAACGGGGAACAGAAAACCAACACGCACAACGGGTCGGCCAAATCAGCATATTCTTCAAAAAGAAAGATCACTCTGGCACCGCGTACGACCGGCCACCGCAATGCAGCGGGCAACAAAATCAACACAAATGAGAGAAACCAGACTGACCCAAATGGTCAGAGAAGACGCGCAGCCCTAACAGCGTATGGGCGCGAGATTATCGCAGGAGAGGCGATGACCAACGATTGCCCGTGACATCCCGGCAGATCGGACCGGTGCCCAGTGCGGCGCGAACTCGCGTCGTGGACAGGGAGTGGACTCCAACGAGCGTTTCTCCCGCTCGCGGCGTTCCGCTGCACACGGAACACGTTCTTCCAACTCTTCGGCTTGATTCTGTGCCTCGCGATCGAGCGACAGACGGCTGACCGTCGAGGTGATTCCAAAACTCGGTAAAGCAAACAGCAACAACATGATGCATGGCATCACCCGGTGCAGTTTGGCGAGTTCGGATTTCTTCATTGCGAAAGCGACGTCATCGAAAAAGACGGGAGTACAAACGATCGCCCTAGGCGATGCGTTTATTTTGACCTACTTGGTATAGGGTGGCAAGAGAGAACGCCTCAGGCGTCTTGATCCGCATGGAGATCGCGGCCACCACGGCAGTCATTTCTTGAGGCGAGGCAACCGCATCACGGAAAATTCATAAATCTCATGTTCGAATGAACAAACGAACGAAGAACGCGTGCCGCCTCGACTCAGGCGACTTTCGGATACCGATCCATCCGCGTCCGCGCGGCAATGTCGCCGGTACGGTTTGCCTCTGAACCAGCGTCGCTGCTTTCTTTGCCGAACGAAACGCTCTCGTTCATTCTGGGCAACCTTGGCTCGGTGTATCGGAATTCCTCCGGGTCAACCTCCGACTCGAGTCGGGCCAATGTTGCCTGGATCCGACGGCGGTACTCTTCGAGCGACTCGTCACGCCTGGACATTAATGGCTCAGAGAAGTGCAGATGGATCGTTGAAAACGGTCGCGGGATTTGCATTCGATCCCACGCTTTGCTGACAATCCATCGCCTTGTCGGCACCACGACAGTCGCCAACACCACGGCATCCGATTGACGCGACAAGTCACCGATACCCTTGTGCACACGTCCCCGCGGCCCCCGCGGACCGTCCACCGTCAAACAGGCCGGATGACCGCCGATCACATGACCAATCAAATTGCGAAGCGCCGTGCGGCCACCTCGGTTGGCGACGCCTTGGCCGCTCGATCCACGAACCGGCACACACCCGCTCAGCGTCAACGAGGGAACGATCATTTCACCGTCCGCCGAACGCGATACCATCGCGCCGAGCCCTTTCTCCGCAACCATCAGCGCGGCAAATTGGTGGGCGTGCAGTATGGCAAAAACATACCGCACCCCCGCCGCCTTGAACGCGGGGCGAATATCATTGGTAACCCTCACGCGGCAAGTCGAACGAATGAGGATTAAGGTGATGGCAACAAACCAGGCAAAGAACGTTCTCATCCTTTCCGACGCTCTACACTGTCCTTCGGATTTATTCGATATTGTTCGATGATCCCGGAGAAAGAACGCCGACATCTGGATGTGTTCTTTGCACCTAGGTTCACAGTCTGGTGACTAACTAGGAAAAAACGCCGCTCACGTAAACCGCAATTCTTGCACCACTTCATGCTCCGGATGTCAATTTGATCTTGCTGCCGCGCCGAGCGATCGGCGTCCTCTTTTGCTTCGCCCTCCTGACATCGGCCGCCTACGTTCTGAGCAGTTCTATCGGAATGAGCCTGTACCTGGCGCGCGTCGGTTCGGCGGCGTTGCCGTTGGTTCTCGTCGCGTCGGCTGTGGTCGTCGTCGTGGTTTCGACGCTCACCTACGTAATCATCAATTTGGCCTCCCCGCGAAACTGCGTCATCGCGATCTGGTCACTGCTCGCCGCCTCAACGGCGGCGCTCTCGTGGCAGCTTCGCGGATCGGATCACTCGATCTACATCCTCGGGCTGATCTATGTCTTGGCAGAGGTCCGCGGGTGCCTCAACACGGTCTTCCTGACCACACTCATGACCGACTGGTTTCGAAATTCGGAATCGAAACGTCCCTACACCCTCGTCGCCTCAGGCGCTCCGGTCGCCGGCATTTTGGCGGGTCTCTTCCTGACCTGGGGAGCACCTATTCTTGGCAACGTGCAAGTACTGCAAGGCATCGCGGCACTCGACCTCGTCGTCGCGGTGCTCGCATGGTCTCTCCCGAGAAGACCACTACGCACTGAACCCGAACGGCAACTCGCCGAAAATTCGGCCCCCCATTCTGATCTTCGAATACTACCTGCGATGGAATTAGGCGGCGCGGAATCGGGCGGCGCAGAACCAGCAAATCGACACCGAGTCGAGTCGGTACCGGCGGTCGAGAACACCGCTGAAACAGACACGCCTTCAACTGCGCTGCGATTCCGCTCACACATTCTCGTCCTGATCGTGATCAAGACTGCCGTCCTGACGCTGATCGGATATCAGTGGAAGGTTTCGGTCTCGGACTATTGGCACGAAGACGAGTCATCTCTCATCTCGTACTTCGCCGCATACTATGCGATTGTCGATACGCTGATCCTGACTTCACAACTTTTTGTTGCAGGGAAATTTCTCGATCGGTTCGGAATCGGGTTCGCCCTGCGCGCCTATCCGATTTTGCTCGCAATCGTCGCCGCCTCCGCATTCTTCATCGATGGCAGCTTGGCTCTGGTCGTGGTATTCACGATCGCACGCGGCCTCGATGTCTTCCGCCGATCGATGCACGATCCCGCACTCGCGTCAGCATTCGCGATGCTCAGCAAGCGGTTCCGTCGTCAATCGATCGTCGTCATCAAAGGAATCGCCAAACCCGCGGCCGAAGTGATCTCGGCGTTGGCACTGTTTCTCTACGCCACGTCAGTCACGTCGAACGAGATCACCGTGCTATGGTTGGGCCTCCTCATCCCGTGGTTTGCATCCGCGAACGAAGCCGCCAAAATTCACCGAACGAGCAACGGGCAGGCACAAGACAACCGCGTTTGACGAGAACCTGCAAAGCAAAGTCACTAACCTGGGCCGTTGCACTCTCACGGTTCGACGTCGACCGCCGATTCGCTAGTTTGATTCGGTTCGCTGGATTGATACTGAGCGATAAAGCGTTTGTCGATCCACGTCTTGAGATGCCAAGCCCACCGGGAATGGAGAGAAAGCGGACCATATTCCATCAGCGCTTTCCCGTCGCCGGTATTGAGCAACTTGAGGAAGTCCTGCTGGGGCTCGAATCGCTGCACCGCGTCTCCAGCCAAAAACGCCTTCAGGTTGTTCCAAAGAATGGGTGCTTGCCGGACGGCGTAGACGCCCGCCTTTGGAGAAGGCGACTCAACCACCGTTCCCGAATCCCCCACCGCAAACACCCGCGGATCCGTCAGTGACTGCAGCGCCTGCGAAGTCGCAATGAACCCCCGCTCGTCGGTCTCCAATCCCAATCGGCCGAGTACCGCAGGAGCCGCCGCACCCGTCGCCCAAATCACGCAATCAGCCGGGTATGACGCGCCGGTTTGGGTTGTCACGGATTCGTCGCCTACCTTGGTCACACGACAACGCGAGCGAACGCGAATCTCTCGCTTTCGTAAAAGACGTTCGATCCGCCGCACACTGCGATCGCTCATGCCCTCGGCAACACGCTCGCTGCTAGTGAAGATTTCGATCTCGGTACTTCGGTCCGAACCGCGGTTTTGCAAATGCTGTTGCAAACAAAACGCAATCTCGACGCTCGCGACACCGCCCCCCACAACCAGGATGTTGATCGTTCGATTCGTGTCTCCACTCACCCTTTCGAGATGATTTTCGAGCCGAACCAAAAATGTCTGCATCGGCTTGATGGGCACCATCAACGGCGAGTCTCGAAAATCGTTCCACCCGGCGGGCATCGACCCGACACCAATCGACAGGACGTCAAAGTCGATCGGCTCGCGGTCCGCAAAACAAACACGCCCTCGTTCGAGATCCAACCCGTTCGTATCAGCCAAGATCAGTTCAGCCTTGGCACGATCCGCCAGAGGCCGCAGATCAATACGCATCTGGGCATCGTCGAATTGCCCACCCAACGTCCCCGGCAACATCCCCGAATAGGTCGCGGTCGGAAACCGACTAATGCAGGTCAACTCGCATCCAGGGATCGGGTCGTTTGCCCACTTTTTAACGACGTGCGCATTGGTGTGACCGATACCCAACAAGACCACACGTTTCCCCGACACTACCGGGTCACCTGTTGATATGCTTTCGGAACTTGATAGCGGTCACTGTACGTGTGCACGCGATTGGTTGGTTTTCCATCGAGTGTTTCGAGAGGCAATCCGGCGTCAATCCACTTTAAGATACTGCCTTTGTAGTTCTTCACTTTCACCCCATCGGCCACCAGTTTCTTCGCGTACGCCCCGCTGCGTCCACCCACGGTGCAATAAGGGATCACCAACCGATCACGGTACTTCTCCCGATTCTTCTCGTATTGTTGCTTGGTGATCGCCCCTGGAATTACTGACACGTTGACCTCCGCTTCACTGCGAACGTCAACAACCACAAAATCTGCCGCGGGCGTGGGTGTTCTCTTTTGAGTGGCCGCTTCGACAACTTCGCGTCGCTGAGCCAGCAGGGCATTGAGATCCTCAGTGCTGATCGTCTCGATCTTCGGCCCACCAAAGAAGTTTCCGAACTGGGCGGCAGCAGGCGAGCAAAACATCGCCACTAGGACGCAAAAGACAAAACCGGGCACTGTAAATTGGAGCTTCATTTGAAAACAGTTAAAGAGTATTGAGAAAAAGAGGGCTCAGGAAAACGACAACCGGAAGGGTTGCTACAGCAACTCGACCCAAAACCATCCACGCAGCTCACCCTCGGCAAATCCGGTCGCTCGGTCGTTGGGATACAACCTCGCGAGTTGATCTTTGATAACCGGAGCAATTTGGTCTGTGGGCCCATGGCACATCAGACATTGTGTCTGCAGTTTGATCGGCAACCACGCCGCGTCGTGACCGTCGGACAATGTGACAAAGGTGGGCACATCCGTTTTGGAATCGGTCAGTTCTTTCGCCCACGGTGGAGGCGTATTGTTCGGATTGCGGAGACGAACGCCAACGCGGCCGATTCGGACTCCGTGTTCCTCCCCGACGGAAGCAGCGATTTGCGGTGCCTCCTGGTTGCAAACACGGATCGCCGCTGCAGGACCTTGCGCCATCGCCTCCATCAAACGTCCCGAGAGTTGCATTTGCAGAGCATCCTTCGCGGCAAGCATCGGCTGCTGATGCTCGTCGGAGGGAGTTCGATCCGCGACGATCGAAACATCGGGGGCACCTGCCTCATCGACCGATGCCGTTTCCGGTCGACGACAGCCGACGACACCAAAACACATCGCAAACGCGAAACAAAAAATCAGAGCGTGACGCATCTCAACTCCCTTTCCGTAATAACGATCCTGCCGCCAACCGGTGCGGAAAACTGCAGCGGCAACTCCTATGGGACGCATACCTACCTCAAAAACGTGATACCGAAACGCTCGAAAAATGAAACGCTATTTCAACAGCGGGACATACGAAAACCCGTCTGCTTGCAAATTCACCACCGCCGTGAGCGCGGAAACCGCCGTATCGACGAACACCGCCGTGTCCATCGAATCATAGCCGGCGGCGTTGAGCGATTGCCCGCAAACACATAACTCAACTCCGGCTTCATGCAACTGGTGCAGCAACTCCAAATTTGGGTTCGCATCAACGTTAAACTTTCTGGCATACGCCTCGTCGTTCAAGACCGTGAGCGTGCCACCTCCATGCAACACCACGGCAATCTTCGCATCCGCCGGTTCTTTACCCGCCCCCGCGTAGATATTGACGAACTTGGCAACGTACCCAATCGCCGGATGCAGCTTTGCGGGATCACTTCCGCTGGTGATGTCGACCATCAACTTGGCACCGCGACGCGGCTGATGAATCGCATCGGGCAACCGCACGACACTTCCGTGCCCATCGATCAACGGAAAACGCTTCTCATCCTGCGTGTCGCTTGCATCCTCAACGGTACGAGGCGAATCCACCGCATCGTCAGGCACCGAATGATTTTTCATCGCTTCGGCGAACCCGTTCTCTACAAACTGCGAGACGACTTTCGCATGAGCCTGAATGAGTTTGGCCACGTAGGGATCGTCCGATGTTTCGGTCACCCGGACCCCCTTTTCCGTTTCAACGTGCACCATCGTAATGTCATCGGCATGCTGAAAGATTTCAGCAAACAAAGGATCACGCATCCGAATCGGGTTGACGTCTTCGATGCGATGCTGCATCCACTCGACGTGATCCTTAATGTGCGACGCGACCTCCTCGTCATCCGACTCGGTGAGTGTTTCCACACCGTCAGGCAACTCTCGCACACGGCGCGTGATCTTGTCGTGATTGGTGAGCAGGAACTGGAACACCTCGCGATCCGCGTCATGCCGAGCGTCTCGCCCGTGCCCACCGCGGCCGAAACCACGACCGCGTCTCCCTTGGTTTTGCTGCGCGTCGGCCACAGACAACCAAGGGAGTGACATCATCAACCCCAACAGCAAACAACCAAGAGTTCTCACAACAGATCCTTTCAACAGAGAGTGAAACAGGAACGCGTCTTAGCTCGAACTTCCGATCGGCATATGCTTGGCAATGTAAGCCGGCTCGCCCATTCGCTCGAGCAAGTCGAGTTGCAACTCGAGCCATCCCATATGCTCCTCTTCGTCCAGTGCGATGCGTTCGAAAAGTTGTTTCGATCCGAGATCACCTTCCGCCGCGGCTTCCACGGACGACTTGGTATAGAAAGCGAGAGCTTCCTTTTCGTCGGACAAATCCAACTCGAACATTTCCTTCAACGAACGAGCACGCACGGGCGTTTTCTCGAGTTTGAGTTCGGGATCAGCGCCGTGGAACAGGAGACGAGTCATGAACTCTTGGGAATGCCCGAGTTCTTCTTGCATTTCCTCTCGCATTTGGTCGGCCAGAATTCCCATGCCCCACTCATCCAACACACCGGCGTGCAGTTGGTATTGGTGTGTCGCCGACAATTCCATCTCGAGGGCTTTTTGCAGGTTCTGAATCGTTTGTGTGGAACTCATGAGGTTTTCTCGCTGATAGAGAGATAGAAACGAGTGAATGCGTATCCGAAACCGGATTGTATCGAACAATGATCGATATCAGGAATGATTGATATCAGGAATGCTACACAGCAGCGACGGGGCGTGACACTTTAGAAGTGGGCAAACCTGCGGCACTCCATGCGAGGTAACCTCCGGTCATGTTGATCGCGAGCCGGTAACCGGCCGCTTGCAAAACACTCACCGCAATCGCAGAGCGTGCTCCACTGCGACATTGCACCACAACCGGTTCGTCCTGCTGAAGACCACCGAGTTGATCAGGCAGGCGTCCGAGGAACCGATGTTCGGCCTGCTCAATGTGCCCTTCATTCCACTCCGCATCCGAACGCACATCAATCAACTTCACGTCACCTTCGTCGATCAATCCAGCAAGTTCCTTTGGTGTTTGTGAGGTGTAGCTCTCGGTTGCCATACCGGATGACAAAACACTCTCGGTTTCGAAACCACCAGTAATGGTTTCGATGCCGATCTTGTGAAGCACCCGCGCGGCTTCTTCGAGTTGGCTCGAATCACAAATCAGAGAAACGGGTCGGTCATAGTCGACCAGCCATCCCGCCCAACCGGCGAGCATTCCGAGCGGGATATTGATCGTTCCGGGAACATGTTTGGCGGCGAATTCCGACGACGGTCTCAGGTCCAACACGGTGCCTGTCGACACCGCATCGAGAAGTTTCCCTTCATCGAGCATCTGATGATGATGCCCGGCACCGAGGATCGCCGGGCCCTCTTTGTTGACCCGCTTCATCACCGCAAAGTACTTCGGCGCCTCGGGCTGATCGGCCAAGATGTACTTCACGAATTCGTCTTCATCGGTGAACTGCAATGCGGGATTGAACCGTTTTTCATAGCCGACGGTCGAGGAAGGAATCGCCCCCAGACCTTTACCACAGGCACTCCCCGCTCCATGCGCGGGCCAGACCTGGAGGTAGTCCGGCATCGCCTTGAATCGCTCGGCGGACCGAAACAGGTCCCGAGCCCCAGGCTCTGCCGTGCCTTCGATCTTTGCCGCTTCCTCGAGCAAATCAGGACGCCCGATCGAGCCGACAAAGACGAAATCTCCCGTAAAGATTCCCATTGGTTCATCCGCACCGCCGCCTTGGTCGGTCACAACAAACGAGATGCTCTCCGGTGTATGGCCAGGCGTGTGCATCACCTCAAACCGAATCTTCCCGATCATGAACGAGTCTCCGTCGTGAACGAACTCGTGATCGTACTGATCCGCATAAAGGTATTTCCATTCGTCAGGACCTTCGTCGGACAGATACAACTTGGCCCCGACACGATCGGCCAACTCACGAGCCCCGGAAACGTAGTCGGCGTGGATGTGTGTTTCGGCAACCGCGACCACGCGAACGCCCTCGCGTTCTGCCATCTCAAGGTACTGCTCGATGTCTCGGCCTGGGTCAACAACGACCGCCTCGTTCGCACGTTGGCATCCGACCATGTAAGAAGCGTGAGCCAGTTTTTGATCGTAGAAGTATTTCAGTAACATGTTTCCGCTCTGGTAATTGAGACAAACAAAGATTTAAGAGATCGCTGACTTGAACAGCACAAAACACGCGATCAAAACGACCGCGATTGAAAACGTTTTCTGAAGCGTCGGGCCCTTGAGCTGCTGTGCGACCAATCCACCCAACCACATGCCCACAAAGCCACCGAGCAAAAATTGCAGCGTCAGAGTGAGCGACACCTCGTTGCCGCTGAGTACGTGCGACGTCACACCGCTAACGCTGACTAAGACAATCACCAACAATGAGGTTCCCACTGCGCGATGAATCGTCATTCCGCTAAACAGCACCAAAGCCGGAACGATGACAAATCCGCCACCGACGCCAAACATCCCGGACAGCACTCCTGTCGCGAGTCCCACGAAGATCAACAGCCTGGCACAACGCGAGTTCAATCGGAGTTTGCCGTCCGCATCCCGCTGGCACGCCGAACGGTCAGTATCGGGCGTCGCGTGTGAAGGACACTCCCCGCATGCCGATTCGTTTTTCCTGGCCTTTACCCACATCCGAGTCGCAACCAACAACATCAACATCGCGAACAGGACCAACAACAATTGCTCGGGAATCCGGCTCGACAGATATGTCCCCAAGGGGGCACCCATCATTCCAGCGACCGCAAACAGCAAACCGGTCCGAAGTTCGACCTCGCCTTGGATCAAACGTGGAATCGTCCCAAACAGCGCCGTCCCGCCAACCGCCGCGAGCGAAATGCCAACAGCGTCCCGCGGCGCGATCGCTAACCCGTAGACCAACATGGGAACCGCGATCACACCGCCACCGCCTCCGGTCATCCCCAAGGCGAAGCCGACAACACTGCCAAAGAGAATCGCTAGACCGAACATGATTTAACGCTGCCACATTGGTTCCACGGCATCTTGGCAATCAACGATGCCATCGGACATAACCCCGAGAACCCAGCAAACATCAGACCGGCGCCCACGAATCCAGAAAGCCCGACGAAGTACGGGTGAACGAAGTAACCGAGCACCACGCCGAGCAGAACCAAGAAACCGGCCGAAATTTGTACCTGCTGCATCAACGGCATCGCCTTCTTCCCGCGGACGACCGGCAATCCGGCTTGCTCCCAAGCCGTCGTGCCGCCTTCCACGTTGATGACGTTTTCATATCCGGCCGAAATGAATTTCTCACACGCCTGAGCCGATCGATTGCCGCTTCGACAAATGACATAAAGCGGATCGTTTGATGATCCGTTTCGACCCGACATCACCTCTCGCGGTTCGAGTGCATCCAATGGAACCGAACGTGCGGATTTGGCATGCACCGCACGGAACTCGGTCGGCATTCGCACATCGATTAAGTCAATGCGGCCGTTTGGATGCAGGTCGTTCAACCGGTTTACATCAATCGTTTGCATGTCTCTTTCCTTTATTGTGGATCCGCAACCCAACACCCTGTCATGTCGCGACGTCACGATATTTTAACACCAAAAAAACGACGCCCGCTCCCGCGAAACGCCTGCTGCGACCTCGAAACCACTTCTCGAAATGGCCAGAAAACTCAATCGATCCATCCAACCCGTCATGAGCGTTTGCCCTTGATCTGCGTTAGAGGACCGCGCGGACGTAGCACCGCGAGTGAACTTCCTACCTGATTTGAAATGAAACCGAGATGACTCAGCTGTTCAATCATCATATCGGAAGGTCACGACATGTCAATGAATCAAAGCGGTTCAAAAACGGAAAACAACGCGGGCAAAATGTCGCACCCTAAGGGATGCATACACCTCGGCGGTTATCGCCATGCGAAACACGCTCGCTACTTCAGCACACCGCGAAACAGGCTCGAGCCGATTCGGACCATGGTCGCTCCCTCGGCAATTGCCGCTTGGTAGTCGCCACTCATGCCCATCGAGAGTTCCGGCAACTCCCAACCGGTTAGCCCGCGCATCTGATCGCGGAGTTCACGCAGTCGGGCGAATTGCGGTTGCGCTGCTTGAGGGTCCGTTCCCCAACCCGCCATCGCCATCAGCCCGGAGACCCGAGCGCCCGCGTCCTGAGTGCCCGCTGAGGCAACACGCGTGGCATGCCGCTCGAACAGCCCCGCCGTTTGCTCGGCAGGCAACCCCGTTTTGGCCTCTTCGCCGCTGACGTTGACCTCGATCAACACCTCGACCAACAACGACTGGGCCATCGCCTCTCGATGGATCTCCTCGAGCACGCGTTCGCTGTCGACCGAATGAATGAGCGGTTGCAATCCGACCAGACGTCGCACCTTGTTGCGTTGCAGGTGCCCGATCTGATGCCAACGAATCTTCGATGCCTGTTCAGCTTGCGTTGACCCAAACCACTTTGCCTTCTGCATCAACGCCTGTGGCCGATTCTCACCGAGGTCATGACACCCCGCCTCGACGAGAAGACCGGTGATCTCGGCATCGACATACTTCGACACGCCGACAACACGAACCTCACTCAACGATCGCCCGGACTGCGACGCCGCCAAACTGACCTCATCACAAACACGGCTCCAGTTTTCTTTGATCCGCACGCGAGCCTCATGCGGCGTGCATGCGATTTGAGAAAAACCAACAGGTTCGACGGCCATATCAATCTTTCAATGAGGGGGCTTTCAATGAGGGGGCTTTCAGTGAGCGGGCTTCAGCAAGGATGGGCTATCAGCAAAAGGGCAACGAACGCACAACGCGGTGGTTCGGCATGACGGCGATTCGGCGTGGCAGACACCGTTGTCTCCTAAGCGTTGTGATTACTCCGCGTCACCGCTCGCATCCACCGTGACCAATTCCTCCATCCCACCGTCGCCCGGATGGAATCGAGCGGCAAAGAAATCGGCGATCAAGTGTTTGCCCATCAACGACCGCGGACCACCTGGCGCGAGCGAGCGGTAAACGACCCAGTGCTCGCTGCCCATTTGGACTCGAAACGCGGCAGCAACCCCACGAGGGATAATTGTCAGGTCTTCGGCGACGGTCAACTGGCGCCAGGTTCGCTTGCGTCGCAACCGCCCTGTTTCCATATCGATCCAAACCGGTGAGTACACCGCTCCGTGTCCCGTCGTGGTCACCACCAAATGCCGGTCATCGGACACGGCCGTCTGGCAATCGGTTTGCCCAACACGCCATTCATTCGCGGCGAGCGGCATGACCATGGCTCGACGTTTGCTGTGGTTGAGTAACACCAGCTCGCGAACCTCTTCATCTTCCACGACCTCCACACCCGCCGCCAACGGCAACCGGCTGACACACTGAATCTCCGGTGCAACTGCTGGCTCGCCGCTTGCCCGAGTCGCGTTGGGGTCAGCCTCGACGGTCGCCCCATTCTCATAGGGCAAGACCGCGTCAGAAATCATCAGACACCGGTCGTCGCGAATCAACATCCACTGACGCTGCAGCACGTAGTCGCCAAACCGCTGCTCGAGTTCGATCAGATGCACATCATCGTCGGTGTATTCGCACGTACACTCCCAGTCCGATGTGGGTTGCAAATCAACGCCGTCGACGCGAACCATCGTTTGATGAACGCCCTCGAAAAGAGCCCTCCGTCCAGCCATCACCTCCACACGGATGTCTTCCCCGGAATAATCAACAAACGTTCTGCCACGTTTGACGTCCCACTCGGGCAGCATCGCGAACGTTTGTCCGGTCTCGCTATGCCACAACGCCTCGGGAAGGGAAACCTCCCACGCCAACCGGCCTCCCGTGTGACTCTGCCCCAACGCAGCGGCCATGGACGGGGGCAGCGTTTCGGTATCAAACTCGGACGCGGCTAGCATCAAACCCTGCAACTCAGGCCCGTTGCCTTTTCGCTTTCCTCGTCGCTCCGGTTCGGGGACAGGCGTTGTTTCCTGGATTCCCTTCGAAGGCTCGTTTTCTGTGGTACCGTCACGTTTCGTCACTTTTTGAAAATCGCACGCACACGCGTCAGGATCGACGGCGGTCAACACCTGCGTCCCGTCGCAACGCGACATGGCCGCCATCCAAGTCGCGAACTCGGCGGCGATGTCTCGATTCCGCTGGCTGAATTTCTTCTTGCTGACCAACGGTAGAAGACGCTCGCAACGCACCAACGAGGCAACCACCAGACGCAAGTCGGCGGAGCGAGCCAGAGCCCGATCGATCGACTCGCCCTCACCTTCGACATACGCGATCACCGCCTTGGCAGACGATGCCGCGAGTTTGGCACAGGAGGGCATTATGGCCAATCGCCACGCGAGCGTCATGCCGAGTTCGCCGGCGAGCAGTAGGAACAGAGGCGACGTCGCATCCCCACGCTGTCCCGCGTCGGCGTGGATCTTCACCAATCGTTCACCGCATCGACACCATTGCTCCTGCGGCAAAACGGCACTGAGCAACGGAAGCGCGGCAGCCCACATGACGGTTTCGGCGGCATCCACGACGGACATTTCATCGCGATAGTCGCGTTCGTTCAAACGATGCGATCCGTCGAGCAACGCATCCCGGTCGCTTTGCGACAAACCCGCTACGGAACTGGCGTCCCCGGCGGCCAATTGGGCCAGGGTTTGCAGCAGCGGAGAGACAGATCCCTGCGCCGCGGTGGCGATTCCCCACAAATAAAGGGCACCTCCGCCGCCATCCTGACCCAAAAACTTTGCCGCCGAGCGACCGTCCGGTATTGCCGCGGCGAAATCACGAGAAAAGGCTTCCCATTGATCGCTCGAGGCCAAATCGCCGAAATCGCGCGGTGCCGACGCTTTGGCAGCCTTTTTGGACCGTTTGCGTGGTGAGGGGGCGGTGGAAGTCAATGGAATGGACCGATAAGTGGACAACAGTGATACTGACAACGGCCCGGCAGTTTACCCAGACCGCCCCGCTAAGGAAGACGTGCCCTCACGGCCCCGAGTTTTAATCGCAGCGTTTTAATCGCAGCGTTTTCATCGCATTGTTTTCATCGCAGCCCGCCCGATTCCCCCCAAAAACAATTCACGTCATGAAATCTCGATCAACTCTGCCGCTCCTATTACTCCTGACGCTTTCCCTTTCCCTCGCCGGATGCAATCGCAACCGCGAATCCGAGCCCGCAGCGGCGTCGGAGGCCTCTGCGGCACCGGGAACCTCTCCGGCATCGGAAGCACCAACATCAAACGTCACGACGGCCCCCGCTCAAACCGGGGACGTCTCCCCCGAAACGACCGCTGCGAACGCGACCACCGCCGATACCACTACCGCTGCAGAAACCACCCCGCCCGCGCCAACCACATTGAAGAACGACGAGGACAAATCAAAACGCATGCTGCC
>JBICHZ010000299.1:0-10999 GCA_043101355.1 Rhodopirellula sp. JB044
GATCGCCTTTCGCTTCGAAAGGGCAGGAAACCCGGTAGACGCGTTTAAACACTTCTCGCTGGCCAATTCGGAAAAATCGCCAACCGTCGCGGTAAAAGGGACAGAACCATCAAGGATCGACTCCATCGACTCCTGGCGGGAAAAACGGAATGAGCTGGAAACCACTTTTGGCATCGACCGGGTCCAAAGTTGCCAGAGTCAATGCGAGAGCGAGTTGCCGATTTTCATCGTTTCAATGCCCCGTTCAGGCACTACGTTGACAGAACAGATTATTGGGAGACATCCGAATGTTTTTGCAGGGGGAGAACGGTTTGACATTTCTGACATTGCACACACTCTCTCGCGTCGTCTTGGAACCGAGCGTCCCTATCCTCTTTGCATCGATCAGCTCACACCCGAGACAGTGAACTCCCTCGCACGGGAGTACCTCGAGCAAACTGAGAGGTTAAGCAGTAGCGTAAATGGGGATCTCGCCGGTCCACAAAGAGCGACTGACAAAATGCCGACGAATTTTTGGCACTTGGGATTGATCGCTTGTTTGTTCCCAAACGCACGTATCGTTCACGTGCAACGCAATCCAATCGACGTCTGTTTGTCATGCTTCAAACAGAACCTAACGTGGCCGTTCTGCAGCCTTACGGAGATCGTCGACTATTTCGACCACTATGCCCGATTGATGAAATTCTGGAAACGCACACTTCCGTTAAACATTTACACCGTTCGCTACGAAGAACTGGTGCGAGCTCCCGATGCAACTGCTCGTGAATTGATTCAATTTTGTGGGTTAGAGTGGGACCACGCTTGCTTAGATCCCGCTTCGGCAGATAACTCGGTACAAACACCTAGCAAATGGCAAGTACGCCAGCCAATTTATCAATCATCAGTCAATTCGTGGCGACGCTATGAGAAGCAACTCGCTCCGTTAGTCTCTCGCTTAATGGATCGGGGGCTGATTTCTCGTGATTTTGCGTACTAGTCCTTAAACAAGCGTTCGCGACGCCGGATTTCGATCGGTTTTTCTGCGCAGCAACCGACCGACCAGCGAGACTGGCGGCGTGATTGAGTTCTATGGGTTCGTATGGTCGGGGGGCTTTCTTGGGTTGGGCGTCGCGGTGGTATCAGTGCATCCAGACACTGACTTCGTTTTGCTTGCGCGGTCAACACCGAAGTGGACGACGAATGTCTCGGTCGAGCAATAGCAGCCAGTCCACACTTGGGCGATAACTGAGTAATCGATAGACCAACGTCCGACTACGACGAATGATTTGAGCGGGAACCATCAACACCCGATCCCGGAACGTGCGGAATTCCATCCCGATCAATTTCGTCTTGATCGACGCTTGGTCTTCTTTCTGCTTGGCAATCCCACTGGGCTTGATCCTCAACGCCGACCAGATCTTGAGATTCCAAGCCAGCGAAGCGATCACCATGTAAGCCCAGTTGCTCGTCAAGTCTCTCAGCGGAGCGGTCAACGCACACTGCTTCAGTTGCGAGATGTTGTTCTCTTGATCGCAACGCTTGTTCGCATCGACAACCACTTGGCGGGAGGATTTCTTTCGCGTGGTCGTTTGGCGCGTCGAAGCTCTCGCGGTGTCTTCAGTCGACGACGTCTTCGCATCGTTTTCCATGCGGATCCATCGAGGTTTTCGGCGATTTGGACCAAGTTTGGCATCGCGTCCAGCCCGAACACGAACTCCACGCCGTCGTCGTCCCAGCGATCAAAGTTCTCGGTCAAGGCGAAGTCGGTGTCGCCTCGCAGATCGACTTTGCGAAAGCCAGCATCACGGCAACGCTTGACGGCCAAGTCAAAGTAGAACGCTGCATTGTCGTGACTCGGTCGGTTGCCGCTGCGGTTGGCGACGTAGTTTGGCACTCACTCGAAACCCTCCGTTGAGCGTGCGTGTTGAAGTCTTCTTAACCTCCAATACACGCGTAAAACGCCGAGGGTTTTCGAGTTTTTAAACAAAATCGACCGCAAGCCTTGCTTGATTGAGGCCTAGTAGACCAATAGATCGTTGGCGACATTCACTACCGCCTCAACTTGATGCTTCAGCTGCAGCAGTCCACAGCTAGCGAGCTCAAAGCAAGCAATTGCTACGCTAGCGCGCAATAATCTGACCTCTATTCGTGAGCTGCATCACGAATGACTAAAGAACTCCAGGTGAGCCAAACGACGCAGGCGACGGTCGACTTGCTGCAATTGAACAGTCGGAATCAGGGAAGTTGTATCCCCTCACGTTTACACGCATTTCTCAACGCGTTAGCTCCCCGGATGGTATTTGCAGACCACGTTGGATCCGTCCCAGCGGTAGTTGGTTTGCGTACTGTTGTTGCCGTGCATTGGGCATTGTGGCAAACGATTGCCGCTGTAATCTCCGTTGCGGATCGCTTCGAGTTTGGAGTCGGGTGACTTGCCTGTTTCGCGTTGATACAGTTCCGCGTCCTGCTGCAAACGGCAACTGTGTCCCATGCATGTCCGCTCGGCCGAGGTCTGGCCTTGAGTGCGAACAAACATCAATCCCGTGATCGCGATCATCGACGCCACGATCACCGCGGCGATCACTTCGAGAAGACTCATGCCGCGACGCGACAAACGATCGCGGTGTTGCCGCACGGAGGTACGATTCGAGGTGGACGCTCCCACCTGGTAACTCGTCGCCACACGGCAACTCGTCATTGTTTTGATTCGCATCGTGGCCTACTCCAGAACTTCGAACATATGGAACATCGGTGTGTAGATCGACAGCACCATGCCGCCGATCAACGCCGCGAGCGAGATGGTGAGAATCGGTTCGAGCATGCCCACCGTCGCATCAATCCGGCTCTCGAGCCGTTCTCGCAGATGGTGACAGGTGCCTTCGAGCGAACGGGAAAACTCACCTGACTGCTCACCCACACCAATCAACTGACACAGCGTTGCGGGAAAGAACTGCTCATAGCGGCCGAGTTCGACGCTGAGCTTTTCACCTCGCCGAACACCTTGATTGATTTCGTTGATGGCCTGACGAACACAGCGATTGCGAACGCATGCCGCGGAAACCTCGATCGCGTCAACGGGCTTGTACCCGCACTGCACCATTGCCGCAGTCGCTTCGACGAATTGCAGAACGGCGGCATCTCGGAGCCACGGTCCGACGACCGGAACTTTCAACAACGCCGCATCCATCGCGGTGGCGATTTTAGGGCGTCTGCGACCGGCGACCCATAACGATCCGACGACGAGGAACAGGGGCAAGGCGATCCATCCCCACTGCAACAACACGCGGCTCGTTCCGGTAACGAACCGAGTCACCGGAGGAAGATCCACTCCACTGCTGCTGTACACCGTTTCGAACTCTGGCACGACCACCAGACACATAAAAATCATCAATCCGAAACCGGCGACGGTAATCAGCATCGGATAGCTAATTTTCTTGATGATCCGTTTTCGCAACGCAACCTTTCGCTCCATTTGTTCGCACACGCGTGCCATCGCGGTTTCGAGCGATCCGCTGCGTTCCCCTAAACGGATTTGCTGCACCTGCATCGATGAGAACGTTCGCGGGTAGCGAGCCATCGCGTCGCTAATGGTCCCACCAGCGACAATCGTCGCCCGCATCTTCAGCAACACGGCGCTATATTTTCGATTCGATCGGTCCATCGCGAGTGAACCGAGAGCCTTCGGAAGACTCAAACCGTTTTGCAACAGCATGAGTAACATCCGCAGGAGCTGCGCCAGTGGTACCGGGCCGATGCGAGTCGGCTCGCACCCTTTTGCCAACTTGCGCGACGGCCCCCCCACCTCAATCGAGTTGAGCTTCTGCAGAAACGCCGCAAACCGATTGGGCTGTGCGGACGCCGATGGGGATACGCCGGGGTATCGCGTCGTGGCGGGCGAGTAAGTCATGATCGATGGATAAAGAAATTTGATGATGAGACGCAGTGGTCGATGATCTTCTTTGGCAGCGTGCGAGCGTTAACCGGCCGCCGACTCGACCCGAACGTTCGGATCGCTGTCGCGACGGCCTCCGAGTTTGGTGTCGGAGTCCGACGTCCGGCGGTCACCGCTGGTCTTGAAATAGACTTCCTCGAGTGACGTCTTTCCGGCCAACGCGGCCTCAACCCCGGCTTGCCGTAGAGGGATCATTCCCGCCGCCAGCGCCATCTCCTCGAGTTTGGAGTGAGGAACGCCAGCTTCGATCGCCGCGGTGATCTCGGAATTGATCGGCATGATTTCGAAGATCGGCATCCGGCCGGCGAATCCGCTTCCGAGACAACGCTTGCACCCTTCGCCGCGATAAAACTTCGTGTCACGAGGCACAACGCCTTCCGGGTCGAGGACGTCGAGCAAGTTCAGGTTGGCGGGAATCTCACGTTTGCAGTTCTCGCAAACACATCGAAGCAACCGCTGAGCGACGCTTCCCAGTAGCGAACCGGCAATCTTGAAGTGGTCCACACCGAGGTCGGCGAGACGCTGAACCGCACCGACGGCGTCGTTGGTGTGCAGGGTGCTGATCACCATGTGACCGGTCAATGCAGCCTGGACGGCGGTGGTGGCGGTTTCGCAATCACGGATTTCGCCGAGCATGATGACGTCCGGGTCCTGTCGCATGATGTATTTCAACGCGTTGGCGAAACCCATCCCGAATTCATTGTCACTCTGCACCTGGTTGATTCCCGGCAATCGGTATTCGACCGGGTCTTCCACCGTAACAATGTTCCGGTCGTCATCGTTCAGATGCTCGAGCGCGGCATACAACGTCGTACTCTTTCCGCCACCGGTCGGTCCCGTGACGACGAACATGCCGTGCGGTTTGTCGAGGATGCCACGAATCGAGTCGTAGTCCCGTGGAGGCATCCCGATTCCTGCGAGATCAAATGTCTGTCCCCCTTCGTCGAGCAACCGCAGCACGAGTTTCTGACCATCAACGGTCGGAATCCCGCTGACACGAAAGCCTACTCGTTTCCCGTTTTCATAAACCGTCAGGTGACCGTCTTGAGGGCGTCGGTTCTCCGTGGTGTCCATGTCACCCATCACCTTGATGCGGCTGATGACGGGGTCCTCAATATGGTTTGGGATCGTCATGGCAACCTGCAATTCACCGTCGACGCGATATCGAACTCGCATTTCTGGTTTGTACGGTTCGAGATGGATATCGCTCGCTCCCGCCGTCACGGCACCCGAGAGAATCGCCTGCACGAGTTTCACCACTGGCGCGTCTTCTTGCCCAACGGCGGTAATCGCGAATTCGTCTTCCTCGCTCGTTTCGCCGACCTCACGGAGTTCGGCAAACTTCATGTCGACAATCGTTTGACGGGCGAAAGCACGATCGTCATAAACCCGGTTGAGCAGGTTGGTAACGTCATCAGCCAACGCAACAACGGGCCGGATTTGATACCCGGTCATCAACTCAGCTTCCGCAATCGTTTCGATGTCGTCCGGAGCAACCATCGCCATGGTCAAAACGCGGTCGCCCACCTCGATCGCCGCCGATTCGCGAGCACGTGCGAAATCCTCCGGCATCAACCGGGCAACCTGTGGGTTCACACTCGAAAAATCAATGTCAACGTATTCAACCCCGAACTGCTCGGCGAGCGCACCGCCGAGTTGACTGTTGCTGATCAGGGATTGCTTGACCAACCAATCACCGAGCATCACGCCGCGCGGCTTTGACGAAAACGCAGCATCAATCTGCTCGGGGGTGAGCACCTTTTGATCGATGAGAATGTCGCCGAGACGTCGCATGGCAGTGACTTTGTGAACAGGGAATGGGGAATTGTTGGTCTTGCGAAAGTCGTTTTGAAACGAAAGTTAGGCCCCAACCGGGCTTTCCGAACCGTTGAGGAGAACCTGAACTTTGGACTCGAGAACGGTCGGATCGAAAGGTGTCACCAAATAATCTTGTGCACCAGCCAGGAAAGCACGTCGAACCGTTTCCAAGCTCGGGTCGAGAGAAAACATCAATACAGGCAAAGTTTCCGGCTTCGTTTCCAATCGCAGTTCGGTGAGCCATTCGATGCCATCACCTTCGGGTAGCTTGGTGTCAACGATCATCAAATCGAACTGCTTGCGACGCAGAAGATCTTGCGCCTCGCCGCCCTCGGAAACGGTTTCAATCCCGTACCCGAGCAGCTCCAGACGGAACGCAGTCAGGTCGGCCAAAATCGTTTCGGGCTCGACGAGGAGCAGTTGCGGAATGGTGAAGTCAAGCATGATCGGGATCGTTCGAAAACCATCGGGTGGACATCGTCGTGTGACGCGCATACCAACCAACGTCCAACTCGGGTATCGGTTCCGGGCATGCGTTGAAGGCTAGGTCACCGATTGATGCCCGGACGCCCGCGGCGTGGTCGTGTTTCGTACATCTGTACGTCGAATACCCATCACACCGTAACAATCACTACGACCCGAAAAACCGAAACATACTGGTATCTATCTGATTACAAACACGACCACCGGCACTGTGTTTCTCGACCTACTCGAGCGTCGTTCCCCATGTTTCTGTCGGGGGGAGAAATGTTCGCAGGCACAAGACGATCTTTGCTGCTAACTCTCCAATGAACTCTTATCACTTTTCATGATTCGATCCACGGTTGATCCTTCTGCAAAGCCGAGCTGGCTTTCGAAACTCTTCGGTTGGGCACTGCCAAAGCGGTTCGTTGCTGTCCCTGTCGAATTGGGGGAAGTGCTGGATCGTTTCCCCGAAGGATTCTTCATCGTCGATGGCAGGTTCAACATTCTTTTCGCCAACGAGGCGATCTGTAACATCCTGGGAATCCCACACGGTCACCTTGAGGGACAAAGCCTCGACTCGCTGAAATGGTGCAGCTCGATGCCACGGAATCGGCCGTGGCACGAAGCTCTGCGAACCGCTCGATCACAGCGACACAATCCCGAGGGTGTCCCCATCGCCGTCGGTGACGAGCAATTGATGCTCTACGAACGCAGCGACCAATCTCGACGTCTTCTCGCCATCACCGTTCGTGAAATCACCGGGCTGTCGATTCCGGATGTGATGGTCATCTCGGTCCGCGATGCAACGGTTGTCGAAACTTATCGCGCCGAGATGGAAGACTTGCTCGCGAGGGTTCGCCGCAGTCGTGAAGAGGCACATCAATCCAATGAAGAACTACGACAACTCGTCACTCAAGACGCGTTGACCGGATGTTGCAATCGGCGTTCGCTCGACGAGCGAGGTGACATCCTTTGGCAAAACAGCACGAACGACGCAGCCTCGCTGTCTTGCATGATGTTCGACATCGATCACTTCAAAAGCGTCAACGACGAATACGGGCATGCGACCGGCGATGAAGTTCTCCGGTGCGTGGGAACGTCATTGCGGCACACATTCGAAAACGTCGGCGAGATCTATCGCTACGGCGGCGAAGAGTTCTGTGTCATGCTGCCCGCCTATGACCTCAACGCGGCACGCAGCATCGCCGAGAAAGTTCGCGGCACGGTTTCCCATCTATCCGTGCATTCCGCCACGACAAACGAAGTCATTCAGGTCACCATCAGCATCGGCGTGGTGGATCGTGAGTCCGGCGCAAAGAACATCGACGAACTGATTCATCAAGCCGACAAGTGTTTGTACATGGCCAAACGCAACGGACGAAACTGCGTGGTCACCTACGGTCCCGAAGTCGCCTCGGCGAGGTTCCGCAGCAGCGACCGATAGCAGTGCAGCGTCAGCCGCGTATGGAAAAGCTGCCCGGCGACGCCATCCTTGATTTCACGAGAGACCTACTGTCGGACCAACGCGATCATCTCGCCGCCGAGAAACGTTGCCGTCTGCATGTCAGAGCTGACAACCTCTCCGCCGGCGATACTCGCCGAGATCGTTCCCTCTTCACTGCTGAATTGATTGAAGGTGACGGCGACATGGGTTCCCGGTTTGCTCATCACAATCGGTCCATTCGCGGTTGACTGAAGATAGACGTCGCACTCGATGCTTGTGCCAGAAAGCGACTGAGCCGATTCCTGATCGGTCTTGCCTTGGATCAGGATCGCCGGATAACTCATCGATTGCTGATCAGGATCGTAGCTCAAGATTTGCACCACGTTCGGACGGCCGTCGCCGATCGAAATCACTTCGAGACTCGCCTGCGCTGTCTTCTCGATCGGCATACTTCCCCGCACCGTGATGTTGCCCGTTTCGGGCAGAGTCTCTTCGATCGCGGTCACGGTGGATGAGACCGCCGAGTCCACCGACTGCTTCGTCGACGCGGCCAAATCCTCGGTCTTCGACTTGGCATCATCGTAGGCTTTTTTCAACTCTTCTTTCGAACAGCCCCCGCAAATCACCGGCACCATCAGGATTGTCAAAACAATCAGAGAAGCCGCGCCGTGAATCGAACGCCTAGTTTGGCCGGAACAAAAGATAGTTCGCCCGGAACAAAATTGTGTGGATGCAGGAGTCATAACAACACGTATTAAAAAGAACCGGTATCATCGCGAATGCCACCAAATGTACAGCGTTGATCTTGGTCGCTCTCATCAGCCGAGTCAACTCTTTCGCATCACCGTGCCGGCTGCCGCTTCCTGTTGTTCCCACCGTGTTTGAAGACGCCACATGCAATCCGCGATCCCCGCTCCGCTACAGACGAAAAGCGGATGGCCCTGGGAAGGTACAACCAACCAACCCAACGGAACCCTTGACTCCAACACGCGATCGCCAGCCAATTTCGAAAAATTCCCTCCAATCACGGTCATCACCCCGAGCTACAACCAAGGCGATTTCCTGGAAGAGACCATCCGATCGGTGCTCATGCAGGGATACCCCAACCTCGAATACATCGTGGTTGACGGCGGCAGCACGGACAAAAGTGGCAGCATCCTGAATTACTACGCCTCTCACATCACCCACGTGATTTGTGAGAAAGACGAAGGGCAATCCGACGCGATCTGCAAAGGTCTGCGTCTGGCGACGGGTGAAATTTTCAACTGGATCAATTCCGATGATCGCTTGGAACCGGGGGCGCTTCACGAGATCGCGGCGAAGTTTCGACCGTCCGCTGACCTTTACGCGTTCGACGTTTGCGTCGAAGACGCGAACGGAAAACCGCCGACGGATTCGGCCGTTCGAATGGTCAATCGCAACCTTTCTGCCAAAGCGATGTTACGCTGCGACCGCTACTCATTCAGTCAACCAGGACTGTGGTTTCGAATGTCCGCGTTGAACTCCTGCGGCGGTATCGACCGGAATCTTCATTACGGCTTCGATTGGGACCTGATCGTACGGTATCTCGCCGAACATCCGAAGGTGATCTACTCTTCGTCACTCGGTGCGATGTTTCGTCTGCATGACCAATCCAAAACGGTCGTGGAAACCAGCAAAGACGTTGAGTCCGAAAACAAGTTCAAACTCGAGAACCTTCGGATCCGCGAAAAACTCGAACGCCAACTTTCGCGGAACCTGGCCCAAGCATCACGTTTGGGCAGAAAACGAGAACCATGGAATCAACACATGATCGAGGTTCTCGACGATTTTGAGACACCACCGATGAAGTCGGCATGGCACCTGATGGTGCAGGCGGCGAAAGATCCGGGAGCTCGCATCTCGTTGCGAACACTCGGTTCGATCGCTCGCCTGTTGTCGCGGTATGTGCGTCGCATGCCGAAGCCCAACACACCTGGCTGACCCTTTTCTACAACGCAGACGACGCTCGCGGATTCTCACACCGAACCGCACGATCATGCTGGCCGGACGAACCGCGTGGTTAGCTCGCGGACGAAGCGCCATCATCGGTCGATTCGACGTTCAGTTGTTTCCACGCATCCTGCAACGCATCGTTTGAATCTTCGACCGTTGTTGACGAGGTTGCCCCCTGGTCGCTCACCGACGCGTCGGGCTGAGCGGTGAGCGGCTGCGTCGTTTCGAGCTGCTGTGCTTGCTCGACCGTTTGCGTGGCCTCGTTGGTCGTGACGTTTTCGGATACTTGGGTTTCGGTGACTTCCGATGTTACCGACGAGGTCACTTCGAGAAATGGCAACGTCGCAACGCGGTACGCTTTGATGTTGTTAGCTTCATCGGTCTCGACGAACTCATCGAAACTATCAATGACAATGACGAGTCGTTGGAACCCGATGATTTGGCCGTTCCGGTTGCCCATGGAGAACGCTTCGATTGGAAGCGTTACTTCAACCTGCAGCGACTCTTTCGGATGGATTTTCTCGACGTTCACAGTGGTGCAAGGATCAAAGCACCGGATTCTGCCGAGGGTACCCACGGCGGTTATCGAGAAATTTTCCACGCATCGGGTGCTGCAGTTGGAGATCACGACTGCGAACTTCGGACCACACGCCGCGTCGGCCTGCACGACTTGGTGAACGCTGACGATCGACAGATCACCTGTTTCACATGCCGGTATGAACACAGGTCCGTAAGCGGACGGTGCCACGAAGTTTCCATCGGTCGATGTATCGCAGGATTGGTTCACTCCGTAACGATGGATCATGTCGATCACGTGCGAGCAATCAGGCGAGCCACTCAGCAAGTCTCTTCCAGAGAGATCTTGGCCGTTGCACACGACCATGCCGATGGCGAGAGAAGCGATAAATAGAATCGTGACGTTAAGAAATTTGACAGTAGACGTTGATTGACGCATCGGACGGTACTCAGTTTGGGTTGGTTCGAATGGTAAGATCGGTGAGGCTTTAAAAAAAGCCCGGACTCCCCGATCACTCGGTTGGTCCGGGCTCTGTTGTGAATCAGGCGAGGCACATCGCCATCCGCCCAACTTTCTCTCTCCGTAATCGGAAGAGAGGTACATCATCGGGCGAAGTAACGTTTGGTTATCTCACACCCAACGCGGCGGGCTGGCTTACCAGCATCCCCAGTAGCTGGTGTAGACAGGGGTGTAGTAGCTGTTCGTGACCGGGGTGTAGTAGTAGCTCGGTGTGTAGCGGTAGTACGAACGATAGGTTGGCGTGTAGTAGCTCGAGTAACGATAGGTCGAGTAGCCGTAGTGACGGTATCCGTAACTGCGTCCGAACCGGCGATAGCACGCTGCAACCGCC